>CAZQRX010000087.1:0-9209 GCA_964595845.1 uncultured Occallatibacter sp. | reverse complement strand
TGATGGAGCGCATAGTGGTTTTCATGGACCCTTCCTTCGGAGGAGATCCCCCGACCAAACAAATCGTTGCGGGTTGCAATCGAAGAATTCCGGAACAACCACTCGCCGGCGATCCAGCCTCGATCTGGACACTAAAGCCATCATAATGGGTGGTTTCGCTTCGCTGAGGGCAGCCATTCCTTCCGCTGAACAAAGCGGAGGACAATCTCCGAACAGGGGAAGTTCCCGGCCCTTTCCGTGCATTTTGAACCCATTACGCGTGAAAACCTGATCCGCGGGAAGAACCGGCGATCTTGGGATCGAACAGCTCATCCGGCAAACCGAGTGGTCGATCAGTCTGATTAGACGAAACCGCGCGGGAAAAGTTGATCTATTTTGCGGATGGGCAAAACATTCAGTTCACACCAACAGCGCCCGCTTGGCGGTTCGTGCCGGACTGGGCGGGGGATCGAGCAATACGGGCCTGATTGCGTTCTCCTCCGGCAGTGTATCGCGCAGAACCATGTTGAGCAGCGACGTGTGAACCCGGATGCGGCCGTTGTATTCAATGTAGCCAAGTTTCCTGAAGCGATTCATGAAGAAGCTGACGCGGGACCGGGTGGTGCCGACCATCTCGGCAAGAGTCTCCTGGGTTACCGGTGGAAGCAGCGGCTCCGGCTCGCCTGGTCCGCCAAATTCCGCCATCAGCAAGAGAATCCGCGCCAGACGCCTTTCGCTGGAGTTGAAGAGCTGATCGACGAGGTCCGCCTGGGTCCGGATGCCTCGCGTCAGGATGAACTGCATGAAAAAGTCGGAGAAGGCGTGTTCCTCATGCAGGACCTTCAGCATTCTGGCTTTCTCGATTTTCATCACGGTACAGAGGGTTACGGCCGTGGCCGAGGATGTTCGCAGCTCGCTCACGCCCGCCATGGACTCTTCGCCAAAAAAATCTCCGGCGGCCAGCATCGTCACTGTGGCCTCTTTGCCCCTTTTGGAGACTACAGTGAGCTTCGCCCGGCCGCTCTGGAGATAAAACACAGAGTCGGATGGGCCTCCCTGGGTATAGAAAACCTCCCTCGCCGTGTTGTGGAGGATGCTGCGTCCTGGCCCCTCGGTTGCCAGAAAGCGGACGGGATCAAAGGACATCTTATGTACTTCGGTCATCGAAATGGCCTCTTTTCTCATGCGGCCTGTTCAGGGGCAAGACTGATCAGGTTGGCGAGCGGGCGGAGGCGGATCGGCCTTCCGCGCCCCAATCGCAAGTTCGCGCACACAGCAAGCATTCCACCGCAATCGGCTAAAGTCTGAGCGATTTAGACCATGAGTGGCATCGGCGTGAAAAGAGGTAAATCCGCGCAGAATGTGAGTGCAGCCTGGATACACCATGGCTACATCGGTTGACGGACCTCGCGCCGGCCAGTCTCTTACAGTTTTTGCGTTCTCTGCACGGCGCGCACGCCGGGGACGCGGCGCAGGCCCAGGACCATGCGGTTGAGGTGGCGCATGTCTTCGGCTTCGGCAACCAGATCGACAACGGCTTCGCCGTTCTCGTCCTTGCGTATTTCGACGCCGCTGATGTTGGAGTTGTCGTCGGAGAGGACCGCGATCAGCTCCTTCAGCATTCCGGCGCGATCGTCGCAAGAGACGGAGAACTTGACTGGATAGCGCTGCGGCTTACCCGCCTGATCGGCTGCGCGGGACCACTCGACATTGATGCGCCGGTCGCTCTCGTAGAGCAGGTTCTGCACGTTGGGACAGCCGCGCGCATGGACCGCCACGCCTTTGCCGCGGGTGACGTAGCCGACGATCTCTTCGCCGCGAATAGGGTTGCAACAGCGCGCCCGGTAGACGAGCAGGTCGTTCTGGCCCTCGACCTGGAGCGAGTCGGAGCCGGTCAGATGCAGCTTGCGCACCGCGTCCGACATGGCCGATTCGGCTGTGCCGGGCTTGATCTCCGGTGTGGCCTCGGCCTCCGGCTGGTTGGTCGAGCCAGGCGCCAGCTTGCTGAGCACTTGGCGGGCGGAGTGCTTGCCCAGGCCCAGGGCGGCCAGCAGATCGGAGGCGGTGGCCACGCCGTACTCGTTGGCGATACGGCTCAGATCCTGGTCGCTGATCTGGCTCTGCGGCACCTTGAATTTGCGCGCCTCGCGCTCCAGCAGCTTGCGGCCGATCTCCACAGCCCGCCGCCGATGGTCTTCGTTCAGCCAGTGCTTGATCTTGTTGCGGGCGCGGGGACTTTTGACAAACGTCAGCCAGTCGCGGCTCGGCTTGTGGTCTTTTTGCGTAACAATTTCGACGATGTCGCCTGTGCGCAGCTTGGTGCGCAGGGGCGCCATGCGGCCGTTCACCTTGGCGCCCACGCAGGTGTGGCCCACTTCGGTGTGAATGGTGTAAGCAAAGTCGACCGGCGTGCCGTCTGCCGGGATCACCACCACCTTCCCCTTGGGCGTGAAAGTGTAAACCTCGTCGGGATAGAGGTCCATCTTCAGGCTGGAGAGGAACTCGTTGGGGTCGGTCATCTCCTTTTGCCAGTCGACCAACTGCCTGATCCAGTTCAGCCGCTCCTCGTCGCGGGCCGTCACCACGCCGCCGCCGGCCTTGTACTTCCAGTGCGCGGCGATGCCTTCCTCGGCGATGCGATGCATCTCTTCGGTGCGGATCTGCACCTCGAACTGATGGCCGCTGGGACTCATCACCGTGGTGTGCAGCGACTGGTAGCGGTTGGCGCGGGGCATGGCGATGAAGTCCTTGATGCGCCCCGGAACCGGCCGCCACAGCGTATGAATCAGCCCGAAGACGGCGTAGCAGGCGGCCACATCCTGAGTGATCACGCGGATCGCCAGCAGGTCGTACACCTGGTCAAAAGATACCTTGGAGCGCTGCTGCTTCTGATAGATCGAATAGATGCGCTTGATCCTCCACTCGACCCGGGCCTCGATGTTGTTTTCGCGTAGTTGCTCGGTGAGGGTATCTTCCACGCCGCGCAGAAACTGCTCGCCCTCGATGCGCCGGGCTTCGACGGCCGCCGTGACCTGCTCGTAGCTAACCGGGTCGGTGTAGCGGAAGGCCAGATCCTCCAGCTCGCCGCGCACCTTGCCCATGCCCAGCCGGTGAGCCAGCGGAGCGTAGATCTCCAGCGTCTCTCGTGCGATGGCCTCCTGGCGCTCCGGCCTCAGATGTTCCAGCGTGCGCATGTTGTGCAGCCGGTCGGCCAGCTTGATCAGCACCACTCTCACGTCGGAGACCATGGCCAGCAGCATCTTGCGCACATTTTCCGCCTGCCGGTCCTCGCGATTGGCAAACTCGATCTTGTCGATATTGGTGACGCCCTCGACGATGCGCGCCACCTGCGGGCCGAAGCCGGCTTCAATCTCCTCAGTGGTGGCGGGCGTGTCCTCGACCGAGTCGTGCAGAAGGCCTGCGGCAATCGAGGTGGAGTCCATCCTCATATCCGCCAGTACCTCGGCCACCTCCAGCGGATGGACAATGTATGGCTCGCCCGAGGCCCGCATCTGACCCGCATGATGGCGGACGCAGAACTCCCAGGCCTTGCGGATCAGGGCAATGTCATCGCTGGGGCGGTTGGCGTGGACCTGCTTGAGCAGAGCTTCGACGCGCCGGTCGATGGCGTGCTGGTCGAAGATGCGAGGGACGGGGGCAAGCTGGACGGGGGTGGGCCGGTCATGACCGCGCTGGTCCGTCTGCGCATTTCCCGCGTGAGCCGCGAGCGCGTCGTGAACCTCTGCCGGTTCGGTCTGCCGGACAGTCGCCATGACTCATTATAGGCCGGTTGCGTGTGTTGCGCGTGAAGGGGCTGGTCACAGGCAGAGAATGGCGAGGCTGCGGGAATTCCATTTCTCCGACGAGAGAAATAGAACTCCCGCAAATTGAGTTTTACCGGAACTGCGCATACAGGACCAAAGCCACGATGCCGCTGACCCATATGATGTACCAGATCATGAAGGAGCGGCTCTTCCATATCCACGCTCCACGACCGAACGGCGTGGCAAAGCTGCCCGGCGGGCGCAGATCGCGGCCTACGGTTGCCGCCAGCCGCATTCCGCTGAAGACCGTGAAAATCATGGTTGCGAAGACTGCCAGAAATACGCCTACGACGGTCCACCGCAAGAACGGAATTACGGCAGGGGAACAGTTACGCCCCAACGCCACCCCAAAGAGCATGACCACGCAGCCCCAACCCCAGGCATTCAATTGGCTTATGCCGATGCGCCTCAAGGCGTCCTGGTATCTGAAATGCTCTTCCGCGCGCTCAGCCGAAAGCGGGGAGCCGGAGCGAACAAGCAGAATCTTGCTGGGGAGAACCAGCGTAGCCCAGGTCATCAGCAGCGGGGATAGCAAATCGATGCGCATCCCGTCGGCGCACAGCAAGAACCACCAACTGATGGCAATAAATCCGGCCGAGAGCGCTTCGAGCGGCCAGTTGATGTAATCACCGAGGCGGCGGGATTCGAGCGCGATGGCTACCGCGCGGACTGGCGGATTGGCCCCCAGTCTGTGGCGCGTCCAGGCGTGGAAGGCCAGCATGGCCACCACGTCCAGAAGCGCCCAAAATCCACACAGGGGAATCAAGTCCAACCTTCGTGACGCGAAACAGATTCCAAAGAAGACAGCCAGGATCAAATGCAACGCGACCAGCATGGCGCGATAGCTTTTCAGCCATACCTTTCCCGATCCCTCATAGAAATCCTCAGGAACCTCGATGCCGAGGAAGTAACCCGGACCGTTTTGGAGTGGCTGCTTCCAGAGATACTTCACCAGGCCGTAGACAATCACCAAAAAGATCAGAAGAGTAGAGCTGAGGATCATCCATTCGAATTCTGTTGGCGCATTCATTGAGCGCCTCCTTTCTGTTGCAAGAGTGCCAGTTCCAGACGAACTGTCTCTTCGATTTCACGGCCAGTGAGTCCGCTGAGGACCAACTGTGTCAGAGCCGTGCGCAGGGGTTGATAGATGTCGGCCTCGTCTATGCGGCGGGCCGTGCGCGAAGCGATCACCGCGCCGGAGCCGTGACGCACGGTGACAAAACCCTCGTCCTGGAGCTGGCGGTAGGCGACCGCGACAGTATTCAGGTTGACGCCCAGATCGCCAGCCACCTGCCGCACCGAGGGCAGCATCATCCCCTCGCGGAGGTTGCCGCCCGCAATCAAGGATTTGATTCCATCCGTGATCTGCTGGTAGATTGGGCGCTTGTCGTTGGTTTGCAGGGTAAGAAACATGCTCTCCTCCAACTGTCATCTGTATGTATACTGCATACAGTTCATCATGTCAAGAGTTTTTTATGTTTTTTTGCTTTCCGATGCAAATCCAGTAAATTGAGCTGTTTTCGCCGCAAGAAACATATAGATGAGAAGATGGAAGGATGAGCCGGACCCAATCAAACCAACCCGCCCCAAAATTCCAGGACATTGGAGTCAGCATCAACCGCCGCGCCGCCGACCGGCTGCGGGCGGGGCATTTGTGGGTCTACGCCTCGGACATTGAGTCCGTTGAAGTGCCCGCGGGCGACCCTCCGGCGCTGCTACCGGTGGCCGACAGCCGCGGGATGCTGCTGGGCACCGCGCTTTACAGCCCCACATCGCAGATTGCTCTGCGGATAGTCTCGCGCGAAGAGATCGACGAGGCCGCGTGGCTCCAGTTGCTGGAAGCCCGGCTGCGCGCGGCGATCCGGCGACGGCGTCCGCTGCTCGACGAGCAGACCAACGCCTGCCGGCTCTGCTTCAGCGAGGCCGACGAGCTGCCCGGCCTGGTGGCGGACAAGTACGGCGAGCTGGTGATTCTGCAACTGCTGGCAAAAGGGCTGGATTCGCCGGCCGTGCGGAAGACTTGTGTGCGCGTGCTGCGCGAAGAGCTGGCGCCGGCGGCCATTCTGGAACGGCCCGACCCGCGGGTGCGCGAGCTGGAAGGTCTCTCCGCGCCGAGACCGGAGCCGCTTTACGCCAAAGCCACCGCGCCCGTCAGCACCGAATTCCGGCTCAATGGCCTTGCCTTTCATTTCGACGCCGACTCCGGGCAGAAGACCGGCGCATTCCTTGACCAGCGGGCCAACTACGCCGTCGCCGCAGAGTGGGCTCGAAGGATGGGTATTGCCAGCCGCGACGGAGGCGGACGGGCGCTGGACGTCTGCTGCTACCAGGGCGGCTTTGCCCTGCACCTGGCCCAGGTCTGCGCCCAGGTTACGGGCATTGACGCCTCCCGCGCCTCGCTGGTAGTGGCGGAGAGAAATCTCCTGGCCAACCGCTCGCGACTCGCCGCGCAGGTCGACTGGGTGGAGGGAGACGCCTTTCAAGTCCTGCGCGACTGGTCCGACGCGGGCGAGAGCTTCGACGCTGTCGTGCTCGATCCGCCCGCCTTCGCCAAGAGCCTGCGCGCCGTCGAGGGCGCGCTGCGCGGATACAAGGAATTGAATCTGCGCGCGCTCAAAATGATGCGCCCCGGCGGCCTGCTGGTCACATGCTCCTGCTCGCACCATGTGGGCTGGAGTGAACTCGAATCCAGCGTGGCCTCGGCCGCCACCGATGCGCGCCGGCGCGTGCGGCTGCTGGAACGGCGGGGAGCGGCTCTGGATCATCCCGTGGTGCTGAACCTGCCGGAAACCGAGTACCTGAAGTGCCTGGTGCTGGAAGTGGAGTAAGAACCACGCCCGCAACGATTGTCGCGCAGGATAATTAGTGACAATGCCGCTGGAAAGGTTTATATGTATTTCCAGCGGTTTAGCGGCCGTTAAGAGTCGCATGAACCTGTGAAAGTTTCTTCTTTGAGGTCGTATGATGAGACGGTTCCGCAATCTATTCTGCTCGGTTATTATGCTCCTCCTGGCCTTGAGCGCAGTTTCGTTGGCAATGGCTCAGCAGGGTCAGTATCACATTGACTATCTGCCTTTCAGCCTCGCCACACTGAAAACAGGGGGCGCTCTCGCCACCTATTCTCCAGTCAGTTCAGTTGACGGCCTGACGCTCCAGTTGAAGGATGATGACGGCGTCGTGTATACGTTCACACTCGACTCTGACACCGTCTTCTGCCAGGGCGACAATAGGGTCGCGAATTGGGTTTACTTGAGGACGCTAAAAAAGAAGACCACAGTGACCGTCCTGACAAAGGACGATACGAACATGAAAGCCCTCGTCGTCTGGGACAAGCCGCCTTCGATTTCCTCCAGCGGGCCGCTTGTCTTTACTCTCCCTCCGATGTGCAAATAGAGCGGCAGGAATGAGATGGCGCAGTCAGGCGCGGGCGACGTGCTGGCTGCCGTACCAACTTCAGAAAAGAACCTGCCCGTTGTCTGTCCTGTAAAGCAGCGAGATGGCGCTCTCCTCTGCACGGAAATCCCCACCCCTGGAAGCAGCGCGGAGATCCGTGGGGATCAGGCGTAAACGAGTTCGGCTAATTCGGGGTCGGGGAGGATCCGGCCGGGGAGCCTCAACAGATCGGTGACGGCTTCGGCGGTCATGGGGCGGGCGAAAAGATAGCCCTGGCCGTAGCGGCAGTGCATCTCGCGCAACAGGCGATATTGCTCGCAGGTTTCAATCCCCTCGGCCACCACGTCCATGCCCATCACCCGGGCCAATTCGATGATCGTGCGCACGATCTGCTTCGGTTGATCGCCCTCGGTCATGCGGGTCACGAAAGTGCGGTCGATCTTGAGCACGTCAAAGGGAAAGGATTGGAGGTTATTGAGGGAGTTGTAGCCGGTGCCAAAGTCGTCCATCAGCAACGAGACGCCCAGCCTGCGCAGGCTGCTGAGGACTTCCATGGCGATGCGGACGTTGGGAATCAGGCTGGACTCAGTCATCTCCAGGCCGAGCTGGCGGCTGGAGATGCCGGCATTGACCAGAAGGGCCTCGACATGGTCGGCCAGGCCTTCGCGCGAGAACTGGCGCGCGGAGAGGTTGACGCCGACCCGTAGAGAGGCGTGGCGCGGATCCTCTCTGCACCACCTTTGAATCTGGCTGCAGGCCTGGGAGAGTACCCAGTCGCCGATGGGCAGGATCAGTCCGCTTGCTTCGGCCAGCGGTATGAACTCCATAGGCGGAATCAGTCCCCGCTCGGGGTGAACCCAGCGGATGAGTGCTTCAAGGCCGGCAATCCTGCGCGTGGCAAGGTCGACCTCCGGCTGGTAATAGAGTACGAACTGATCCAGGTCGAGGGCTTGGCGCAGATCGGCCTTGCTCGGCCAGCTTTCGTTGGCGGTTGCCGTGGAGTGGGCGCGCCTGTGCCCGCTCCCGTTCCCATGTAGGGTCTTGTGCAGCTGGCGCAGCTCCAACTGGCTGGAGACCATATCTGCCAGGCTCTCCAGGGTGCGAATCGACTCCGGCAGCATCTCCGGGCGGGGTTCATGGTAGAAGACGGTCAGGATTCCCAGGATCTTTCCGCCGGTCGAGCGCACGGGAACGCTGGCAAAAGAAGCCACGCCGGTGTGTTTGCAGCGCGGCAGCAGCGTATCGCGTTGCGGATGCCAGGAGATATCCGCGACCACTACCGGACCGTCTTCGGCAATCACCATGTCGCAGATCGAGTTCTTGCGCGGCAACTCGCGGACCATTTGGCGCCAGCAGGACTTCATCCAGACGCGGCCCTCGTCGGCAAAGCCGATGGTGGCCGAATCGGCCTGGAGGTACTGACCGGCCAGCCGGGTTATGGTATCGTAGCTGGGCTCGGGTGGAGTGTCGAGTATCCCGGTTGAAATCAGCGCAGCCAGCCGGGTAGCCTCCTGCTCCCGATTCAGTTTGCGAATCTCCGCTACGGCGAGCGGCATGTTGACTCCTGTCCCGCGGCGCTCCGGCAACCGGCCTTCAGCCAGAGACGGGCACCCTGTGTGCCTGCAAGGCTAAGCAAAGAATGTATAGAGGCATTCTGGCCGCCTCAGCGTCCGATTTGCGCGGTCACAGCTGGCGGAACATTCCTCGCGTCTGTTCGACTCTCTTTTTCCCTTATCGGATGGAACCACCGCAGCATGAGGGTATCGCCAAACTTTTCGAATGAGTACCGATCCAGCGCCAGGCACAGCGGAAGAACGGTAGACTGTTCCTTTTCCGTACATAAAACACAAATCGAGGATTTTCACTTCACTGCCGGGATGGATGGCTATACTGTTGCGTGGTGCGCCGCGATGCCCGGACGCGCCAGACGGCAGGAGCAGTGCGCCATGAAGCAGGCCCGGATCAAACCGTTCTTTCAGCAAGTTGCCGAGACGGCGCGGCGCCAGGAGCAGT
>CAZQRX010000086.1:0-9620 GCA_964595845.1 uncultured Occallatibacter sp. | reverse complement strand
CTGCGCCGCGGCAAGCCCACCTGCCACAAAGCCTTTGGCGAGGCCATCGCCATCCTGGCCGGCGACGCGCTGCAAACCCGTGCCTTCGAGGTACTGGCTTCGCTCGACTCGCCGCCCGCGGCTACCGTGCAAATCATCGCCCTCATCGCCAACGCTGTAGGCACCGTTGAGGGCATGATCGGCGGACAGGTGCTGGACCTGGAAAGCGAACACCAGAAGCCCACTCCGCAGCTGGTTCAGGCCATTCACCGCGCCAAAACCGGCGCGCTGATCCGCGTCGGCGTGGTTTCCGGCGGCGTCTATGCCGGAGCCAATCTGGAAGACGTGGCCCGCCTGACCCTCTTCGGCTGCAAAGCCGGCCTGGCCTTTCAAATTGTCGATGATGTGCTGGATTTGACCGTGGACTCGGCGCACCTGGGCAAGACCGCGGGCAAGGACACGGCCACTGAAAAAGCCACCTGGCCGGCCGTCTACGGCATCGAGCAGAGCCAGCGCGACGCCGCCCGCCTGATCGAGGAAGCCTTCGCCGCCCTCGCGCCCTACGGCAGCCGCGCCGACGGCCTCAAAGCTGTCGCCCGCTACCTGGTCGAGCGGAAAAACTGAATTTGCGATTTCTTTTGGGTGCATCTCCCTTCGGCCATGCACCGGGCCGGCTCTTGCGGCGTTCTTGAATTTGCCGCAAGGGTGAGAAACCTGGAACCTCAACCAGCCCGTACAATCTGCGCCCATCCTCCTGTAAACTAAAATGTTGAAAGCTATGAAAAACAAACTCCCTATCGGCATCCTCGGCGCAACCGGCATGGTCGGACAGCGCTACATCCAACTGCTGGAAAACCATCCTTGGTTCGAGGTCGCGTGGCTCGCCGCCAGCGACCGCTCCAGTGGCAAGCCATATGGCGAAGCCACCAAGTGGCGTCTTGACACGCCCTTGCCCGAGCGCATCGCCTGCATGACCGTCGCCCCGGCCGAGCCCGCCGGCGCGCCGAAAATTATCTTTGCCTCCATCGACGCGGCCTACGCCCGCGAACTGGAGCCGCTCTTCGCCGCCGCCGGCTGCGCCGTGGTCTCCAACTCCAGCGCCTTCCGCATGGCGCCCAGCGTGCCCCTGGTGCTGCCTGAAGTCAACGCCGATCACCTGCATCTGATCGAGGAGCAGTCCTGGCGCAAGCAGTCGGGCGGCTACATCGTCACCAACTCCAACTGCACCGTGATGGGCCCGGTGCTGGCGCTCAAGCCCATCCAGGACCGCTTCGGCATCGAGCAGATCTTCGCCACCTCCATGCAGGCGGTCAGCGGCGCGGGCTACCCCGGCGTCGCCTCCATGGACATCCTCGACAACGTCGTCCCCTACATCCCCAATGAAGAAGAGAAGATGGAAGAAGAGATGCTCAAGCTGCTGGGCACGCTCGACGGCCACGCGGTCAAGCCGCTCAGCGCGCGCATGAGCGCCAGTTGCAATCGCGTCCCGGTCGTCGACGGCCACACCGTCAGCGTCAGCATCAAGCTCGGCAAGCCGGCCACGCGCGAAGAGATTCTGGCCGCCTGGGCGGAGTTCCGTCCGCTGGCCGGCCAGGACCTGCCCACCGCGCCCGATCAACCCGTGCAGTGGGCGTCGCAGCCTGACCGCCCGCAGCCCCGCCTCGACCGCAATCGCGGCAACGGTATGGCCGTCACCGTCGGCCGCCTGCGCCCCTGCGGTGTGCTCGACTGGAAGTTCACCGTGCTCTCTCACAACACCATACGCGGCGCCGCGGGAGCCACCATCCTCAACGCCGAACTGCTGGCCAGCCTGGGGAAATTCGCATGAGCCTCGTAGTCATGAAGTTCGGCGGCACCTCGGTCGAAGATCCAGCGGCCATCGCTCGCACCGCGGCCATCGTCGCCGGGCGCGTCGCCCTCGGCAAGCAGCCCGTGGTTGTCGTCAGCGCCATGGCCAAGGTCACTGACCAGTTGCTGCGCGCCGCCGCCGCCAGCGAGAAAGGCGACCGCGCCGGAGCTCTGGCCATCAGTGAGAAGTTGCGCGCCCGCCATCGCGATACCGCCGCCCAGCTCGTCTCCAACTCCGCCGAACTGATCGAGTTCATCGATCAGAAATTCGATTCGCTCGACGAGATCCTGCGCGGCCTCGCGGCCATCCTGGAACTCACTCCGCGCATCAGCGACCTGATCGTCAGCTACGGCGAGCGCATCTCCAGCCGCATCGTCGCCGCCGCCTTCATCGAGCAGGGCATTAACGCCGCCCACGTCGACGCCCGCGAGGTCATCGTCACCGATTCGCACTTCCAGAAGGCCGCTCCACTGGACGCCCTCATCGAAAAACGCGCCTCTGAAAAACTGCTTCCGCTTATTGCGCAAGGCCAGGTTCCGGTGATGGGCGGCTTCATCGCCGCCAACGAAGCCTGCATCACCACCACGCTGGGCCGCGGCGGCTCCGACTTCACCGGTGCGCTCATCGGCGGCGCGCTGGCAGCCGAGGCCATCGAAATCTGGACCGACGTGGACGGCATCATGTCCGCCGACCCCCGCGTCTGCCCCGACGCCCTGCGCGTCAAGGTCATCAGCTTTGAAGAGGCCGCCGAGCTGGCCTACTTCGGCGCCAAGGTTCTGCACCCGGCCACCATCCTGCCGGCCGTCAAGAAGAACATCCCGGTCCTGGTCCTCAACAGCCGCAACGCCGCCTGCGAGGGCACGCGCATCACCTCGCTCGCGCCCCGCTGCCGCAGCCCCTTCAAATCCATCGCCGTCAAAAAGAGGCTCTCCATCATCGACGTGGTCGCCAGCCGCATGTTAATGACCCACGGCTACATGAAGGAGATCTTCACCATCTTCGACAAGCACAGGTGCGCGGTGGACATGGTTTCCACCAGCGAGGTCAGCGTCTCGCTCACCGTCGACTCCAACGACAACCTGCCCGCCCTGGCCGCCGATCTCGGCCAACTGGCGGATGTGAAGTACGAGGGCCGCAAGGCGCTCATCTGTATGGTCGGCGACGACATCCGCGGCCAAAGCGGCATCGCCGCCCAGGTCTTCAGCGCCATCCGCCACATTAACGTGAGGATGATCTCGCAAGGCGCCAGCGAAATCAATATGAGCTTCATGATCGACGAAGACGACGCCGACGAAGCGGTCCGCTCGCTGCACGCGACCTTCTTCAAAGACCCCGACCCGGCGATCTTCGACATAGAGGCGCGGAGGTCCTAAGCAAGTCTTTCAGATCGGAAAATCCTAAACTGGAAGGCTCAACACCCGCCGGAAAATATGAATGCCGCCCGAAGGCGGCATTCGACTACCCGGAGCACATATCGACGGAGCGACAGGGGTTCATCCGGGTACACTGAGGTAGTATAGCACAATTCGGCATCAAGGAAGTTTGATGACCACATTCGATTACTCCACCACAAACCTCGCGGAGTTGGAGGTCCGGCTATCGTCCGACCGGCTTCAGCCTTATCGGAAGAGTGTTGGCGGAGACAGCGAACGCGCCATACGGCTATATGAGCAGAATACCTTGCTGGCCGAATCTCTCTACGGCATTCTGCAAGGGCTGGAGATTGCGCTGCGCAACTCGATTCACGTTCAACTGAGCGTAAGTTTTGCCAGGCCCGATTGGTGGAATGCTGTTCAACTCAAGCCCGAGCAGGCCACGATGCTGCGCTCTGCCGAGGAATCGCTCCAGCGGGCGGGCAAACCGCTTGAAGCTAGCCGGATTGTTGCGGAACTCTCCTTCGGATTCTGGACCGGCCTGACCGGACCCCGGTACAGCGAACTCTGGAGAGATCATCTGGTCAAGATTTTTCCTCGCCGTCACGTCCAGCGCAACGAAGTTCAGATCCGGCTCAACAGCATACGCAAGCTCCGAAACCGGATTGCCCATCATGAGCCGGTTTTATTTAGCGGAAAACTTCTACGATACGTCAACCAAATCTTCGACACGCTTTCCTGGATCAGCCCGGTGACTGCCCGGTGGGTGCGCAGCAATAGCTCCTTCGAGGAGCGCTTCGCTCGTTATCGTACAATCTTTCCAGTGGTTGCCGGCAAGAAGGCCTGATCTGTGCTCTCTTCTGTTTTCTAAGTACGAAACTCGGGCGGGTGCACCGTCTACTAGCTCTCAAAAACGAGACCTGAGGCATCAGGCAACCGAGCGGTTTTAATGTGAGGAATGTGCGGAACAGTTTGGATTATATGATGAATTCCAATGAAGGAGTAAGACCAATGATCGCCGATATGTCAGATGGAGACTTGCTGGCACGATTGAAAAATTTTGAGGACCAATTTGTAGAAAGAAAAACGGTTGCAGATAGTAAGGATTGGTTAAAGACGGTTGTAGCGTTTGCAAACTCTGCTCCGATTGGGTTTCCGTGCATCTTGTACATTGGTGTTCGCGACAACGGCGACTTTGAGTCAAAGGTCAGCGATCTCGATAGCGTACAAAAGACACTGAATCGAATGTTACAAAACATTCAGCCGCGCACGGCATATCTTCCCAAAATTATTAGAGAAGGAGGAATGCAGGCATTGGCAGTGATTGTGCCTGGAAGTAACCTAAGGCCTCATTTCTCCGGCCCTTCGTATGTCCGTAAAGGGTCGGAGACTATGGAAGCTTCGGAGGAACAACTCACTCGTCTTATAAACTCCAGAACAAGCAAAGTATATGAAATCTTGCGCTATCTAGGTAAACCGATCTCTGTTGAAAACTGCAGTGTCCTTGGAAACGGACAGATACAGCGCGGACGATGGTCATGGGATACTGTCGTTGTTGATTGCAACAGTTTTTGGGTGACGCTACAAGCCAGTCAGATTGGAACTAAATCGTATATTTTAAGAGATATTGAACTCAACTATGACCATGACCGAAACCGACTAAAGCTGGAAATCACAACAAGGGATTTTTAACACCGAAGCACTGTACTGATTCTCGGACCAGGGAAACCACGAATCTCAAGCCGATAGCCTCCTGAGCACGATCACTCCACAACCAGGCCGTATCGCTAAAAACGAAGAGGCCGGAGACTTTCGTCCCCGGCCTCTCAATCACGGTGAACCCGCAGCTTCCTGAAGTACGCATCAACCCTTCGGCCTTCCGTTGAGGCTCCGGGTCTCCCCGTCTCCTCGCCTTCCAACCGCGCCGGCGATGGCTCTTCGAGTTTCCTCGAATCTCTCATCCTTCAGCGGCCCCGCGCAGCAAGTCCCCAGGTTTCCCCGGTTTCTCGCTCCTTCAGTCCCGCCGTTCCGACGCCTCTTCGGGTCTCCCCGAATCCGGCATCCTCCGGTTGCGCCGTCTCCGCGTCTTCGAGCGTCCCCGAATCCTGCTTCCACGGCTGGGTCGATGATGACTCCCCGGCTGGTCTCGAACTTTGCATCCTCGGTCCTAGGCCGCGGATGAATCTTCGTGTCCTGCCAGGTCTTGCACATTCCTGCCAAACTCTGGATGCGTTCTCAATTTCAATTCGGCCTTCCGCCGCCGTTTCCAGCCGCGTACTGCCGTATTCAATTCAATTCCGCATCGTCTCTTCGGCGGGAACTGCGTTTCCAGGTCCCTGCTGGGTCACCAGTTGGATAGACCTTAGAACGGATTAATCTGTGGAAGCAAGTGCAAAAAGAGCAATTAACTGTGGATTTCACCATTCCCAGTGCATAAATCAATTCGCCGGGTAGCCCAGCTCTGAACAACCATAAATCTGGGTGGCCCAGGTCCGGATTTTCGGACCTGAGAGACCATGAACCTCAACAGGCAGGGTCTTGCCTCCATAACTCACCATAAAACTGGGTGCCCCATCCTTTCCGCGTTCTATGTGGAAAGGGTGGGAGCCATGAACCCGATGGCGCGCAAGCGCCGGCTGGCTGCACCGCATAGCCTGCCTTGAGCGAAGTCGAAAGGTGCTTGCAGATAATTACCGCTCGCGGCGCACAATAGAAGCAGTCGCAACAGCGAGGCCCAAATGACCGCCGTCCAATCCCCAACGCGCGTAATCCTGGTCCTTGGTCCCTTAGTCCCTGGTCCCTTTTCTCGTCCATTTTCTCCGTTTCTTCGCCCAAAAATCAACTGACTCCCACCCCCTCCCCCTGTGAAAATCTTTTTTTGGTCCTTCCATTGTTTGTAAGTAGCATAAAATCAATAATATACTTTTTTACAATGTTGACGAATCAGTAACTGCGAATCGCTGTTTTTGCCCCTTTTTGGCCCAGAAAACGCCGAGTTAACCCCCCAATGGCTGTATTTTTTCGGATTTGCATTCTTTGAATCACCACGAAGCCTGCACGAAGCGATCACCCTTGTGCCAGGTACCGAAATCCTTGGTCAGCCTGCAAGATGCCAGCTTTCCGTTTTCATTAAACTGCGCGCCGCCGCCGCGGCCATCGCCGAAGAAGCCGCCATTCATGCAGGGAACGCCCTGCACTACCTGGTCGCCGGCAAGGAAGCATTGCTTGAGCTTGCCGCTGGGATAGAAGGCTACCATCGCGCCTTCTCCAGGACCGAGCCAACTGCCGCCCAGGCAGGTCACGCCCAGAATCGGCGCGTTGTGGCTCATCTGAATGAAACTCGGCGTGCCGTCGGGGTTGAGCGCGAGATACGTTCCAGCGGGGATGCGCGCATAGCCAAACGGAATCTCCCGCATGACCGTGCAGCGGTTCAGGCGGCCGTCGTCAAAGAACCAGGCGTAGCCCTTGTCGCAGGGATAGCCCTGAATCTCTGTGGGCTGGTCCAGTGTTTTGCGATAGGTGTGGGGCAGTGCGGCGGCGCATACCACGCTTTGCAGACTGAAGAGAGACAGTATAAATAGGACGGTCATTCGCATGGCTTTTTTCCTCTGGCAGTTTCAGATTCTACTCTGGCGGGTCAATTGTCGCTGTTATTCGTTAGTCCGCGCCGCCAGCCGCGCCGCGGAGAGAATCTTGACGATCTGCCCAGCCAATGGTCCGGAGGCAATCACTCCGTCCAAGGCTCTGACCCTGCCCGAAGCGATTACGATGCCGGTCGATCTGTCGGTGAGGATGTAGGTGTGGATATGTGTGAATTTGACACGATTGATTTGCATCACCAGATCGGCGCAGCAGGAGTCGTTAACGATGTTCATGTCCAGCCTCTCCCAGTCCTTCTGATTCAGCAGAGCCCGCTCCATGGTGCTGTCGGTCAGAAACATGGTCTGCGAGTCGATGTGGATTGTCCGGGCAACCTTGAGGGCCAGATAGCGCACTTCGAGGGCACTCAGTTGCGGTGCGGCAGAGGCCGCTGGCGTAACCAGGGCAGACACTTCGGCGGCAGGGATTGAGGCGATTTGCGTGGGCTGCTGTGCCGTGAGCAGCGGGCAAAGGACAGGGAAAAGAACAGCTTGAATCATCAAACGTTTCATCGGAATCTCCTTGTTTGGCTTACAAGGTCTGATGTTAGGTCTGGGTCGCGCGGGCCGGTGAAGCGATTGGGACACTATCGCAAGTGTCACAATTGTTCTGCGGAGAGGAGACGCTGTTCTTCCTGCTTGCGCAACCCGGCCAGCGTCGGCTCATCGAGCAGTGTGAAGCGCAGCGGGAAGACGCCCGCCGGCAGTTCTAACGCGGTGAGCGCATCGCAAACCACGCCTGAAGTTGCCTCCAGGCCGCGTTTCCAATCTGGTTGTGTCGCGTCTTTCACCAGCAGGCTCTCTGGCGAGAGGCCGGCGGCGATCAGCAAGGTCTGCGCGATGCGCTGAAACTCCTTCCAGCGCGAGGCGATGCCGACCAGTTCTCCGGCGTGCTCGGGCAGATAACGCTGCAAGTGCGCCATCAGCTCCAGTGAGACCGGATGCACCTGCAAGACCGTCAGCTCGGTCCCCGCGGGCAGCAGTTTGCGCACCATCGCGGCTTTGCTGGGCACGGTCACCGGCATCGACCCCTGCAGCGCTCCATGCTGCGCGCACTCTTCGGGGGCGCATCCTTCCACGGGCAGTGATAATGCCTGTTCCATCTCGTGGATCACGATGCGGCGTAGCTCCGGGTCAGGATCGATGACCAGCCAGCGCGAAGGCGGCGTGAGAGCCAGCCAGCGGCGCAGGCGCTCCCTGACCAGCGACTCCGGCGTGCCCAGCTTGCGCGCCCTGGCCATCAGGTCGCCGATCAACTGATCGAGGGCAAACTCCGTGGCTAGCTCTGGGGAGAGAGGTGAAGCGGGGCGCTTGGCGCGCACAAAAACTCCACTGCCGTGGCGAAACTCCAGCCAGCCCTCCTGCTCCAGTTGCTTGTAGGCGGAGCTGGCGGTGTTGGCGTGGATACCGAAGCGCCGCGCCAGCTCGCGTGTGCTGGGCAGCCGCTGGCCAGCAGTGAGTTCCTGGCAGAGAATGCCCAGCGTCACCTGCGTGACCAACTGTTCGCGCAGCGAGACCTCACTGGTGCGATTGAGCCAAAGCCTCATGAAATTACCCGATGGCCCGCTCCAAACTCTGCGCGGTCAGCAACTCAGATTTTTTGCGCCCGTAGATCGCCAGCAGCGCGGCCAGCAGCAGCAGGACGACTCCCAGCACCAGCACGCTGCCCTCGGGACCATCCGCGCCGCCGCTCCAGAGCTGCTTGCCCGCCGGGCTGGTGGTCAGGTAGTGGCCGGGAGCGACCATGCCGCTGTCGGCGGTGCCGTAGAAGTAAGTCTCCGCCCAGTCCCATGCCGCGTGGCAGCCGATGGCCCACCACGCCGAGCCGGTGACACGCACACTAACGCAGAAGACAAAGCCGATGAACGCCGCGGCAAAGATGCCCAGCCAGCTCTCGCCAGGGTTGGAAACGTGGATGGAGCCGAAGATGAACGAAGTGACCCACGCAGCCTGCCAGAACCCCGCGCTTTCTGCCTTTTTCAGATGCAGCCACAGGCAAGGAAGAAGCCCCGCAAGAGCAGCTGCATAGACCCCGTAGGGGCCGTTGCTCTTGGGCATAAAGAAGACAAGAACGGAAATCGTGCTAACCGTTCCGAGCGCCCACCAGAAGTTGATGCCACGGGTAAGTGTGGAGAGCAAGTAGCAGCGGAAGAGACCCTCCTCGACGCAGCCCACCATCAGGAAGACAACAGCCCATAGCCCGGCAAACTTGAAGATTGCCGCGCCGGAGAGCGCGATAGGCCCGAAGTGCATCCAGCCGCCCCAGGCCAAGGCTCCCACCAATGCCGAAAGAGCCACGAAGCCGGCCACAAGGCCGCTGAGAAAATGGGGAAAACACCGCGGACCGGTCAGGTTGTAGGCCAGCAGGTTTCGGCGGCGCTCGATCAGCGCCATCGCCACTGCCGCCCCCAGCAACGGCAGAAAGTTGATCAACTCGTTAAAGAGCGCCGAGTATACGTTCATTCCATCTTTCATGCGGACTACATGGAGCTTGACAAACACAAATTCCACGGCAGAGGCAAGAAGACCAAACAGAAGAACAAAGAGCAGCACCGACCAGCCGGCGCGCAGGCCCTGGTTGCCAATGAAAGTCCAACGCAGGCCGCGAAGCAACTTAGCCTTCAGCGTGGGGGCAACGGTTCCTGGTGTGAGGGTTGCGTCTGTCGGGGCGGGCGGCGCTTCCGGCGGTGGGGGCTGAATCTCCGGCTCCATGGAGCCTCCTTCAAATAAGAAACAGATTTGTGTGCTGAATGGCTCTGATGGAAAGATACTCTACGAGGC
>CAZQRX010000085.1:0-9635 GCA_964595845.1 uncultured Occallatibacter sp. | reverse complement strand
GCATGCCGGCGATGGCGATGCCGTACTTGAGGCGCATCAGCTCGGCCAGCATCTCGGCGCGCTGAATGACGGGAATCTTGCGGGTATGGGCCTCGACCACCTCCGGATTCGTTGCGCTCACTGCGGAGCTGGTCACCACGACCGTAGCCCCGGCCACGTTGCGGGCATCATGCCCCTCATGGATGGCCGCGCCCATCTGGGCAAGGCGGTCTGTCACCGGAGAGCGGCGCAGATCCGAACCCGAAACCTCCATGCCGAGGTTGAGCAGAATCTCCGCAATACCGCTCATGCCGATGCCGCCGATGCCGATAAAGTGCGCGTGCTGGGAGGTGGCAAACATGGGTGCGATGATTCAGGGTAACATTTGGGCGGGGAGAGTCGCGCGGCCTGCCGCGGGATTCTGGGGTCGCCGGTTGCGGTGAAGGGAAATCTCTCCAGCTTATTCCGGGAGCGTGTATTCAAAGTCGTAGGAGTGCTGACCCTTTTCTATGTGAATAGTAAACGTGCCTCGGATGCCCTTCAAATCTCCGGTTCCTGAGCCGGGCACGACGATCACCGTCATAATCTGTCCATTCCGATCCATTGTGGCCGAGTGTTGAAGCGCGAAGCTGCCGTGCTTCCCGTTCAGCGTTCCAGTAATGACTTCCATGGCCACATAACCGGCTTCTCCCAGCCTGGGATCGCCGCCTGAAAACATCTCGCCCTTGCTCGTTGCTTCCAGATCGCCGTGAATCTGCTTATCGATAGAGAAGCGGCTGAGCCCTTCAGCCGGCGCAGGCGTGAGCGGCTGAACATTCACCGTGAACGTGCCATGTGCATGAAAAGTCACAGGCGTCTCCTTTTGCTGTGCGGGCGCAAGCAACGAGAGCAGTGCGCAGGTAAGAATCGTTGTGGTGAGACGTACCATAGTAGAGAAGAATACGACAACCAGGGCAGACAGGGAAACACTTTTTCGGGTAACGTGTAAAACTCCAATCTTTGAGAAAGTCATGGGAGTTTACCCGGCAAGAAAGAAGCGTGGATCGCAGACAAATTGCTCTGGTTTTCCAAGTTGAATGCGCGGAAATTCCTCATGGCCGGGATTGAGCACGAAATTCGATTCCATGCGATTCACCGCGATGCTGGGCACACGCAGCACGGCAGTACGCGCTTCCCTCACCCAGGCGTCGCCGAAGGCCTGCGAGGCGGGCATCTCCATCCACGTCGTGGATTCAATGGATAAATCATCAGGAAGGTGAATCCGGCTGATGGCTCTGGGGGGGATCTTCTGGCCGCCGGCGTGGATCAGCGTCTCCAGCACAGCCAGGCTGGCGTGCTCGGCGGCATAAACGACGCGCGTGCCTGCCGAGTGCCAGCGGCCCGGCTGAAAAAATGCCCCTGAAGAATCGAAGGCGGCCTGAGAAATCCCGTGCATCCGGAAGATGATCATCCGGCGAAGGCCTCAAACGGGAAATCCGAATTCAAGAGCGCCCAGCAGCGCCTCCACCGCTCGCCCGCCGGCTTCGGTCTTGAGCAACGAGAGCGGCGTTGCGCCGCGCAACTCCATATGCGGACCATTGAGCCATTCGGTGGCATCGGTCTCATTGCCCCAGACCCGCTCAGCGAGAGAAAGAATGTGCATCAGCCGCACGGCGGTCTGGCTGGCTTGCGGTCCAAGCCGCTGTCCCGCTCTCTTCCAACTGGAATCGGGAATCAGCTCGGCACGCAGTGTACCCAAAGGCAGAGAAGATGTTGCTGCAATGCGCTGGAAGAGTTGAGAAGCCTCAGCCTTGGGAATCCCACGATGCGCTTTCAGCGACAATCCGACAAGATTCCTCACTGTGCCAGATCGCCCAGCGTTCGTTGCGCCGGAGCGAATGCGGCGCTTCCTCTCCCATTGGGCGGATGCTTCCGATTCGATTTGCGTGACCGCGGAGTGAGCCTGCGCCATTGCTATGCCTCCAGATGGTCTCATTATACACCATATTACAGGTCCATGTGAACTGTTTTTCGCGCCAGGCAAACCGCAGCTTCAAACTTACTCGCGAATGGCCGGAAGTCGCGCTAGTTCTGGTCGTCGCGGCGGTGCAGCGTGGGCTTGTCGTCGTCGCTGGAGGTGCTGCTGGTGTTGGTAGTGCTGGACGGGCTGGTCGGGTCGCCGGTTCCCGTACCGGCCTTGCGCAGCGACGGCTTGGCGCCTTTCTTGGAGTCGGTGAGGCGGCGCTTGTTTTCTATGCGCGCCAGCCGCGCCTTCACGTCGTCAAATTCCGATGTGGTCACGGTGTACTCGTCCCGCGCGGGCAGAATGCGGGCAATCTCCTCCTGGGAGTGGAGGATGCGGTCGGGGGTCTGCGGGTGATCGGAAAAAGCTTTGGAGACAAGTCCCGGCTTGCGCTTCTGCAGCGCCTGCACCTTCTCAAAGAACGTAATGAAGGCCTGGGGATCGTAACCGGCGCGATACATGTATTGCACGCCCAGATAGTCGGCTTGCGCCTCGAACTCGCGGGAGAACTTGAGGAAAGTGATCGGCAGGGCCAGTTGTGAGCCTTCGTAGATGCCGTAGCCTGTCCAGCCGCCCACCAGAATCATCACCGGAACCATGCCGATCTGGGCATAGTTCAGCCGGGTCATCTCGCGCATTGCGTGGTGGGCGCAAACGTGGGCCGTCTCATGAGCCATCACCCCGGCCAGCTCGGCCTCTTCATCGGCATTGAGGATCAGTCCTGAGTTGACGTAAAAGAAGCCTCCGGGAAGTGCGAAGGCGTTAATCTCGTCTGAATCAATCACTTTGATGGTGAATGGCACCTTGCAGTCGGAGTTCTTGACGATATTCTGACCGATGCGGTTCACGTACTCGGTCACTACCGGATCGGTAATCAATTTTGTGCTCTTTTCGACCTCCTGAGCATAGGACCGTCCCATTTTGATCTCATAGTCGGTCGAGTACCAGTTCCCTACCCCCCGCGCGCCGATGTCGCGATTGCCCACGGCATTCACGTCTTCGATGGAACCGGTCTTCACATTGACCTTCTGGCTGCCTGGCTCAATCACCTTGTCCGGATTCACAGTGGTCGTGGCCGCGGTGTCGCCTCCCACCGGTGTCGTTCCAGGCGCAGGCGGCTTGGAAGGCGCACTGGCGGGAGTGTCCCCACCCACGGGCGTCGATCCCGGAGCCCGCTGGGCTGTGGGTATGTTCGATGGCGGCGTGCTGGATGGAGGCGTAACCGGCGGAGTGGACTGCGCCCATGAACTTGTGGCCAAAGAAACCGCCAGAACCAGCACTGCCAGCACCGCTGCCTGGGAAGCTATCCGCATTCTCCGCATGACCTCACCTCCGGAACCATTCCATTCTCGCAGCTTGGAGCGCGGCGGACTTACGCTTCACAGCTCTGGGGACCGAGCCGCTTCGCTCTACTATTTAGACGCTACTCATCGCTCAATTGGCAACAGCCCAAGCCGATATTTTCTCCACTGAGCCGAATCTACCCCGGGAGGAGACGGTTCAGGGGCAATCATAGGCCTCTCAACAATCCGCATTCTTACTTGCAATACCATCGCCAATTTGTTGCCGGCCTCCGTCTGAATTACAGTGGAGTACACGCGGATGTGGGAGAGTTGCCTTGCGAAGACTGATCCTGTTGCTTGCCATGGCCGTATGCGGAACGATGCAACTCGTTGCCCAGCAACCGCCCCCTCATCCCCCGCTGGCAGATCTGCTGCTCCCGCACAGCCATGCCCGACCCGCCCCAGCCAACCCCCAGCACACCCCCGAAATCCTCTTCGACGCCACCAGCCTCGGCTCGCCGCTGCTTCTTGACAAAGGCTGGCGCGTTGGCATCACCACCAACCCGGCGGTGGCGACCGCCGAGTTCGACGACTCCACATGGGCCGTCCGCGATGCACAGGAATCCTTTGCCGAGGTTCCCGACGAGGATCATCCCGCCGGCGCTCCCAACGGTGATTTCAAGGCCGGCCGCCCCAAGGGCCACCAGCGGCCCTTCGCCTGGTTCCGGCTGCACGTCAAGCTCCCCCCCAACCACGGGCCTCTGGTGCTGATCATCGAGCTGCCGCCCTCCGAGAATGCCTCCACCAGTCAGGAGATGTTGAGCGCGGATGTCTTCGCCAACGGCCGGCAGATTCGCCCCGAGGGGCCGCACGGAGACGCTCCCGAGCGTTACCAGCAGATCACTCGCATTTACAACCTGAAGCTGGACACCTCTGAGACCTCCCTGACCCTGGTCTTACGCACGATCTTCTTCCCCTCCGGGCCTGGCGCTTACACAAGATTCTTTGCCAATCGCAATCTGCGCCTGGGTTATCCGGAAGAACTGAATGGAACACTCGACAATTGGCACATCCACAGCCTCCTCCAGCGCATTCCCCGGCTGGTCAATAGCATCCTGCTGACGGTGCTGGCGCTCTTCCTGCTTGCGCTGTTTATCACCCAAAAAGGCCACGTCGAGTATCTGTGGCTGGCATTCTATGAGTTGCTTCAGGCGCCCACTGCCTTTATGGAACTTGCCGGAAGCGCTGCCATCCTGGACCGTCTGTGGTATCAGGCCGCTGTCCTGCAACTGGTGACAGCATCGGCCTATCTTTACTTCGAGTTCCTCGTCGCCTTTCTCTCCTTGCGCCGGCGCTGGTATATCCTGCTGCTACGCTGGAGCGCACCCCTCATGGCCGGCATCGGCCCCCTGCTGATCTTCGTCGGTCACAGTGATCTGCTCGCGATATTCCTGTTCATAATCGGGGTGTGCAGCCTGTTGTGGATTATTGGCTGGTCTGTCTTCATCTTCAGTACGCTCATCGCCGCCACGCTGCGGCGCAACTTTGAGGCGAGTCTGCTATTGCTCTCGCTGGTATTGAGCCTGGTGGCCTGGATTGACGCCCTGCTGGCAACGCGCATGAGCTTCTTCGGTGGCCAGACTTACCACTCCCCGCTCACCCTCCAGGCCGGGCCCATCCCCATCCACTTTGAAGCGATCGCCGGTTTCACTGGCACCTTCGTCATTGTGCTCATCATCTTCGTCCGCTTCCTGCGCGTGCAGCGCGACCAGGAGCGGGCTTCCAGCGAGCTGGCCGCGGCCCGCAGCGTGCAGGAGCTGATGATTCCGCAGGAGAAGCTGGTAACTCCCGGCTTCGAGGTGGACTCCGTATACAACCCGGCCAACGAGGTGGGCGGCGACTTCTACCACGTCCAGCCGACGGCCGACGGCGGGCTGCTGGTGGTTATTGGCGATGTAGCCGGCAAGGGTCTTAAGGCCGCCATGAACGTCTCCATGCTGATGGGCGCTCTGCGCAGCACCCCGGAGCGCAGTCCGGCCAGGATTCTCGCCTCCCTCAACCGCGTGCTGGTGGGCGGCGACAGCTTCACCACCTGTCAGGCCGCCTTGTTCAGCGCCAATGGTGAGCTGGTGGTGGCCAACGCCGGCCACCTGCCGCCCTACCTGAACAGCCAGGAGGTCGCGCTACCTGGCGGCCTGCCGCTGGGCGTTCTGCCTGAGGTGAACTACCCGGAGGTCCGGCTTTACCTGCACCCCGGCGACCGGATTCTGTTGATGTCCGATGGAGTCGTCGAAGCCCGCCAGCCCTCCGGAGAGCTATTCGGCTTCGCTCGCGTCCACAATCTCAGTAATCAATCCGCCTTCTACATCGCCGACGCCGCCAAAGACTTCGGGCAGGAAGACGACATCACCGTGCTCACCGTCCGGCGACTGGCTCCCGTCGTGGCCGCGTAAAGGACAGCTTCAGCAGGACAGCAGATTCGAGAGCTTTCCACTAAGGCGAATAAACCGAGAACATGATAAGCCAGCTTAAGCTAGATCGATCTAACCTGATTCAAGTAGAAGCCATGCTGCAAATCGGCGCATTCGAGGCAAAAAATACCTTCGGTTCCCTGCTCGACCGCGTCGAGGCCGGCAAGGAGATTCTCATTACGCGCCACGGCAAGCCCGCCGCGCGCCTTGCGCCGACGCACACTGTAACCGATGCGGACCGCGCGCGTGCCCACGCGGCCTTGGAGCGGATGAGCCAGCGAGCCACGGGAATGAAGCTGGGGCCCTTCGACTGGGCAGAGTGGAAGGCCTATCGCGATGAGGGACGTCGGTGAGCCTCGTCCTCGATAGTTCCGCAACGCTGGCGCGGGCCTTTCCAGAAGAAAGAACCGCTGCGATTCTGGATCTCTTTCTGTTGATTGCCGACCGCGGAGCCGTCGTCCCGGAGTTGTGGCGGATCGAGGTCGCCAACACCTTGAATGTGGGCATCCGGCGTGGCCAGATCAGCAAAGCAATCGCCAGGGCATTCTCGCCGACCTGGAAAGCCTGCCCTTCTCCATCGACTGGGAGACGCGGAAGCACACCTGGGGCCGGACTCTGGAATTGGCCGATCTTCACCGGCTGACCGTCTACGACGCCACCTACCTGGAACTCGCCCTGCGCCTCTTCCTCCCGCTGGCCACCCTCGACGATGACCTGCGCCAAGCCGCGCAACAGGAAGGTGTGCCGCTGCTAGGGAAATAGATTCCGGTGCACAGGCAAACGCCCCACCCAAACGGGTGAGGCGATTTTGCTTTTGCGACCAAAGGGAGGGCTGTCCCACCTCAGGTGCCTAGTCGTAGTACTCCAGACCCAGGTGGGTGATCAGGTCCGCGCCCATAATGTGGCGCAGCGTGTTCTTCAGCTTCATCGACTGGATGAAGAGGTCGTGCTCCGGATAAAGGCCGGGGGCCGACTGCGGCGACTTGAGATAGAAGCTCAGCCACTCCTGAATGCCGATCGAGCGCAGCGACGGCGTGCGCTTGGCCAGGTCCAGAAACAGCACCAGATCGAGCGCGATGGGCGCGGCCAGAATCGAATCGCGGCAGAGGAAGTTCACCTTGATCTGCATCGGGTAGCCCAGCCAGCCGAAGATGTCGATGTTGTCCCAGGCTTCTTTTTCATCGCCGCGGGGCGGGTAATAGTTGATGCGAATCTTGTGGTAGAGATCCTTGTAGAGGTCTGGGTAAAGCTCCGGCTGGAAGATGTAATCGAGTGAGCCGAGCTTCGACTCCTCCTTGGTCTTGAAAGACTGCGGATCGTCCAGCACTTCGCCGTCGCGGTTGCCCAGAATGTTCGTCGAGAACCAGCCTTTGACGCCCAGCATGCGTGCCTTGAAGGCCGGCGCCAGCACCGTCTTCATCAGCGTCTGGCCGGTCTTGAAGTCCTTGCCGCAGATGGGCGCGGCGTTGCGCTTGGAGAGCTCGACCATGGCCGGCGTGTCCACCGTCAGATTCGGCGCGCCGTTGGCAAAGGGCACTCCCTCGCTGAGCGCCGCGTAGGCATAAATCTGCGAGGGCGAAATGGCGATGTCGTTTTTTTCCAGACCCGCCTCGAAGGCCTCGATGCTCTGATGCACCGCCGTCGGCTCGATGAAAATCTCCGTTGACGCGGCCCAGATCATCACCACGCGATCCACGGTCTTTTTGAAGGCCTGAATGTCGGCCCGCACCTGCTCGGCCAGATCGCGCTTGTTCTTCCCCGTCTTCACGTGCGTGCCATGCAGGCGCTTCACGTAGTATTGGTCGAAGACCGCCGGCAGCGGCTTGATCGTCTCCAGGCAGGGCTTCAGTTGCGCGAGCGTCTTCTCGTCCAGCACCCCGGCGTGTGCGGCGGCTTCATAGACGTTGTCCTTGAAGATGTCCCAGCCGGTGAAGACCACGTCGTCGAGTTTGGCCAGCGGAAGAAAGTCCTTGATCAGGGGCGATTTGTTGTCGGTGCGCTTGCCCAGTCGAATCGTCCCCATCTGCGTCAGCGATCCGATCGGCTTGGCCAATCCCCTGCGAACGGCCTCCACTCCGGCGATCATCGTGGTGGCGACGGCGCCCAGGCCAACCACCATCACCCCCAGTTTGCCCGTGGCGGGCGCAATCGGCGCTGCTATTTGGCCGCCTTGCTCTTCAATTCCCATTGTTTCTCCTAATCTTTTTGTGATTGCTCCGGTAATCCGGGCCGTTCAAACTCATCTTCAGGCAACCGAAACAGTGTACGCCTTGCGGGTTGCCCTCGTCCTATCTCCGTCTCATCTGCTGCTACACCTTCTCCGCCTACCTGCCGCGTTTCACGTGCGACCAGACAAACCAGACGATGCCCGCCACCAGCGCAACCTCGATTACCGGATGAAATCTGTGGAAGGCCTGGTAGAAGCGCGGATCCGTGTGCCACGCCTCGCCCAGCTTCATGCCGACGTACGCCAGGAAGAAGCACCAAAACCCGGAACCCAAAGAAATATAAAGGTGAAAGCGCAGCCGCGGCATTCGCGCAATCCCCGCCGGAAAGGCGATAAACGTCTGTACAATCGGCATACACCGCGCCAGCAGCACGGTGATCGAGCCATACTTCTCAAAAAACCAGGTCATGCGGTCCAGATCGTGACGGCTCATCAGCACCCACTTGCCGTAACGCTCCACCAGCGGCCGACCCCCCTTGGCGCCAATCCAGTACGCCACCGCCGAGCCCACATTGCAGCCCACCATCCCGGCTGCCGCCGCCCAGTAGAGATTGAAGCGCCCCAGATAGACCAGATACCCGGAAAACGTCATGATAATCTCCGAGGGCAGGGGAATACAGGCCGAATTGACTCCCATCAGCGCGGCGATGCCGACGTAGCCG
Organism: uncultured Occallatibacter sp.; assembly: GCA_964595845.1. Classification (GTDB taxonomy): domain Bacteria; phylum Acidobacteriota; class Terriglobia; order Terriglobales; family Acidobacteriaceae; genus Telmatobacter. The sequence continues at coordinate 1,011 of CAZQRX010000085.1, read as the reverse complement.
CCCAGGTCGATCACGTGGGTTACAAACTGCACCAGATAGGCAATGATTTTTTCGCTCATTAGCATTATCAGTATATCGGTCCAGGCTGGGGTCTGGCTCTGGACGGGCGCTTGCCGCTCCAATCAATCAGTCATCCTGAGCGAAGCGCAGCGGAGTCGAAGGACCTGCGTTTTGTAATTCTGGCGCAAGAGTGGAAACAACGAACTTGACCATATTCATGAAGGGTACGGGCTTTAGCCCGTACAAAATACAGCAGTATCAGCGCGGGGCTTTAGCCCCTGAGGTATCATGAGGGGGTATTCAAGGAGATCATCCCGTGGCCGGCTTTCCCCCTGTTCCTCTCACACTTGAAGGCTCATTTCTGCTCCACCAGTTCTTTCGTTTCGACTGGAGGGCCTGGCGCGCCTGCGCGGAGGGCGAACAGAACAAGATCGCCGCTGAAGCGGCCACCGCGCTCAGTCGCCTGGAGCGCCGGGAGGCGGGCTCGCAAGTTCAGAGCGCACTCTTCTCCCAGCTCGGCCACAAAGGCGACCTGGTTCTGATCCACTTCCGCGACTCGCTCGAAGCGCTCAATCAGGTCGAACTCGACCTCGCCCAGACCAAGCTTTACGATTTTCTGGAGTTGCGCCATTCCTATGTTTCAGTCGTCGAACTCGGCCTCTACGAATCGACGCGCAAGAGCTACGAAGCCGCCGCTGAAAAGGGCCTCGCCGAGTTCACGCCGGAGTGGACCGCCGAAATCAAAGCCACTCTCGCCCGCCAATCCGCCGCGATGGCGCCGCGCCTCTACCCCGCCGTCCCCGACGCCAAGTACCTTTGCTTCTATCCGATGGATCGCAAGCGCGGCGAGACGGTCAACTGGTACACCGTGCCCTTCGCCGAACGCCAGCGCATGATGCACGAACACGGCCTCATCGGCCGCCGCTACGGCGACGTGGTCAAGCAGATTATTAGCGGCTCCATCGGCATGGACGATTGGGAGTGGGGCGTAGACCTCTTCGCCGACGACCC
>CAZQRX010000084.1:0-9666 GCA_964595845.1 uncultured Occallatibacter sp. | reverse complement strand
CTGGGACGGCGAGTGGTTCCTGCGCGCCTATGACGACTTCGGCGCCAAGATCGGCTCCAAGGAGTGTGAGGAAGGCAAGATCTTCATCGAGTCCAACGGTTACTGTGTGCTGGCCGGCATCGGCCTCGAAGACGGTCTGGCCGCCAAGGCGCTTGAGTCAACTCGCAAGCATCTATCCACCAAACACGGCATTGTCTTGCAGCAGCCGGCATACTCCCGGTATTACCTGAACCTCGGCGAAATCTCCTCCTACCCGCCGGGATACAAGGAGAACGCGGGCATCTTCTGCCACAACAATCCCTGGGTCATCATCGCGGAGACGCGGTTGGGCCACGGCGACGAGGCGCACGACTACTACAGCCGCATCAATCCCTCGGCGCGCGAGGAGATCAGCGACCTGCATCGCTGCGAGCCGTATGTCTACGCGCAGATGATCGCGGGCAAGGACGCGCCCAGCTTCGGCGAGGCCAAGAACTCCTGGCTCACCGGCACGGCGGCGTGGAACTACTACGCCATTGTGCAATGGATCCTGGGCGTCCGCACCACGCTCGACGGACTGGAGATCGCTCCGGTGATTCCCAAAAACTGGCCCGGCTTCACCGCGACGCGCCAGTACCGCGGAGTAACGTACAAAATCGCCATCGAGCGGCAGGGCGATGGTAACTCCATTGCGCTGAGCGTGGATGGAGTGCCTATCGAGGGCAATGTTGTAACTCCTCCCACGGACGGCCGGAAGGAAGTTACGGTCAAGGGGATTCTGACGTAAGGAACCAATGCTGGGTGCCCCAGGTCTGGATTGTCAGACCTGGGAATCCACAAACCTCGATCAGTTGGGCTCCCCATCCTTTCGCGTCTCTTAGCGGAAAGGGTGGGGCGCCTCGAACTCTACCGGCTTTGTTCATGAGGAGCACCGCAGTGGAAGACTTACGGCAGAGAGCGGAAGCGGAGTTACGCTCCAACATACTGCCCTTCTGGCTCAAATACGCCATCGACGACGTGTACGGCGGCTTTCGCGGCCAGATCGCCAACGATCTGACTATCGATCCGCACGCAGCCAAGGGACTCATCCTGAATGCGCGCATTCTGTGGACCTTCTCGAAGGCTTTCAGCGTCTATCGTGACCCGGTGTATCTTGCCACCGCTCGCCGCGCGTATGAATACCTGACCCGCTACTTCTGGGATGCTGAGTTTGGCGGCGTCTACTGGATGCTCGACTATCTGGGCAAACCCCACGACACCAAGAAACGCATCTACGGACAGGCGTTCACCGTCTACTCGCTGGCCGAGTATTTCCACGCTTCGGGCGATGCCGATGCTCTGGAAAAATCCCTGCGCATGGTCAGGTCCATCGAGTCTTCGGCCCACGATGCCGCGCACGGCGGCTACTTTGAGACCTACGAGCGCGACTGGACACTGGCCCTCGACCAGCGCCTCAGCGCGGTGGATATGGACGAGAAGAAGTCCATGAACACGCACCTCCATCTGTTGGAGGCCTATGCAACGCTGCTGCGCTTTCATGAAGGCGAGATCGTCCGCCTGCGCCTGCGGGAACTTATCGAAGCTTTTCTCGGCCACATCATCAATCCTGTAACTCATCACTTCATTCTCTTCTTCGACGAGCAGTGGCAGCCGCGCTCGGAGAAGATCTCGTTCGGCCATGACATCGAGGGAAGCTGGCTGCTCTGTGAGGCCGCGCAGATCCTTGGCGATCCTGAGTTATTGAAGCTCGTGCGAGAGACAGCCGTACAGATGGCACAGGCGGTCTACGCTCAAGGCCTCGACATCGACGGCGGCCTGCTCTACGAGGCCGACCCCACAGGAATCATCGACAGCGACAAGCATTGGTGGCCGCAGGCCGAGGCTGTTGTCGGCTTTTTGAACGCCTATGGGTTATCCGGACAGAAGCACTTCTTAACTGCCTCGGAACAAAGCTGGGAGTTTATCGATAAGTATATTGTCGATCACCAGAACGGAGAGTGGTTCTGGCGGGTTTCCAAGTCGGGAGTACCCAGCCAAGAGCAATACAAGGTTGACCCATGGAAGTGTCCCTACCACAACAGCCGCGCCTGCTTTGAAGTGATGGAGCGGCTGGACCGCGAAACTCAACGCTAAGATCGAAGAAAAGGATAAGCAAATGACGCAGGCATCTTTCAAGAAGAGTGTTCAGAACTTATTCAAGCAGCAGGAGAAGCTGCTCACACGCCGCAACCGCAAGTTATCCGGCGGCAACGGCGTTTATGACCGCTATGAGTTTCCGGTCCTGACCGCCGCGCACGCGCCTATCGCATGGCGCTACGACCTCAACCAGAAGACCAATCCCTTCCTGATGGAGCGCATGGGAATCAATGCGGCCTTCAATGCCGGCGCGATCCTGCACAAGGGCAAGTTCCTGGTGGCAGCGCGCGTGGAAGGCGCGGACCGCAAATCCTTCTTTGCCGTCGCTGAAAGTCCCAATGGCACGGATCACTTCCGCTTCTGGGATTACCCGGTTCTTATGCCGGAGACCGCAGATCCCGATACAAACGTCTATGACATACGCCTCGTCAAGCACGAAGACGGCTGGATCTACGGCCTTTTCTGTACCGAGCGCAAAGACCCCGCAACGCCGCAGTGGGATACCTCCTCGGCGGTCGCGCAGTGCGGCATTGCCCGCACCAGGGATCTGAAGACCTGGGAGCGGCTCGCCGACCTCAAGAGCAAATCGCCGCAGCAACGCAACGTGGTGCTGCACCCCGAGTTTGTCGATGGAAAGTATGCCTTCTACACCCGCCCGCAGGACGACTTCATCCAGGCCGGCAAGGGCGGCGGCATCGGCTGGGGGTTGTCGTCCAGCATCGAGCAGGCCGTGATCGACGAGGAGATCATCCTCGACAACCGCGAGTACCACACCATTCAAGAGGTGAAAAACGGCCTCGGCCCCGCGCCGATCAAGACTCCTCAGGGCTGGCTGCATCTGGCCCATGGCGTCCGTAACACGGCCGCCGGCCTGCGCTACGTGCTTTATATGTTCCTCTGCGAACTGGAGCGGCCTTGGGTGGTCACGCACAAGCCGGCCGGCTACTTCATTGCTCCCGAAGGCGCGGAGCGCGTCGGCGACGTCTCCAACGTGGTCTTCAGCAATGGCTGGATTGAGCGCAAGAATGGCGATGTGCTGATCTATTACGCCTCATCGGACACGCGGCTGCATGTGGCCATCAGCACGGTTCCCAAGCTGCTGGACTATGTGCTGCATACTCCGGCCGATCCGCTGCGCAGCCACGCCTGCGTGGAGCAGCGCTGCACTCTGATCGAGAAGAATCTGGCCGTGCTGAAGGCGCTGAAACGGCCAGGGAAAAAGCGCGCCGCCCATCGGTAAGGATGAGTGCTATACTTGTATAGCACTACCGCAGGAGACCACAATGCTCGCCATTCGCTTGCCCGAAGAGATTGAAAAACGCCTGAATGCCTTGGCACAGGAAACCGGCCGGACCAAGAGCTTTTACGTGCGCGAGGCGATTCTTGAACATTTGGACGACCTTGAAGACATTTATCTGGCCGAGCAGCGGTTAGCCGACATCCATGCAGGCCGCGTGAAGACGATTCCTCTGGAAGAAGTGATGAAGCGTTATGAAATGGTCGATTAATCTGGACCCTCGGGCCGCGCGCGAATTGGAGCGCCTCGATCCGCAGATTGTGCGCCGCATCAACCGCTTCATCTTCCAGCGCATCGCTTTCCTTGAGGACCCGCGCAGCATTGGCGAAGCGCTGAAGGGCAAGGAGTTCGGCGAACTCTGGAAGTACCGAGTCGGCGACTACCGAATCATCGCCAAAATCGAAGACAAGCTGGTGCGCATTCTGGTCGTGCGCATCGGCAACCGGCGCGAAGTCTATCGCTAGCGCAATAATTCCGGATCAAGGCTTACGGCTTCTCCCGCACCTTCATCACCAGACAGGTGACCGTCTGCTCGTCCTGGACCAGCATCTGATGGGGCAAGCCCGCAGGAACGTGCGCCACATCGCCCGTCCTCAGTTCCTGCCTGTTGCCCCACTCCACCGTGGAGCCGCGAATCTCTCCCTGCCCAATGCTGGCCTCGCCCGCCATCGCGCCGCCGGTCACCGGCGTTGCATGGCCGTCGAGCACGTAGAAGATGTCGGCAAAGTTCTCATGTACCTCTGCCCCGCCGTCGCGGCAGCGAACCAGCAGCATCGCGCAATGCCCCGGATACTCCCGCAGCGTCTCGCTGGCCGCGCCATCTCCCTGCCGGGCCAGCTCATACAGCGCCGCCGCACGCTCCACAGCTCGGCAGCAGACCAGTGATCGGATTCCCCAGGACTTTCCTTCGGCAACGTGTCCATCACTCTCCCAGTTTACCCCCGGAATAGCTAAACACAGTTCAGACAAATACAGGCAATTTTCAGAAGTATCATCCGCAAATCAGAAACAGTCCACAACATTCCGATTGATCTGGTGTTCGATTCATCAATACATCTTACGGGAAGACGGTAACTTTACAATGCAGGAAGTCTTACGGAGTTTAAGCATGAGCAGGTTCTGGTCACTGACAGGGAGATTTTTGAGGAATCGCCGCAACCCACTGTGGGTTGCCGGCCTGGGGATGGCCTCGATGCTGGCGCTGAGCGGCTGCGCGGCCGTTCAGGTCAAGCTGGGGATGAAGGTCTACCTAGCCAAGATTCCCGTCACCTCCGTCGAGGTAAGACAAGCGAACGATCCGGGAATCGGGCCGGGACAGAAATCCTCGCTCATCGTCGAGGTCACCCAGCCGGACGGCAAAGTCTTGCAGACCGAAGGCGCGGGCAAGGGGAAGGTCATGTGGCAGGACCTGGTGGTCACGCCGACGATTGTGACCGTCAACAAGAAAGGCGTGATCACGCTGGCCAAGGATCCCCGCAAGAGCGACGGCAAGCTCCCGACCGTCATTATTACGGCGCCCAGCCATCCTGATCTTCACGCGGAGCTCGACATTCCGCTGCGCTACGACTACAAATTCGTCTCCAACTTCTCCGGCAACCCCGGCATGAGCGGCACGGATGGCCTCAGTGGACAGGACGGCATGAGCGGCAGCGCAGGCTCCAACGATCCCAATAATCCCTCCGCGGGCGGAAACGGCACAAACGGCAGCGATGGCGGGAATGGCTCGGATGGCGGTCCGGGAGGCGACGCGCCGCCGGTGCAGGTCCAGGTGACGCTCAGGCCGGGCAGCCATCCGCTGCTGCAGGCGAGCGTTTTTGCCGCAGGCCACAAGAGGTATTACCTGGTGGACCCGCAGGGCGGTTCGCTGACGGTCAAGGCGGACGGCGGACCCGGAGGATCGGGAGGCAGAGGCGGGCGTGGAGGCAGTGGCGGCGCGGGAGGCAGCGGATCGCCTCCGGGAATGAGCGGCCATGACGGCTCCAATGGACACGACGGCTCCGATGGGTCGCCGGGGCGTGGCGGACTGATCACGGTAACCTACGATCCGCAGGTCCAGCCCTACCTGGCAAATCTCATCTTATCCAGTTGGAATGGCCCCAAGCCGATCTTGATGGAGGCGCCAGTGGCTCCTCTGTGGTGAGCCTTTCATGATTGGCCCCAGCCCCGTGCCTTACCATGAGAGCGATGCAGGCCCCGTCAAATCCCGAGTTTTTGCGCCGCGCCATCGCGCTGGCCACGCGCAACGTCGAAAGCGGCGCGGGCGGACCCTTTGGCGCAGTGATTGTGCGCGATGGCCGCATCGTCGCCGAGGGCGTGAACACCGTCACCGAGACGAACGACCCCACCGCCCACGCCGAAGTGAACGCCATTCGCGCGGCCGCCAAGGCACTTGGCGTCTTCTCTCTGGCTGGCTGTCAGCTCTACTCCAGTTGTGAGCCCTGCCCCATGTGCCTGGCCGCCGCGCACTGGGCGCGCATGGACGCTATCTTCTACGGCGCCAGCGCCGAAGACGCCGCCCGCGCCGGCTTTGACGACGCCTTCCTCTACGATGAGCTGCGCAAGAACCCCGCCGAGCGCAAGCTCCTCCCCGCCACGCAACTGCTTAGCGAGGAAGCCTGGGCCAGCTTCGCCGCCTGGATCGCCTCGGCCAATAAGATCGCGTACTGAAGCGCTGCTGGAGGGCGTTGAAGGATGCGGGAATGAAGGGGTTGGGCATTGAAGGGTACGGGCTTCAGCCCGTACATCATGAGCATCAAGGATGCCCGGCTTTAGCCGCCGAGGGAATGCAGGTGACGCAAATTGCAATTCCTCAGGTGCTAAAGCCTCGCATCTCGATTGGCTGTATTGCGGCACGGCTGAAGCCTTGCCCTTGCAAAACACTGGCTTACGCAGAGGACTTTCGCTAGGAACAGTGTTTATACTGCGAGCCATGCAAGTTCTTCTGCTTACTCTGCTTTTGGCCGCCTCGGCCTTCGCCGCCGCTCAATCCCCGAAGCCTCCGCTCTGGCAGATGCAGGAGTCGGGCACGACCGCCGGTCTGCGCGGGATTGATTCAGTCGATGGCACAGTCGCCTGGGCCAGCGGGACGGGCGGAACGGTGCTGAAGACCATCGACGGCGGCGCGCATTGGACAACGTGCGCTGTTCCCGACGCGGCCAAGGACGGTGCAACACTGGACTTTCGCGGCGTGCAGGCATGGGATGCGACGACGGCTATCGTGATGTCGAGTGGCAAAGGCAAACTTTCGCGCTTATACAAGACGAAGGATGGTTGCAAGACATGGAAACTCAATTTCAAGAACCCTGATAAAGATGGGTTCTGGGATGCGCTCTATTTTAATGGCGACAGGAATCATAAGAGTAATTGGAGTGATGGATGGCTTCTAGGAGATCCGGTAAAAGGAATGTTCACGCTTTTCTATACCGATAATTTGGGAAAGGATTGGTACAGACATAGCAATAAAGGCTTGCGAGTTAAACAAGGTAGTCAGGGAGCTTTCGCTGCCAGTAACTCATCCTTATTTGCAGACAGTAATTTGGTCGCGTTTGGAACAGGTGGCACAGATGGCTCTTTCGTGAATACAGGTAGGAATTGGTGGATATGTGTTGATGATTGCTCGCCGAAGGATATGGGATACTATGGCGATCTGCACAAATGGAATCGACAGCCGGTTCAACTTGGACAATATTCAGATTCATCAGGTGTCTTTTCGATTGATGGTCGAACTACACCAAACGCTCCAAACGTTCTTGGTTACGTTACTAGCTACAATACATTTTTCGTCTCTGTCGGCGGAGACTACACCAAGCCCAATGAATCAGCCGGCACAGCCGCCTGGTCCGCCGATGGCGGCGAGCACTGGACCGCCTCCACCACCCCGCCGCACGGATTCCGCTCCGCCGTGCAATGGAGCGAAGCGCTGAAAGCCTGGATCACGGTCGGAACCAATGGATCGGATGTGAGCCGTGATGACGGAAAGACATGGCAGCCCCTCGACGACGGCAACTGGAATGCTCTCTCGCTGCCCTTCGTCGTCGGCCCCAACGGGCGTATTGCCTGCCTGAATCCCGCCGCGCTCCAAACTAGGAAGAATTGAACTGCACCGCCATTATCATCGGAACCCCATACGGCGCGTTATCAACCTCCGGCACGGTAAACTAACAGCAACCGGATGCCGCAAACTTCTCCAGCCACCGCGCCCAAGACCAACCGCTCCGCGCGGGACACGGAACCGCGCCCGCAAGCCGGCCGGGCCCCCATCATTCAACTTCTGAATCTCGAAAAGACCTACACCACCGCGCGCGGCCCGCTCACCCTCTTTCGCGGCCTGAATCTTGAGGTTCAGCCCGGCGAGATGGTGGCCATCGTCGGCCAGTCGGGCGCGGGCAAGAGCACGCTGCTGCACATTCTGGGAGCGCTGGATGCGCCCACCGCCGGAACGGTCACCTGCGCCTCGGTCAACGTGGCCCAGCTTTCGCCGCGCGAGGCCGCCGCTTTTCGCAATCGCGAGATCGGTTACGTCTGGCAGTTTCATTACCTGCTGCCGGAGTTCACGGCTCTGGAAAACGTCGCGATGCCGTTGCTGGCTCGCGGCCTGCGTAAATCCGAGGCGCTCGCGGCGGCGGCAAAGTGGCTCGGCGAGGTGGGCCTGGAGGATCGCGGCGACCATCGCCCCGGCGAGTTGAGCGGCGGCGAGCAGCAGCGCGTGGCGCTGGCCCGCTCGCTGGTCAACAATCCCCGGCTGCTGCTGGCCGACGAACCCACCGGCGATCTGGACGAGACTACCGCCGGCCGCGTCTTCGACCTGATTGAACGGCTGCACGCGACGCACGGCCTCACTTCGATTCTGGTGACACACAACCTTGACCTGGCTAGGCGCTGTACGCGAATCTTGAGACTCGAAGGCGGGCGGCTGGGCGCGTATACTTCACAATCGGAAGCTCGCGCCGGAAAGTTCTAGCGAAAAATGCGCCGTTCCGGGCGGTTTAAGAGTCTAATTGAGAAAGCAGCAACTGTAGGAGTAGCGATGGCCAAGGCAGTCGGAATCGGCGGAGTTTTTTTGAAGGCGCAAGATCCCCCGGCGCTTTCCGCCTGGTACGCCGCCCATCTCGGCATCCAGACGGTAGAAGGAGGCTCGCTGGTCTTCGATGGGCCGGAGTCGGCTGGAATGACCGTCTTTGCCCACTTCCCCCCTGCGACGGATTATTTTGGCGACGGGCCGCAGAGTTTCATGGTGAATCTTCGCGTCGACGATCTGGACCAACTGCTCACCGATCTGGCCTCGGCCGGGGTGCGCATCGATCCGCGCCGGGAAGAGCACAGCTACGGACGGTTTGCCTGGATATGGGATTTGGAAGGCAACCGGGTCGAGCTGTGGCAGCCGCCCAACAACGCATAAATCTCGATTTCATCTTTGAGCACGTTGGAACAAGTTTGAATAAGGGAGGCCATGATGTTCGAACGCTATACGGAAAAGGCGCGGCGCGTGATCTTCTTTGCGCGGTACGAGGCCAGCCAGTTCGGCTCGCCTTACATCGAGACCGAGCACCTGCTGCTGGGCCTGCTGCGCGAGGACAAGGCGCTCACCAACCGCTTCCTACGCTCGCACGCCTCGGTGGAGTCGATCCGCAAGCAGATTGAGACGCACACCACCATCCGCGAAAAGGTATCGACGAGCGTGGACCTGCCGCTCTCCAACGAGTGCAAGCGGGTGCTGGCCTATGCGGCGGAAGAGGCCGAGCGGCTGGGCCACAAGCACATTGGGACGGAGCACTTGCTGCTTGGCCTGCTGCGCGAAGAGAAGTGCTTTGCCTCCGAGATTCTGCAGGAGCGGGGCCTGAAGCTGGCGCAGATTCGTGAGGAGCTGGGCCGCGTGACGCAGGAAAAAGCCCAGCCGCAGCAGCAGCAGCGTCCGCGTGAATCGAGCATGCTGGCCGAGTTCAGCCGCGACCTGACCCAGGCGGCGATGGACGGCCAGCTCGATCCCCTGGTGGGCCGCGACGGCGAACTGGAGCGCGTCATCCAGATCCTCTGCCGCCGCACCAAAAACAATCCTGTCCTCATCGGCGAGCCGGGCGTCGGCAAGACCGCCATCGTCGAGGGCCTCGCGCAGCGCATCGCCGACGGCGAAGTGCCCAGCTTCCTCGCCGAGAAGCGCGTCCTCGGCCTCGATCTCTCGCTCATCGTCGCCGGAACCAAGTACCGCGGCCAGTTCGAAGAGCGCCTCAAGACCATCATGAAAGAGCTGATGGAAA
>CAZQRX010000083.1:0-9725 GCA_964595845.1 uncultured Occallatibacter sp. | reverse complement strand
CGCCCAATCACCCCAATGAGCATCAATCGCTCATCGGGGATCCCGATAAGCGCAAATGCCGTATTCTGACACTGGTGCATCCAGTCCTTTTTCATCTCGGCTCGATTCTGATTCCGTCCTATGGCGCAACGGCGGCCGTGGGCGTGTTGCTGGCGCTGTTTCTGGCGCAACGCACGGCCCGCACAGCGGGGCTCGATCCCGGCAAGATTTGGAATCTGTGCGTGATTGCGCTCTTTGCGGCGCTCATCTGCTCGCGGCTGCTGCTGGTGGCGCTTAACTGGAGCGCCCTGCGCCTTCACCCTTCGTGGATGCTGACGCTGGCAATGATTCATCATCCTCTGCTGGGGGCCTTCGGAGCGCTGGCCGCGGGTGGGTCGGCTGTCTTGTATGGTCGCGCGCAGCGGCTCCCGCTCTGGAACACGGCCGATGCGCTGGCCGCGCCCGCGGCGCTGGGGATGGCCTTCGAGCAATTCGGCGCGCTGCTGGCCGGCTCGGGCTATGGAACCGAAACCGCGGCGCGCTGGGCCGTCACCTACACCGACCCGCTGGCCGCTCTCTGGTCTGGCGCTCCGCTGGGGGTTGCGCTGCATCCGGTGCAGGCGTACGCGGCACTGGGGTTTCTCACGCTTTCGATTCTTCTGCTGCTCTGGCTGCCGCAGCGCCGCCAGCCGGGCGATGTGGTGGGGTTGTTGTTGCTGGGTGCGGGCGTGGTGGTTTTTATCACCGAGTTCTGGCGCGACTCCGAGGGACGCGGCGCGCTGCTGGGCGGCGCGCTGAATGGACCGCAGGCGGCGGCAGTGGCGCTCGTTGTGGTTGGAGGGTTGGTATTGCTGGAACGTAAGGGGGCAGACGAGGTTTGAGGTATCCCACCCTAGCCGCAAAGACAAAGACGCGGCGAGGGTGGGGCACCCCGTTGGATTGATAAACTGGTGCAGTGAACATTCGAATCGCACAGCAAGATGATTTCACAACAATTGCTGCGTTACACTCTGCAAGCTGGAGGAACGCATATCGAGGGGTTCTTTCCGACGAATACCTTGATGGAGCTATTGCGTCAGAACGGATGGCTTTCTGGAAGCATCGATTCAACAATCCGAGAGCTAACCAGTACATAGTTGTCGCTGAGCAAGAGGCCAGCATAGTTGGCTTTGCCTGCGCTTATGGCAATGAAGATGAGCAATGGGGAACTATGCTCGACAATTTGCACGTTTTACCTGCTCAAAAAGGACAAGGTATAGGTAGAAAACTGATTACGCATATAGCGTCATGGTGCTCAGGAACGTATCAGCGCAAAGGTTTATTCCTTTGGGCATTTGAACAAAATGTGCCGGCTCGGTACTTCTATGATCGGCTTGGCGGAGTGGTTGCCGGAAACACGATTTGGATTGCTCCAGATGGTACTGCTGTGAAGGAGCTTCGTTATGCTTGGAAGGATGGTGACCAGTTGGTTCATTACAATTTAACTGCACCCTGATTGTGACTGTATAATTTGAGGCATTCTTCCGGAGCCTTCCATCTTTTATGGGATCAATGGGACACCCCAGCTTTCATGGGATCATGGACACAAGCAAGGAACGAGGCCGCAATTGACTGAACTGCGCACCATCGAAGTACCGGCGGAGGCCAAAGGGCAGCGGCTTGACCTGTTCCTGGCTGCGCAGCTTGAGGGTGTGAGCCGCTCGCGCGTGCAGTTATTGATCGACCAGGGCGATGTGCTGGTCGATGGCCTGCGCGAGAAGGCCTCGCTGAAGCTGCGCGGGGGCGAGCGGATCGACATTACCGGCGAGCCGCATCCTGCGCCGCTCCGGGCTACGCCCGAAGAGATTCCGCTGGACGTGATCTACGAGGACGCCGACCTGGCGGTGATCAACAAGCCGGCCGGGATGATGGTTCATGCCGGATCGGGGCAGAATGAAGAAGCGCGCAATCGCGGCACGCTGGTCAACGCGCTGCTCTATCGCTTCAAGGCGCTCTCGGCGACCGGCGGCGATCTGCGTCCCGGCATCGTGCATCGTCTCGATAAAGAAACCAGCGGGCTGATCGTGGTGGCCAAAAACGACCGCGCGCACGCGGCTCTGGCGGAGCTGTTCTCCAGCCGCCAGATCAAAAAGACCTACGTTGCGCTGCTTCAGGGAACCGTCGAGCGGGCAAGGGGCACCATCAACTCCAACGTAGGCCGCGACCCGCAGCGGCGCACGCGCATGACCACCAAACCCCTGGGCGACGCCCGCGCGGCGGTCTCGCACTACGAGGTCGTCCGGCGGCTCGCGAATCGCTTCGGCAAATTCACACTGGTGCGGGTGCGCATCGAGACCGGGCGCACGCATCAGATTCGCGTTCACATGGCGTCGATTGGCCACCCGGTGGTGGGCGACTCGCTCTATGGCGGCTCGGGTCATTTGACCGATCAGGTGGCCTCGCAGGCTGCGACCTCCAAGGCCGCCCGTCGAAAATCGGAGCCGGAGAGGCTGCGGCTGGGAAGAAATTTTCTGCACGCGGCGCAGCTCGAGTTTCCCCACCCCAGCACCGGGAAGCTGCTGCAACTGGAAGCGCCGCTGCCCATCGAGCTGGAGGAGTTCTTAACCCGGCTGGATGACCGGCAAGCTCCTTCGGCGGAATGAACAGAGCAGGAGTAACGCAAAATCGAGCCAGGGTTGATAAAATGAAGGAGCTATGATCAGAAAGTTTTCCGGACTTGTTTTTACTGCGGCGTTTACCGCAGCCGCCTTGTACGCGCAGCAACCAGCTGCCTCGCCGGCCGCCCAATCCGCGCCGGCCGCCCAGCAGCCTGAAGTCAATGAGCCCACGATCCGGCTGAACGTCAATGAGGTCAACCTCATCTTCACAGTCACCAACAAGCATGGGGAATATATTCCCAACCTGCGGCAAAGCGATTTTGCGCTGCTCGACGACCAGAAGGCGCCGGCCAAGGTGATCTCCTTCCACCAGCAGATCCATCTTCCGCTGCGCGTGGGTGTGGTCATCGACGCCAGCACCTCGATCCGCTCGCGCTTTCAGTTCGAGCAGCAGTCCGCGACCGAATTTCTCTTGCAGATACTCAAGGCCAAAAGCGACCAAGCCTTCGTGATGGGCTTCGATTCCACACCGACCATCCAACAGGACTGGACCAACAATATCGATGCTCTGGAGGCGGGGGTGAACCGGCTGCGTCCGGGCGGCGGCACGGCGCTCTTCGATGCCGTCTACACCGCCTGCCGCTACAAGCTGCTTACGGAGCGCGGCCCGGAACCGGTGCGCAAGGCGATGGTGCTGATCTCCGACGGCGACGACAACCAGAGCCGCGTCTACCAGGATGAGGCCATCAAGGAATGTCAGCGGGCCGAGACCATTATTTATTCCATCAGCACCAACTGGACGCCGAGCCGCGGCAAGGGCGACGATGTGCTGACCAAATTGTCGGAGGAAACCGGCGGACAGGTCTTCTTTCCGCCTTCAGTCGAGGAGATGACGAAGAGCTTCACGAGCATTGAAGAGGAACTTCGCAGCCAGTACTCGTTGATCTATACGCCGGCCGATTTCAAATACAACGGGGCCTTTCGTCCCATCTACCTTTATTGCAACGACCGGCGCTACCAGGCGCGAGCCAAGAAGGGTTACTTCGCGCCGCGGCAGTGAGGATGCTAGCGGCAGCGGAGTGCTCCATCATGGCGGCTGAAAGTTGATTTTGATGCGGCGCGGAATGCCTTGGCCTGCCGCCCGTTCGAGCACCTGTCAAGCCAGCAAAATCCTTCTTCGCCAGGATTCAGAACCGTTTGCTCTGAATTTTCATCGACGCGCTTGCCTCCCAGCCCCGATTTCAGGCGATACTAAGTGCATGGCAGCCGACATGCACCAAAACCTTGAGATTCTTTATACCCGCCAGCAGATTGCCGAGCGCGTCGCCGAGATGGGCGCGCAGATTACCCGTGACCTGAACGGCGAAAAGCTGGTGATGGTGGGCGTGCTGAAGGGCGCTGCGCCGTTTTTGGCCGACCTGGCGCGGGCCATTAATTTAGACGCAACCTTCGACTTTGTGGCCACCTCCAGCTACGGCAGCGGACAGCGCTCCTCGGGCGCGGTCAAGCTGATCAAGGACCTGGATGAGCCGGTGGAGGGCAAGAATGTGCTGGTGGTCGAGGACATTCTCGACACCGGCCTGACGCTCTCGTACCTGCGCAAGCACCTCATGCAGCAAAACCCCAGGACGCTGCGCATCGCCACGCTGCTCGACAAGCCCTCGCACCGGCTGGAAAAGATTGAAGCCGATTATGTGGGCTTCTCCATTCCCAACCTCTTCGTGATCGGCTACGGGATGGATTATGGGGAGCGCTACCGGAACCTGCCCGACATCTGCCTGATGACCTCCGACCATCCGGAGTAGAGCGTCCATCAGTGGTTCTGGCGGAGGTTTGGGTTGAAGAGAGAAATAGCCGTTTGAAATAGTTTAGAAACAGAGGGATTGAATCATGACTGTATGGGACGATTGTTTCCGTGAATTCGTTCATCCACTCTTCCACGAACTGATGGGCAAGAATGAAGAATTTGAAAAACGTTACGGTCTACACGAATCTTGGGACTGGGACGATGAACAAATTACGCTGACATTCTCGGATCCAGTGAGGCCATTACTGCGAATCGATGTTACGGTGGTTGGCTCTACTGAGGGCGATTCTTGGGAATGGGCTTGGGCAAACAAGAACTGGGAACCAAAGCTACGCTAGATACGGAGAAGGTTCGGGAATTTGGTGAGGCAAATGGCTACGATAAGCTCACCTCAGCTTTTCTGGTCGCGGACGAATACACTGGTTGGGAGATGACCGCAGTTGCGGCGCACATTCTCAATGCTCCTGGAGGCTATCGCTTCCCCACAGATGATGGATACTGCTATCTCATCTACAGAAAGATCGATGTAATCGGAACGGAAGAAGAGGATGTGTTGTACGGCGCGATGCGCGGAACGGTGACATTCCTTCCAGGGGTTGATCTGACCGAACCCACAGGCGAAATTTGGGATGCTGAGAAGTAAATGTCGCCCGGACTGGGAGACCATATACCTAGCCTCAGGTACAGTTCTATGGCAGGTCGGTAGCCCATTTCACGCTTGCATGAAGATCCTCGACCTGGGCGAAGGCCTTGTCGTGGGTCACCAGCACCGCGCCGGTCGCGATTGCATGGGCGGCAATCTGCATATCCATATTCTCGAGGGTATTGCCGGAGGACTCCAGTTTAGCTCGGAGCGTTCCATAAGCGTGCGCCTCGTCGCGTCCCCAGGGCAGCACCTTCACCGCAGCGAGAAACCATTCCATGCGCTCCCGCAGCGCCGTGGCTTCAGGCCTTTTGGCGAGTCCATAGCTAATCTCCGCTTCGGTAATCACGGAGAGGCATACAACCTCATCCTCCTTCACGTTGAGCATCCGGGCGCGCGCGGCTTTGGAGTGGCCTTTGGCAATGTAGCTCACCGTATTGGTGTCTAGCATGTAGAGGGTTTTCATAGCTCAGGCCGTTCCTGGGGCAAGCCCTGGGAGCGATCGGAAGGAGAGAGGAAATCCTCTGGCACTCCCAGCTCATCCAGCGCGGCAAAAATGTCTTCCAAGCTTGTGGGCGCCGGGGAGAGGATCAGGTCGCCGCTGCGGGGGTCGCGGCGGATAAAGACTTCGGTACTGGAGAAGCGAAAGCGCGCCGGGATGCGCACGGCCTGGCTCCGTCCACTCATAAAAACCTTTGCTTTTTCAAGGAGAGCCATCGTTCACCTCTGCCATATAGCATGATATATAGCAAAAAGAAAGTCAAGATGTTTTCCACGAAGCTGATGGCCGTTCGACAGCGATGCACTCCCCTCGACCAGCCGCCGCGCAACGCGGTAGACTAGCGAACATGAAACGCATCGCTTTTGCCCTCGCTCTGTTCTTCCCCGCCGCCCTCGCGGCACAATCGTTCATCGTCACTTTTCCAAAAGAGACAAGCGCAGAGCGCCTGGATGGGCGGCTGTTGCTGTGTCTCTCGACAGACCCCAGCGACGATCCCTGCAACCAGATCGACGACTCGCCGCGCTCGCAGATCGTCTTCGGCCTGACGGTGGACGGCTGGCAGCCGGGCCAGCCCGCGCTGGTGGACGCGAGCGCCTGGGGCTATCCGATCCGCAGCCTCAAGGACGTGCCGCCGGGCGAGTACACCGTTCAGGCGGTGCTGAACAAATACGAGACCTTTCACCGCGCGGATGGCAAGACCATCAAGCTGCACATGGATCAGGGCGAAGGGCAGCTGTGGAATCGCTCGCCGGGCAACCTGATCTCGAAGCCGGAGAAGATCACCGTGAAACCGGGCGGCGCGCCGATTGCGGTTTCGCTGACCGGGGTGATTCCGCCCATCGTCACACCCGCGGACACCAAGTACGTGCGCCATATCCGCATCCAGAGCGCATTGCTGACCAAGTTCTGGGGGCGGCCGATGTTTTTGAGCGCCATCGTGATGGTGCCCGAGGGCTTCGACGACCACCCTGCGGCGCGCTTTCCGCTGATGATCTTTCACGATCATTTTGTCGCAGACTTCGGCAACTTCCGCACCACTCCGCCCGACCCGAACCTTAAGCCCGACTACAGCGAGCGCTTTCATCTGGCCGGCTACAACCGCATCCAGCAGGAAGAGGGCTACAAGTTCTACCAGCAGTGGATTGCGCCGAGCTTTCCGCGCTTTCTGATCGTCAAGATTCAGCACGCCAACCCCTACTATGACGACTCCTACGCGGTGAACTCGGCCAACGTGGGGCCCTACGGCGACGCCATCGAGAACGAGCTGATTCCGGCGATTGAAAAGCAGTTTCGCGGGCTGGGCCAGGGGTGGGCGCGGTTCACCTATGGCGGCTCGACCGGCGGCTGGGAGGCGCTGGCCGTGCAGGTCTTCTATCCCGATCACTACAACGGCGCATTTGCCGCCTGCCCGGACCCGATCGACTTCCACGCCTTCACGAACATCGACCTCTACAACGACAAGAACGCTTTCTATCTGGAAGGCGCGCACAAGCGCGTGGCGCAGCCGTCGATGCGCGATTACTTGGGCCACACCTTCATCACCACCGAGGAGATCAACGGCTACGAGCTGGCGCTGGGCGATCATGGCCGCAGCGGCGAGCAGTTCGACATCTGGCAGGCGGTCTACGGGCCGGTGGGCGCGGACGGCTATCCGCAGCCCATCTTCGACAAGGCGACCGGCGTGATCGACCATAAGGTCGCCGAGTACTGGCGCAAGAATTATGACCTGGAAGCGATTCTGGAGCGGGATTGGGCACGTCTGGGGCCGGAGTTAGCGGGAAAGATCCACATTTATGTGGGTTCCGACGACACGTATTTTCTGAATGACGCCGTCTATCGCATGGAAGATTTTCTCAATGCGACGAAGAATCCTCCCTATGGCGGCGAAGTGACGTACGGCCCGCGCGCCGAGCACTGCTGGAACGGCGATCCCACGCTGCCCAACGCCTACTCGCGGCTGCATTACAACACCATGTACCTGCCGAAGATTCTGGAGCAGATCAAGAAGACCGCGCCCGTGGGATCGGATTTGACGAGTTGGCGGTATTGAGATGTCAGGCGCGCAGAAATGAAAGCGCCGCTAACTCGCGGTTCCGGAATCCAGCCGCTTGACGTAGATGAGCGCCGCGCGGCCATGGGGATAGTAGTTCTCCTGGCGGCCGTCGCAGGCATAGCCCCGCCTCTCGTAGAGGCGGATGGCGGCTGAGTTTGCGGCCTCGACGTGCAGCCAGATCAAGCCAGCGCCCGCCGCGCGCGCGGAGCCCTCGATGCTGCCGAGCAGCGCGCCGCCCACGCCGCGTCCACGCATCTCCGGGGCAACCTCAATGGTTTGAATATAGGCCGTGACGCCACGCCGTTCTTCGGACCACTCGACGATGGCGAATCCGATCAACCGCCCATCCTCTTCGGCAATCCAGGTGGCGGCGTTCGCGCGGCTGACAAGCAGGCGCATATATCGTCGGCCAAAGCGCGAGGGCGGCTCGAAGCAGAGCTCTTCGAGGGCGTAGAGCGGGTCGAAGTCTTCGGGCTTGTACAGGCGGTACAGCACAATCCAACTCTACGGCAGGCGGAAAGCAAAAGCCATTCCCTGAGAGGATGCCTCTTTGCGAATGACTTGAATCTGATGATGAACGAGGCCGGTTGGAGTTCGTGGAATCCCACCCTTCGCAAAATGCGCGAAGGATGGGACACCCATGAGTTGTGGATAATTTAAGGGTGGGCTACCCAGAGTTCATGGCCAGACCAGACCTGGCCGCCCGTCAACAATGTCCTTCTAACAATTTCAGTGCAAGTGCTCGGCTGCCTGAAACATTTCCAACCACACTCCATGCGTGACTTCAGGGGGAAGCAGAAAACTCGTGCCATAGGATCCTTTGTAGGTTTCCAGCTTTCTTCCCATGCCGGACTCAGCCATTTGGCGGGCCTTTCCTAGATCGGCCACTTCGATACTGAGGCCGACGATGTCTTCGTCATGATCGGATAGAAATTTTGTAAGCAGCCCGTTCTTATCGCTCGACTCCAGAAGCAATAGCACTCCCTGACCAGTCTTCACTTCCCGTCCGTGGGCACTGAGGAACTTTGCCTCGCGGAATTCACCGGCTTCGAATCCAGCATCGCGAAGCGTGCGTAGCAGTGCTTCCGTATCGCGCACGGCAAACCACACCGCGTGGATGCCCATAGCCGTGTTGGGATGATCCATCAGCCCTGCAGCACGTCTCTTTTCCCGCCGTTCGGCGGAAACTTGTTCGATCCAGAAAATGGGTATGTTGAATCCCTTCTTGCCGGCCGCCGGCTTGTCGGTGGTGCTCACGGTGTACCACATCGGGGGAGGCAATGTGGTCTCACCCTCCTTCATGATGCTGCCGGGGTCGGGACCATCCACATCGAAGTTACGAACTTTCAGGTAGTCCGCCACGGCTTTAGCAGACGATACGTTGATGCCAAGGAATACCGGGCCTTCGTGCTTCTTCACAAAATCGGCGATATAACCAACAGGCGTGCTTCCGCTGACTGAAAGCAGTTCGAGGTAGCTGTTATTTTGGAGACTTACGATGGAATTGGAAATACCATCGGGGAAGTGTCCACCCTTGCCGACTTTGAACCCAAGCTGTTCGTAGTCGTGTTGGGCTTGGGCGAGGTCACGCACTCCAACCCCGACGTGATCGACGCCCCACCCTTGCCCGAGAAGAGTCGGGGCAGACGCAGGTGTGGTCTGAGCAGAAAGTGGCAAGGTTACTAGAACCATCAATACCGCAAGATAAACATGAATCCCCATATGCCCTCCGTTTGGTGATGTGAGATCTATGCGGACACGAACCGTCTTACAATTTGACCTTCACCTCGGCGGGTTCCTCATCCTTTTCACGTCCTTTGTAAAAAGGATGAGAGACCACGAACCTGTCTCAGGCAGCCTCGCAGTAACGAGGGACAACCGGAGCGAGATTCTCGATTTCAACGCTTTCGTCAAATATGCGAAGGATGGAGCACCTGAATTTCCGATACTGTTGAAATGCTTTACGCCTTTACAGCCGCCTTGCCCGAGTTTTTCAGTTCCTTCCAGTCCTTTTCGGTCTGGTCGGCATAGGCGGAACCAAATTTGGCTAATGCTTCGGCGAAGCTGTCGCCGTTGCCGATGTAGCCATTCAGAATGAGCGGGTCGCCGGAGCGGGCGTGGCCGCGGGCTAACAGCTCGCCGCA
>CAZQRX010000082.1:0-9726 GCA_964595845.1 uncultured Occallatibacter sp. | reverse complement strand
CGCTGCCGCTGGAGATGATGTCGCTCTTCAACAAGCTCGGCTTATCGGCCCCGCCTAAGCTGGAAGCGGAAAAGAAGTAGACGTTGATTTGTCCCAGGCTCTCATCCGCCGGTTTATTGCTGACGGATGGGAGTCTTCCGCTCGAAGAGAGTGAGCCGCTGGTTGAGGCTTGCGGCCAGCGGCGCGTTGCCCTGGCGAGCAGCCAGATCGGCGGCGCGTTGCTCGGTTTCGATGGCCTGGCCGTAGCGTCCGGTTTCAGCATAGGCCGCGGCCAGCGTGCCCAGCACCACCGGCTCGCGCTCCGAGGTGAGCTGCGCGGCGTGTTCCGCCAGTGAGACGGCCTCGCTGCCGTTGCGCAGAGCTGCCTCCGGCGCGGTTGCCAGCACCCAGGCGGTTTCATTCAGCACCTGCACATTGTCCGGCTCTTTCAGCAGCGCCTTCCGCCATTGCGCGATGCCCTCCGCGCGCCGTCCCTTCATCGCCAGAGCCACGCCCAGGTAATAGTGCGCCTCCACCAGATTGGGTGAAAGCTGCAAGGCCCGCTCGAATTGCGCAATCGCTACGTCTGTCTGGCCCTTTTCGCCCAGGGCTTGTCCAAGGTAATTGCTGAATTCCGCGTTCTTGGGCGCAAGTTCGACTGCCTTCCGCAAGTGCGGAATAGCCTCATCCGGATGGTCTTTGGAGAGCAGCGCATGGCCCAGGTTGCCCTCCGCGGATGCGTAGGCGGGGTCCAGTTCAGCCGCCTTGCTGAAATCCGCAATGGCTTCGTCGAAGTTGCCCTGCATGGCCAGCGCCTGGCCGAGGTTATTGTAGGCGTGGGCGTACTTGGGATCGCTCTCGATGGCCTGGCGATAGTGCTGCACGGCCTCGTCGAGGCGGCCCTGGGAGGCCAGCGCGTAGCCCAGGTTGTTGTGCGCCTCGGCATACTCGGGATTGATGGCGATGGCGTCCTGGAGCTGCTCGATGGCTTCGGGCAGGCGGTGTTCTTCCAGCAGCGCGCGGCCCAGATTGTTGCGCGCCTCGGCATAGCCGGGATTGTCCTCCAGCGCCTGGCGGTAATGATCGATGGCTTCACTGGAACGGCCCGCGCCATCCAGCGCGACTCCCAGATTATTGTGCGCTTCAGGATAATGGGGCTTGATCAGAACGGCCTTTTGCAGTTGGGCGATGGCGTCCGTGGTTTTGCCCGCCTTGGCCAGCGTCTGGCCGTAGTTGTTGCGGGCGCGGGCGTCCTCCGGGCTCATGGCGATGGCCCTGGCCCACTCCGGCAACGCGGCGGCGAGCTGGCCTTTCTTAGCCAGATCCGCGGCCACATCGTATTGCTTGTAAAAATCCACCGCCGGCGTAGCGATGTGTTCGATGCCGCTGGGCTCCATATTGACGAACTCCGGAATGTTGACCGCGCGATTGGCGGCGGTGGAGTTCTCAATCAGAATGGCGGGCGTGTCATTGCCCTCGGCGTCGATGTGCGTGAGGAACATCTGCGTGTAGGGCGAGCGGCTCTTGGAGGAAAACACCAGCCAGCGGCCGTTGGGCGAGAAGCTGTGCCAGGAGTTCATCAGCGCCGTGTTGCAGGTCATGCGCCGAGCCTCGCCGCCCGCGGCCGGAACAATGTAGAGCTGGCTGTCGGGGCGCATCAACTGGCCGTTGTGGGCCTGGACAAAGACCATCCACTTGCCGTCCGGCGAGATCTTGGCGAAGCTGTTGCTCATGCCGTTCTCTGAGGCTCCGGCGATGGGCTCGGGCTTGCCTCCCAGGCCGTGATTGAAGGGGATACGGTAGAGGTCGTACTGAATCGCAACTTCCGTGGGGTCATTGGCGTAGGCGGCCAGCTTGCCGTCGGCGCGGAATGGCTCCCTGGCCTCGGCGCGCGCAAAAACAAGGTACTTGCCGTCCGGACTCCAGACGGCGCTGGCCTGCACAAAATGGGGATCGTCGGCACCCGGCAGCGGCTGGAACTTCTTGGTCTCGCGGTCATACCAGGCCAGGATGCCGCGCGTCGGATAGAAGACTTGCAGGAAGCGGTAGTCCTTGAAGTTGGCCACGTAGTAGAACGACGAGCTTTTGCTTCCCGGCGGCCGGATGGTGGTGACCACATAGCGGCCATCGGGCGAGACCTGGGACATGAAGCCGACGCGGACTGGACTGCCCGACTCCGTGGGGAACGAGGACCAGGAGATCACGTCCTGGTTGCGAATCGTCATCTGCTTACTGACCGGAACCAGCGTGTACATGCCCTTGTCGTTCTGCGGACCGTCCAGATCGAGGCCCAGGGTCTTGCCGTTGGCGGCGAAGGAGTGGCAGTTGGCGCAGGAGTGCAGGTCGGTCATCACGATATGGCTTCCCGTCTCCGCCAAGTTGCGCATGCGCCACTCGATCAGCGGAATCGCGCTAGAAGCCAGCGGCTTGATGAATCCCTTTTCCGTCTCCGAGGGCATCAACGGCACATCGCGATAGAAGATGGGAGCGCCCACCGGGTCGGTCGAGATGCTCAGCTTCATGCTGCCGCTGGAGACTGGAACGGCGCCTGTCGCAAAGCCGTGGATGGTGATGGTGGCGGCGGCCGAGACCGCATGCTGCCGGATGGCGGCCCATGTTGCCGCGTCGGGTTTGTAGGTGTGCGCGGCGGCCTGCTCAGGGGTAAGCTCGGGCGGCTTGTTGGTGTCGGCAACGGCGCGCGGGTCGATTGCGCCGATGCGCATCGGCTCGCCCTTCGACGAGATGCTGAGGGGCGCGGAACCGTCCGCAAAGGAGATTTCAATTTGCCAGGAGTCCGCGTTGGGCGCGCTGTCGCGCCACTGGAAGGTGGGAGAGGCCATGTCGGGCGGGAAGACCGATCCATTGAGGGGATAGTCGATGGAGATGCGAGCCGGCTCGTTCTGCGCCCTCACACCGATGATGCCGCGTCCCGCAAGCAGGCCGGCCGCGAGAAGCATGCCCGCCGTTGCAAATACAAAGATATTCCTGTTCATCCCGTAGACTCCCGACCCCACTTTGCCGGCTCTCCCGCGCCCGTCCAGCAAGGGGATGCTGGCGCTCGCTCATGGGCGCTGGCACGGCAATTTTGATTTCCGTTGGATCTGCCTTCCGCTTTCTCGCTCCGCGTCAGTATACTACCGGCTGCCTTTCCTTTGCGTCCTTTGCCCTCGCGGCTCTCCCGTTGGTTAGACTTGAAGGTAGACCATTGCGGGAGCCGCCTTGCACACTCCGACAGAAGAACGCATCATCCGCCCGGCCAAGAACATTTACGGCAGTCTGCGCCTGCCCGGCGACAAATCCATCAGCCACCGCTACGGAATGCTGGCGGCCTTTGCCGAAGGCACGTCGCGCTTCACGAATTTTTCTACCGGGGCCGATTGCGCCTCGACCCTCGCCTGCATGGAGGCGCTGGGCACGAAAGTGCGCCGCCTCGAAGACGGCTCGGTGGAAGTGACCGGCGTGGGCGGACGCGTGACGCCATGCGATGCACCGCTCGACTGCGGCAACTCCGGCTCAACGATGCGCATGATCAGCGGTTTGCTGGCGCCGCAAGAGGGACGCTTCACGCTTGTCGGCGACGAATCGCTCTCGCGCCGTCCGATGGAGCGGATTCGCAAGCCGTTGGAAGCGATGGGCGCGCGCCTGACGCTCACCGAGGGCCATGCGCCGCTCGTGATCGAAGGCTGCGCGTTGCGCGCCATCGACTACACCACGCCGGTGCCCAGCGCGCAGGTGAAGACCTGCATTCTGCTGGCTGGATTGCAGACGTTAGGTACTACCACGGTGCGCGAGGCCGTGCGCACCCGCGACCACAGCGAGCTGGCCTTGCGGGCCTTCGGCGCAACGGTCGAGCGCTCTTTGGATTCGGTTTCGATTGCTGGCCCGCAGAAGCTGCGCGCTATCGAGGCTGCCGTTCCCGGCGACATTTCTTCGGCGGCATTCTTTCTCTGCGCGGCGGCTCTGTTTCCCGGCTCCAGCCTGGTGCTCGACACGCTTGGCCTGAACCCCACACGGGCCGCGCTGCTGGACGTGCTGACCGCGCTGGGCGCGCGCATCTCCGTTCTGAATCTGGAGGAGAAGAACGCCGAACTCGTGGGCACGGTGCAGGTGACAGCGCCGCCGGAGGGGCTTGGATCAACCGCCATCAGCGGCGCGCTGGCCGCGCAACTGATCGACGAGCTGCCGGCGCTGGCGGCGATTGGGCCTTTCACCAGCGGCGGCATTCGCATCCGAGACGCGCGGGAGCTGCGCGTGAAGGAATC
The DNA here is from genome assembly GCA_964595845.1 of uncultured Occallatibacter sp. Classification (GTDB taxonomy): domain Bacteria; phylum Acidobacteriota; class Terriglobia; order Terriglobales; family Acidobacteriaceae; genus Telmatobacter. The sequence goes on along the minus strand of CAZQRX010000082.1, from coordinate 5,485 downwards.
GGACCGCATCGCGCTGGTGGTCAGGAATCTGCGCGCGATGGGCGCCGAGGTTGAGGAGTTCGACGACGGTCTCGATGTGCCCGGCGGGCAAACACTGCACGGCGCAACGATTGACTCCGGCGGCGATCACCGTATCGCCATGGCATTCAGCGTGGCCGCGTTGCGCGCCGAGGGCGAGACGCGCATTCTAGGCGCGGAATCGGTCGCTATCAGCTTTCCGGAGTTCTTCGATCTGTTGGATCTGGTGGCGGAGCGCTGAGCAGCCGCAAGACAGTATCTTCAATCAGGCGGTAGGCGTTGGGAAACGCGGCAACTACGTTAAAATGCTCAGCACCTACAGCCTGCGGCAGACGATGGGGGCGTTCTAGGACTGCGCGCCCGACGAATCGCCCAGGTCTCGAAGTGAGGCCTGGGTATTTGATATTAGGATGGAATGGAAGTTCCCTGTATAAAGGGACAGGCGCCATGAGACAACGTATACTGGTCAGATTGTTCGGTCCTTCAAATGTGGGGGCTGTAAACTGTTCGATTGTCTACTGTTTGCTGCTCACCCTAACCATCATCACGGCATATACGGAAAAATACGTCCTTGCTTGTCTATTGACGGTATTGACGATCTTCTGGATGATTGTTCTCACGTCCCGGTTTTCAATCATCAAGATTACACAAGATAAGTTCAACCTTTTCGGCCTCTCAAAATTGGGTGCTGTCGCCTGTTCGATCGTCTACTCTTTGCTACTTACCCTAACCATCGTCTCGGCATATGCGGACAAGGCCTTCCTTGCGTGTCTCATGGCAGTTTTGACGCTGTTCTGGATGATCGTTCTCATGGCGCGGTTTTCCCATTCCAAAACTACACGGGACAAAATAATCGCCTACGTCAGTTTGGTAACCACCATAGGCGGACCTTTCCTCTGCGCGGTCACATACTTGGTCTTCGATCGCATCGCGCAGGATCGGTCCATTCGTGTTCTTGAGACACAGATGGACAAAATCAACACGAACAAAGCCGTTACAACGGTACCCGGCACTCCATCCTCGAAGAAGGTCGTTCCCATCTATACCCAAACATCCACGCTCGATGTGCCACTCTTTCGCGAGCTTCCTTCATCCATCCGCGCTTCCAGTATGGATGAAGTGGGCGTTGTGGCATGGATTTCCTGCAACGAAAGGGAAGTTGGATCCTACACCGGATTGAACACACACTGCCAAGCAACGGTCTACGAGATCGGCTGTTACATCAGACTCACCGATCACGCGACAGGATTCTCCCTCGGCTCGGAGGATTTTGTGGCTCATACCGCGCCTGACTCCAAGACGTTTTGTAGCGATTATCACGGCCGGAAAGAACCCGTCGAAGCAATGCAAGCATTTATCTTAGGTCGCCTGAAATCTGAGTAATTCGATTAACTCATCTTCAATACATTCTCTTCAATCAACTTGCAGACTTCGGGCAACGCGGCGGTCACTGCGTCGCTGAAGGTGTCTCCAAACTCGATTGAGCCTGCGCCGATGGTCAGTAACTGTGCGCTGCGTGGTACAGAACTGTAGAGATCGCGGCTCAGCGCGAGCAGCTCCGCCGCATTCTGATGATGGGTGTTGATTCCCTGGCCCGCGGCGGCTGGCTCTACTTGCGTCAGATGAATTGATCCGGGGGCCGTATCGAGAGTGCAATCGATAAAAAGAACCGATTGAGCGCGGGCAACGTCCTCGGCCAGTTCGGGAGTCCATTGATGGTCGGCGATGATGCGCACGCTGGGCTGGTCCGCGAAGCGCCGCTCCGCCCACTCGGCAAGCCAAAGCCCGACGCCGTCATCCCCGCGCATTGTGTTGCCGCAGGCGAGAATGAGGCATCGGGCTCTCATGGTGCTCATAACTTTGCCAGTGTAGCGCCGGACTCCAGTCCGGCTGTACTGGCGGCGTCCACGCCGGCAGCGGGACAATGGTCCAACCCTACGGAGAGTGCGGGCCTGGAGACCCGCACGACAGCCGGTCTGGAGACCGGCGCTACTCGTTAGCGAATGAGCTGGTCTACGACCTCGCCGTCCGTGTTGACCAGCGTCATCACCAGCGGCATCTGGCCGAAGGCGTGCGTGGAGCAGCTGAGGCAGGGATCGAAGGTGCGGATCACGGCCTCGACGCGGTTGAGCGCGCCCTCGGTGAACTTGCCGTCCTTCACGTAAGCCCGCGCCGACTGCAGCACGCCGCGGTTCATCGCGTTGTTGTTGTGGCCGGTGGCGACGACCAGGTTGGCCCAGGTGATCTTGCCGTTCTCGTCCACCTTGTAGTGGTGATTGAGCGTGCCGCGTGGGGCTTCTATCTGGCCCGCGCCTTCCAGCCGGTTAACGCCGGCAGTGGCGCGCACATGCTTGTCGAGGATGAGCGGATCGGCGAGGATGCGTTCGATATTCTCGACGCCGTAGAGGGCCTCGACCAGCCGCGCATGATGATAGTGGAAGGAGCTCTCGATGGGTCCGGCGCTCATCTGCTTGAAGAGGGCCAGTTCCACATCGGCCTGCGGCGTTCCCATGGATTTAACGATATTCAGGCGCGGCAGCGGGCCCACGCGATAGCTGCCCTGCGGATAGCCGAGTGGCTTGAAGTAGACGAACTTGGTGTAGCTGTAGTTCTCCACCGCCTCGCCGATCGCTTCGGTGAAGCGATGGGCGCTCATGCCATCCTCGATGATCGCGCCCGTGGGATCGATCAGGCGCAGCGCGCCGTCGGTGAACTCGATGGACTCGTCCTCGTTGATCAGGCCCATATAATTCGAGGGGAAGTTGGCAAAGACCTCGATCTCCTGCTGGAAGCTGTCGGCGATCTGCTTGTAAGCGGTGAGCGCCAGCTTGACGTTGGCGTAAGCCTCGGGCAGCATGGCCAGAATCTCGTCGCGATGAGCGGATGTAAGCGGCTCGGTAACGCCTCCGGGAACCACCCAGCCGGTATGGATGCGCTTGGTGCCCAACAGCTCGATGATGTGCTGGCCAAAGCGGCGTAGGCCGATGCCCGCCAGGCCCAGGTCGGGCCGCGCGGCCGCGACGCCGAAGATGTTGCGCGCCTTGGGGTCGGACTCCATACCCAGTAAAAGATCAGGCGAGGAGAGATGGAAGAAGCTGAGCGCGTGCGACTGCACCATCTGCGCCATATTCAACATGCGCCTGAGTTGCGCGGCGGTATGGGGAATGCGCACCGCCATGATGGCCTCGCAGGCCTTGGCCGAGGCCAGCAGGTGCGAGACCGGGCAGATGCCGCAGATGCGCGCCATCAGGCTCGGCATCTCGTAAAACGGCCGGCCTTCAGAGAACTTCTCAAAGCCGCGCACCTGGGTGACGTGGAAGTGCGCGTCCTCCACCTGGCCCTGGCTGTCGAGCATGATGGTGATCTTGCCGTGGCCTTCCAGGCGGGTTACCGGATCGATGGTGATGGTCTGGGTCATAGATAGCTCCAAGTTTCTTCAACAAGCGCGGGCGTGGACGCCCGCACGACAGCCGGTCCGGAGACCGGCGCTACGTCAAGCTCCAAAACGGGTAAGGGCTGAAATATCCAGCGGCGCGCCGGTGACCAGCGCGGTCAACGCGGTGTAAAAGGTATCGGCCGAGGGCGGACAGCCGGGCAGAAAAACATCGACATTCACGAATTCGTGAATGGGACGGACGATCTTGAGCAGCTTGGGCACCACCACGCAGGGAATCTGCTGCTGCGCGCTGGCGTTCTCGATGTACGCCCGGTCGAGGATCTTCTCGGGGCCGATGGGATTGCGCATCGAGGGCACGTTGCCGGCCACGGCGCAATCGCCCATCGCGATCAGCGTCTTGGAGTGGGCGCGCACCTTCTTGATCTTGGCTTCATCGTCCACCGAGGCTACCGCGCCCTCGACCAGGGCGATGTCCACCTCGTCGGGAAAGACCTTGGCGTCCACGATGGGACTGTAGACGATGTCGACCAGCTCCGCCAGCTTGAGGAGCCGCTCGTCCATGTCGAGAAAAGACATATGACAGCCGGAACAGCCGTCCAGCCACACTGTTGCCACTTTCAATTTGCTCATCGCGCTTCCCTCATCAGGTTCAGGTAAGGCAAAAAATCAGGATACTTGGGGTGGTCGGAGCCGAGCTTGCTCTTGTCGAAGAGGGCCCCGGTGGGGCAGCATTGCACGCACTTTCCGCAGCGGGTGCAAGCCGAGCTTCCCCACTCTTCGTGCAGATCGGTGATGACGATGGAGTTGATGCCCCGGCCCATCACATCCCAGATGTGCGCGCCTTCAATCTCCGCGCAAGCCCGCACGCAGCGGCTGCAAAGGATGCAGCGGTTGTGATCCACGGAGAAACGCTCGTGCGAGGCATCCACGCCCAATGCGGGGTTGCGATAGGGCAGACTGATGTGGGTCAGGCCCAGCTCCTGAGCCAGCGCCTGCAACTCGCAATGGCCATTGGAGACGCACACCGCGCAGATGTGATTGCGCTCGGCGAAGAGCAGCTCCAGAATTACGAGGCGGTGCTTCTTGAGCCGCTCGGAGTTGGTGACCACCTCCATGCCCTCATGAATATTCGCCACGCAGGCGGGCAGCAGCTTGTTCGAGCCCTTGATCTCCACCAGGCAGAGGCGGCATGCGCCCACGTTGCTCAGGCCCTCCAGATGGCAGAGCGTGGGAATGTTGATCTCATTCTCCCGCGCCACCTCCAGGATGGTCTGGCCGGCGCGCGCGCTCAACTCCTGGCCGTCGATGGTGAGAGTTTTGACGCCCATAGTTTCGCTCATGCCAACACCTCCGCGGAGACAGCAACGGGCGCTTCGATGTTGCAGACGCCGGCCGGACAGCGCTTATTGACAATGTGCTCGATGTACTCGTTGCGGAAGTACTTGATGGTGCTCAGCACCGGATTGGGCGCCGTCATGCCCAGTCCGCAAAGGCTGGTTTCCTTGATGGTCTCGCACAGGCTGATCAGCAGGTCCAGATCGTCCATGGTTCCAAGCCCCGCGCAGATGCGCGTCAACAGCGTGAACATCTGCGCCGTGCCCGCGCGGCAGGGAATGCACTTGCCGCAGGATTCCGTCATGCAGAACTCAACGAAGAAGCGCGCCACGTTCACCATGCAGGAGGTGTCGTCCATCACGATCATGCCGCCCGATCCCATGATCGAGCCGACCGCCATCAGTGCATCGTAGCTGACGCCCAGGTCCAGCATCTCGGCGGGAATGCAGCCGCCGGAAGGTCCGCCAGTCTGCACCGCCTTGAACTGATGTCCACCCGGCACACCGCCGCCGATCACCTCGATGATCTCGCGCAGCTTGATGCCCATCGGCACTTCCACCAGGCCGGTGTTGGCGATCTTGCCGGTCAGCGCGAAGACCTTGGTGCCCTTGCTCCGCTCCGAGCCCATGTTGGCGAACCACTTGCCGCCGTTGCGCACGATAGGCGCGACGTTGGCGTATGTCTCCACATTGTTGATGAGCGTGGGCTTGCCGAAGAGGCCGCTGACCGCCGGGT
>CAZQRX010000081.1:0-10136 GCA_964595845.1 uncultured Occallatibacter sp. | reverse complement strand
ACCGGGTCCGGCGCCACTTCCCGCTTCGCAATGTGCCCTTTTCTTGGCATAATCCCTCAAAAACAGCCTTCAGCTTTTAGCTGTTAGCCCTTAGCTCATTCCCGCCGACGCCAGCAGCATCGGCCCAATCCGCCGCAGCCGCAGCTAATAGCTAAAAGCTAACGGCTAACAGCTTCCTTGCTACTTCTTCTTCGCCGCCGCGGCGCCGCCCTTGGCGCGCTTGGCCCCATACTTCGACCGGCTCTGCTTGCGGTCGTTCACGCCCACCGAATCCAGCGTGCCGCGCACCACGTGATAGCGCACGCCAGGCAGATCCTTCACGCGGCCGCCGCGGATAAGCACAATCGAGTGCTCCTGCAGGTTGTGGCCGATGCCGGGAATGTAGGTGGTAACCTCAATCCCGTTCGTCAGTCTGACGCGGGCTACCTTGCGCAGGGCTGAGTTCGGCTTTTTTGGCGTCTGCGTGTAGACGCGCGTGCAAACGCCGCGCCGCTGCGGCGAGGCCTGCAAGGCCGGTGACGCCGTCTTGTACCGCGGGGCGGTGCGCCCCTTGCGAACCAACTGATTGAATGTAGGCAAACTGAAACTCCTTACCCCGTCAAAAACCTGCCTGCAACCTTCAAAACCCACCGACGCGCGCAGTCCGCAAAAGCCTTCGAGTGCAAAAGCGCGACATAATACCGTCGCGCACGCGCACGGAAGCCATATTCTGCTGCTTCGCGTCTGCCTTCGTACCGATCTCAGACGAAAACCGGGACGGTGGTTGAGCGTTTCTGCCGCCTATGGCAGCGAAAGCCGACTCCGTTTCGCCAGTTCCGGCCCGCATAGCCCTCCGAGGCGGAGAACGCGCGGACGCCGATGCTATGTGTCCCTGCCCTTCGCAAGAAAGAGCAAATCCGGGAGATCTCTGGCCGGCCAACCGCGCCTGCCCCTGGGGCTCATCCCGCGCCATGGACCACCAGCGCGGAGTGCCCGTACGCACCCTCCGTCAGAACACACGGACAGATGCGTTCTTGCGCAACCTTTTAAGAATAACAAGAAAACGGGGTGGGGTCAACGATTTCCTCCCCACCCCTCAGATTTTTCCTAATTTAATTGGTGGACTGCAACTTCCAGGCGCCCCCATCCAGTGCAAAAGTGGCTACGTGCCTGCTGCTCAGCCGGTTGCCGGGGCCATTGGACATGATCTGCAGGTCGTTCGGCACGCCGTCCAGGCTGACAATCTCCACGTACGAGGCGGTCTTTGTTCCCCCCACATCATCCTGCGGATCGCCCACATCATGCGCCTTCAGGTGGTTGGCCGCTACCGTCACCACCGTAAACGTATAGTTCTTGTCGCCGGCATTGAGCGGCTGCCAATGAATCACATCGCCACCCTTCTGCAAGCTGAGTACCTTCTTGCCCTCAGGTGTGAGGGTGAAGTCGGCCCAGTATCTGTTGGGATAGAGCTTGGTCCGCTCCCAATATTTTGCCGTCACACCCCGCGCCAGCCCCTGCTGGTCCACCACGATGTAGACGCCCGCCGCCGGCATCTGGTCATATTTGGCCTGAATCATTGCCTGCGCGCTGGCTTGCGTCAACTCCGGCGTCGATTTGCAGCCCCCCAGCAGCCATCCCGCGCTCAGTAAACCCAACGTCCCCAATACAAGCATCTTCCCTGTGTTTTTCACTTTCCCTCCATGAACCACACAAATTGTTTCAAATTGGCTCGCAACGTCATTTTTCTCCTCTATTCCCCCCGCTGTCAATGGTGTTGAATAAAACGTTTTATGCAAGAAGCGAGTTTGCGCCCTGGAAAGCACAATTTCTGTTGACGCCGATGGAAAATCAGTGGAAATCTTGCCGCATGAATCAGTGAGCTGCCTGCCCGGTGATTCGGTCCAGCAGAAACTCCAGAAAACCCTTTTCGTCTGATTGGAAGCAAACCTGAGCGTTGGGGGCTCCGTCAGCAGGCCGGGTATAGCCTTTGTCATCCACTTCAAGGCGCATGGGCGTGGCCGGACACAGATCAGGACGAATTGCATAGGCCACGGCCACCGGATCGAAGAGCGTGGGCGCGAGCGAATGACCCTCTGAGCCGGCCAGCCACTGGTGATAAAGCAGCGTCAACTGATCGGTGAGCGGCGAGCCGTGGGAGAAGATCATCTCCCGCGCCGGCGTCTCCAGATGAATCTGTGTCGAGTCGAGCGGCATCATGAAGACCGGCACTCCAGACTCCAACAGAACCCGCAACCCCGCCGGATCGCGGCTGATATTCCACTCCGCGTCGGGCGGTCGATGCGCGCCGGTCTTGCCGTCGTAGCCCCGATAGATGCTGCCGCCCATCATTACTACCCTCTTGAGTTGGCGAAACGTCGTCGGATCCCGTTCAATCGCCGCCTTCACATTCGTCAATGGGCCAATAGCAATCAGCGTGATCTGGCCGGGGTGCAGACGGATCTCATCCAGCAGCCAATCTACCGCGTTAATCGTGAAGAGCGTTCGTATCCCGCATTTCGGTCCCTCCTCCTGGCGAGCGTAGGCCGCCTGCGTAAAAACATTCTGAGCCTTGCTGCCAACACCTGCGTGGATGGAGATGCCGGCGTTGCCGCCAACCGCAGCCAGGAATCGATCCACCAAACGCGCCCGCAGTACTGTATCTCCATACGCCGTCGTCACCCCCAGAAGATCCAGTTCCGGGCTGCGCAACGCCAGCGCCAGCGCAAAGGCGTCGTCGATATCGTCTCCGATATCGGTATCGAGAATGACCAAGTCAGGAACGCGGACGGGCTGATGAAGCGCTGAGGGCGCTTGCGAGGCGGCAGCAGAGGCCGCAATCATTGCGGCAACGGCAAGGAAGATTCGCGCGTTTTTCATGGATTTCACTCTAATGGATTTCCGCCCCGGCTGCATCCGGTTCAAGCCCAATCGTAGACCTTATGAGTACAAACCGCCCTGTCTGCAACAGCATTAATCTACGTCTGGAACGAAAAATCGGTCAGCGGCATAAAAGCTCAACGCCGCGTCGCCCTGTTCGAGCAGGCGGGTGCGTTGGAGCGCGCCGTAGCGATCTTCCAGCCGCACTTTGCGCCGATGCTCGGCGATCACCAGAGCGCCAGGGGCGAGAAGTCCAGCCGCGGAGCCGCCCAGCAACCCGAGCGTGACCACGTACTGCGCAGTCGCATCCCAGGGCGGATCGAGGAAGACCAGATCGAACCGTTCATTTCGCTTGCCCAAATGTTTCAATGCTGCCGCAACACTGCTGGAATCGATGTGAAATCCGCTGGAAATCCCCAGTTTGTCCAAATTCGTTCGCAGCGCCTCGAGCGCCTTAGGCGCCTGCTCGACAAACTCCACCCGCGCCGCGCCGCGGCTGAGCGCCTCAATGCCCACTGCGCCCGAGCCGGCGTACAGATCCAGAAAGGCCGCGCCCTGAATGCGCGGGGCAAGCACGTTGAAGAGGGTCTCGCGCAGACGGTCGCTGGTGGGCCGGGTGGCAAGGCCCGGCGGAGCTTCCAGCGTACGCGAACGGAGCGATCCAGCAATGATGCGCATTGCACTCCAGCATATCGGATGCAAATCGTGCGACAAAGCAAGGGGTCCGACCTTTTACAATCAATTTGCATGCGTGGCTGGTCAATACCGCTGGGCCGTTGGATGGGCGTCGAGGTGCGCGTCCATCTCTTTTTTCCGCTTCTGATGTTCGTTTGCCTGGCGCTGAGCGGCGCGGACGGCGTGTTGCGCGGCCTGGGACTTTTTCTGGTGCTGGTGTCGGCGGTCGCAGTGCGGGAGACGGCGCGGCTGCTGGTGGCGGCTTGGCTGGGATTGCGGCTGCGCGCGATTCTGCTTTTGCCGATCGGCGGGCTCTACGCCTATGCCGACCCGGAAAGTCAGGAAGGCTCCGCCCAGGGCGGCGGGCAGTTTGCCATGGCGCTGGCCGGTCCTATAGCGAACATATCCACGGCGCTGTTGCTGGCCGCGGCTTTTCTGGGGGCCAGCGGAGAGATCAAGCTGCTGAGCTTTCCCTGGATTACCGCCGCCTATCTGCTTCGCTCCATGGTATGGATGCAGGCCGGGCTGGGCTTGTTGCACCTGCTGCCGGCCTACCCGCTGGACGCCGGACGGCTGCTGCGCGGCAGCTTTGCCCGCAAGCACGGCTTCGCTCTCGCCGGCCGTATCTCCGCCGGGCTGGGCCAGGCTCTGGCGCTGGCGGCCATGGCGGGCGGTATGTATCTGCATGATTACTGGCTGGTCATCGCCGGCTTCTTCATCATGATTGGCGCGCAGATCGAGGACCAGGGCGTCTTCTTCCAGTCGGTGGTGGACACCGTGCATATGCGCGAGGTGATGCTCACCGATTTCGCCACCCTCTCTCCCTCCGACACGCTGGCCGACGCGCTGGCGCGCTGCGTGCATTCGCTTCAGGAGGATTTTCCCGTGGTGCGCGGCCCGCAACTGGTGGGCATCATCAGCCGCCAGCGTATCGTGGACGCCCTGCGCAGCGAGGGCAATGGCTACGTGCAGGCGGCCATGTCAAAAGCATTCCAGGTGGCCCGGCCCGAGGACACGCTGGGCACCACCATCCGCCGCATCCAGACCGGGCGCGGACTTTCGCTGATTCCAGTGGCCGAAAGCGGGCGCGTGGTGGGCATTGTGAGCGTGCAGAACCTGATGAGCGCCATGTCGCTGCTGGCCGAGCAGCGCCGCATGGAGCGTGAACAAGCCCGCGAGGATGCCCGCTAGGGCGGAGATAGTGCCCATGCCCGCCGATCCCGAAGCTGCCCTCACCCCCGGCCTTTATTTGGTAGCCACTCCCATCGGCAACCTGGGCGACATTACCTTGCGCGCCCTGGACGTGCTCAAGCGCGTGGATCGCATCGCCTGCGAGGACACCCGTCAGACGCAAAAGCTGCTCAACCACTTTCAAATCGCCACCCCTACCGTGAGCTGCCACCAGCACAACGAACATCAACGCGCGAGTGAGTTGATCGACGCGCTTAAAGCAGGAGGGCGCATCGCGGTGGTCTCCGACGCTGGCATGCCCGGCATTAGCGACCCCGGCAACTGGCTGACCGCCGAGGCCATTGCCGCAGGCGTCGCAGTGATCCCCATTCCCGGAGCCAATGCGGCGCTCAGCGCGCTGGTGGCCTCCGGACTGCCCTCGGACGCATTTCACTTTATCGGCTTTCTGCCGGAGAAGGCGGGCGCGCGACGAACCCGGCTGGAGGCTCTGGCCGCGGAGATGCAGAGGAACGAGACGGCGCGCACGCTGATCTTCTACGAGGCGCCGCACCGCATTCTGGAGACGCTTGCGGACCTTGAAGCCGTATTTGGTCCCGCCCTACGCGTAGTAGTGGCCCGCGAGTTGACCAAGATTCACGAGGAGTTTCTGCGCTGCACGGTCGCGGAGGCGCGGCGGGATCTGGCCAGCCGGGATCGCATTCGCGGCGAGATCACCTTGCTGGTGGAGGCGCGGCCGCAAGCGGAAGCAGAAAGAAGCGACGCTCCGATGAAGATTTCCGACCGCGTTGCCCGCCTCCAGGCCGAAGCCGGCGTGGACGAAAAGGAAGCCCTCAAGCGCATTGCCCGCGAACTGGGCCAATCGAAGAGTGACGTCTATCGCGAGTTGCAACGGGAGCGCGCGCGTCGGCGATAAGGCTTATCCCTATTCCCTGGTTTACGCCTTGACCTTGGCGAGCGACTCGGGCGTTATCGGGCAGGCCGCGCAGCTTCACGGCCCTGCAAGCGGTCATACAGATACAGATCGCTGGTAGTTCCGAGCGACTCGTTGTACAGCTCAATCGCGCCAGTCACCTGCTTCAGCTCTTCGCTGAACAGGTGAATCGCGTGCAACTGGCTGGCCGTGGCAGGAAGTTCAGCATGGGCTGTCTTCAAGAACTTCTGGTAACCGCGATCCAGCAGCCGCGCCACCCGGCCCGCTATCAGCACTCCCGGCCGAACGGCGAAGGCAGCCGGCGCGCCTTTGTCCGCGGCGGCCACCAAAACCGCCCCGGCTCCGTGCTTGGTCACCAGCACCCCACCTGCCACTTCATCCCATGGCGTCACATCAAAGGAATGTGCGCGCAGGGTCTCCAACGTCTGATTTAAACTCCGAGTACGGGATCGTGGGCTCAAGGTCGCCTTCCAGTCTGCGGGGCGCGGCGAGTGTTCTGTGGCCCTGTCCCCGTACACTCAATCTCGCACACCCGGAGCACCGGCTGCAATTTCCCGCGTTTGCTATCCTGCAACCTGTATGGAGAGATCTATGAACAATGAAATCCCCCAGCTTTCCGTCAAGGAGCTGAAACGCCGCATCGACGCCGGCGAGAACGTCTACATCCTCGACGTGCGCGAACCCTGGGAGTACAAGATCGCCCAGATCGGCGGGAAGCTGATTCCGCAGAACGAAGTGCCCCGCCGCCTCTCCGAAATCGACCGCGAGCGCGAGGTCATCGTTCACTGCCACGCAGGCGTCCGCAGCCAGCGCATCGCCGAATTCCTCAAGCAATCCGGCTACCCGCGTGTCGTCAACCTCGCTGGCGGCATCCAAGCCTGGAGCCGCGAGATCGATCCCAAGGTGCCAAAGTACTGACTATTTCTTTGTTCGCCGGGCTTCATCATTTGCGCCCAACCGCTATGTAGTTACAGCCGCTGTTATATTCCTCAACTTCCAGGAGATTAAAAACCGAGCGCAGAGAAGCAATGGTGTCTTTCGAATAGTTCCAGTTGGTTGCGTACTTGAAGAGAGGCTGGTTGATCGGATTGATGATGCGTCCCCAGCCCGTAAAGAGCTTTGCATCGAAGGCAACGAACCTGGCTCCGGATTTCATGGCCTTTGCCACGCGCTGCACAGCGGCCAGTTCTCCGGGCATAGCGCTCAAGCCGAAGGAACAGATCGCGCCGTCCAAACAGTTCGGTTCCAGGTCTATTTGAGCCGCATCGGCTTGCAGAAATTCAATATTCGTCCAGCCACATTTCTCGGCCTTTTTCCGGGCTGTGGCCAGCATTCCTTCACTGTAATCCAAGGCCAGAATCTTTCCAGCCGGTCCAACGCACTCGCGGAGATACGGCAGATTGAAGCCTGCTCCACAGGCCAAGTCCAAAATCGTGTTACCCGGCCGAGCCGCCAATGCCGCAATCGCCAGGCGCCGGAGATAGTTTTCCCGTCCCACACAGGATATCCAGCGCACAATTTTATACACGCGTTCATGCGCTCCAAACCAGTCGTAGAGTCCCCTGCCGAAAGCCAAATCCAAAACCATAAACTTCTTGTTTCCTTCCGGTTCTTTACTGACATTTCAGGCGATTGCCTCGCAATTACAGCGACGGCGCATCCCTGCATTGATGCGCCGCGCTTGCGGTAAATTATTTGCTGGCGGACTTACTGGCTGGCGCCTTGGGCGCTGGCTTGGCGGGGGCGGTGTCGGCCAGGGCCTGGTCGATCAACTGATAGAGGTTGCCCATGCCATTGGCAACCTCCATATAGGGCGCTCCCTTGCTGTGATCCGTGACAATCCAGACGGCTGGAGTGGCTTTCACACCTGTGCGCACGCCCAGGTCGCTATCGGCTTTGACCTCGGCGGCCAGCTTGCCCTGCGGGTCGATGGCGAAGGGCAGGGAAATGTGGTGGTCGGCGGCAAACTTCTCGGTGAATTGGCGTAGGACTGCCAGATTGTAGATTGAGGTCTGGTTGGCGAAGACCTGATCGCGATACTCGTCGCCCAGGACCTTGCTGCGGCTGTCGAACCAGCGGGCGTTGACGGTTGCTTGCGGACTCCACACGTGGTAGGGGATCAGGAAGTCGTGGCGCACCCAGGGAATCTTGTAGGTGGCTGCGGCAGCTTTGAGAATCGGATTGGCGTTGGCGCAGGCCGGGCATTCCATATCCGCAAACTCGACGATGGCCACGCGAGCGCCGGCGGGCGGGTGGAGCGCTGTGGCGTCATGCACCTGGGTACCGGGCGACGGCGCGCCAAACTGGGCGTGGGCGCTGGTGGCGGCAAAAAGGATCACGGCGGCGGCAAAGCTCAGCAACAAGCAGGACCGCATCCTGTGAGCGGGAAAACGATGAGCAAGGACGAACAGACGAGTCATAGCGATTGGACGGCTCCCTCTATGTGATTGTAACCACCCGCGCCACCTGCGGTGCGGCCAACCGCCGCTGCCCAGATGATTATGGGCGGTCGCGGCGTCGGGCAGCCATCCATTGACGCCATTTGTAGTCGGCAATGAGGGAGGCGGCAACGACCAGAACAGCGAGAATGCCGAGAAATATCTTCATGGCCTCTTCAGGATCGCATGAATCAGCGTGGGATGAGCAGCGTTGTCTCAACGATTTCATGATCTCGGTCCTCCAGTGCTGGATATACTGAGGTGAAGGACAAATCAACTCAGAGAGGCTGTATGAGCCATCGTCAATCGCAGCGAGCTGTGGAGCTTTTTTCCGGGAACTACAACTGCGCCCAGTCGGTTTATGCCGCTTGTGCCCCCGGCAACGGCCTCAGTGAGGCGCAGAGGCTGGCGCTGGGCGCGCCCTTCGGTGGCGGCATCGCGCGGCAGGGAGAGGTCTGCGGAGCGCTCACCGGCGCGTTGCTGACCCTGGGAGAGGCTGGCGGAGAAGCCATGGCCGCCGATCCCGTCGCCGGCCGGAATGCGCTCTATGTGCAGGCGAAGCAACTGACCGAGGCCTTCCGTGCGGCTCACGGCTCGATCCTGTGCCGCGAACTGACCGGCTGCGCGCTCGACACCGAGGCAGGGCAGCGCTCCTTCAAGGAGCGTGGGTTGCACCAGAACCTGTGCACAAAGCTCGTCGCCTTCGCAGCCGAAGAGGTCGTGGCGTTGACTGCGGCTTCTGCGCAGAAGTGATGTTGGTTCCTAATATCTCACAATCGGGAACAGGGGCACCCGCAAAACGGCTCGGATGTGCCTTCAGAGAACTCGCAGGCCGCGAACCGCGTATAGGATAGGGACGCATCGAAGAATGGCCCGCATGCGGACGGAACCGTAATGACTGCAAGAAAATTAGACCCCTCAACACCGCAGATTTATAACGCAGCAACACGCACCGTCGTTTCCACACTTGGCGTTCTCGTCGGCATCGGCTCCATCGACCATGGCCTGCTGGAAACCGTGCAAGGGAACCGGCTAACTCCAGGCCTGATCGTGAATGCCCTCGGCTCCGGCTATAGCTGGACCGTGTGGAAGCAGGGTGGCGAAGGCGCGTTCACACTGATCCCCAACTTTCTTGTGACCGGCATACTTGCCACATCATTGGGCGTGCTGATGATCCTCTGGGCGCTCCGTTTCATCCACAAGAAAAACGGTCCGGCGGTCTTTCTATTGCTCGGCATTGCTTCATTTTTGACGGGCGGCGGCATAGCCCAAATCGCCCTTTTCACCATCGTCTGGGGATTCGCTACACGCATCCGGTCGTCGCTGGCATTCTGGAGTTGGCTGATTCCGCCGCCTTTGAGGCCAGCCTTGGGCAGTATATGGCCGTGGACCTTGACAGCGGCTACTGTCCTCTTCCTGATAGCTCTGGAGATTGCGATCTTTGGCTACGTACCCGGCGTTACCGGGCAGACAGAGCTTCTGCACATCTGCTGGAAGATTCTCGCAGTCGCTCTTACACTCTACCTTATGTCGATTCTCTCCGGCTTTGCCCACGACATCGAGGCCCAAGCGCGACCTCGTCCTGACTGAACTTCCTATTTCTGCGCCGTCTGAACCAGCTTCTGTGGCGTATTTACCTGAGCGTTCAAGTAGCCGGTCAGGTCATCCACATCCTGCTTAGTTCCCACCATTGGCGGCATGAAGCGGCGATAGGGCGAGTCGGGCTTGTACTCGTGCAGCATGGTGATAAAGCTGCCGATGTTAGATCGGTCGCGGCCGGCGAGCAACTCCTTCAGCGGGCGATAGCCGCCTAGCGTGTGGCAGGAGCCGCACTCGCCACGGAAGATCGCCTCGCCGCGCGAGTAGCTCGAAGCCGAGTCGTTCCAGACCCAGTTCGTATGCACCAGATAACCTTCCTGGTTAATGCGCGCCACATACGGCACACGCACGCCATTCGAGTACATCCATCGCCCGATGACGTAAGGCTTGCGCAGCATCTCGCGCGCGTACTCGCCCGCGCCGGTGGCAATCAGCGCCAGCAGCAG
>CAZQRX010000080.1:0-10353 GCA_964595845.1 uncultured Occallatibacter sp. | reverse complement strand
TGCGCGGCTGGATCGAGTACTTCGACGAGGGAATGTTGCGCCTGACCCGCGAGGGCAAGCCCAATCTCTTCATCTACAAGCACCAGATCCGCAGCATTACGGAAGTGGGCAGGCAGGCTCCGCACCACCCCAGGGCTGCGACTCCGGAAGCGGACGGGCCGGCTGAGAACGGGGCGGTCTCGTGAGCGGCCTGAATCCGGCTCCGGAGTGGGTGTGGGCTCCCGCGGCCTCGGCCATTGCCCGCGAGGCTGGAGCTGTGCTGCGCAGGTTCTTCTCCGAGGGCGTCGCCACCGAGTACAAGGGTGACGTGGACCTGGTGACAGTGGCCGACCGCGCCTCGGAAAAGCTGATCCGCGAGCGGCTGGCAGCGGCCTTTCCGGAGCACGGAATCTTCGGCGAGGAAGGCACGCGCGACCGCCTTGAGGGTGAGTTCCGCTGGTACGTGGACCCGCTGGACGGTACCACCAACTTCGCTCACGGCTTTCCGCAGTTCTGCGTCTCGCTGGGTTTGGAGCAGCGCATCGCGGGCCTTGCGCCGGACGAGGACGGAAGTCTGGTGGCCGCGGTTATCTACGACCCTCTGCGGGATGAGCTCTTCGCCGCCGAGCGGGGTCGCGGCGCGCTGCTGAACGGCAAACCGATGCGGGTTTCGCGGACTGCGGAACTGGCTGAGGCGCTGACGGCCACCGGTTTTCCCAGCCATAAGCGCCACCAGAACCCCAACATTCACTTTTATCAGGAGTTTACCCTGCGCTCGCATGGGGTGCGCCGAGCCGGCTCGGCCGCGCTCGATCTGGCCTACGTCGCCGCCGGCCGCCTGGACGGCTTCTGGGAGTTCAATCTCAATCCCTGGGACACCGCCGCCGGCATTCTGCTCGTTGAGGAGGCAGGTGGGCAGGTGACGGACTTCTCCGGCCAGCATTACCGGCTCGACAGTCGTGAGATCCTGGCCTCAAATGGGCTGATCCACGCCGAGTTGCTGGGCTTTTTTCAGGAGATGTTTGCCGGACGCAATCTCTCGCCCATCCCCACGCCCGAAGAGTTCGCAGCGCTGCGGGCGGCGCGGGCGACCCGCAACACCGGCTGATAAACAGGCCAAGGAAATGCTCATCTGAGCCATGCATCCGATTGCTTTTGTCCATTTGCCGTGAGCCTGGAAACCGTCGAAAGCGGCCAGGCATCTTGTTACGTTGACAGGTTGCAGGTACCAAGGAATACACTGAAATATCGTTTTAATTGGGGCGCGCGCTCGATGTATGAAGAACTTATCCTGGACCTGCCGTTTAAGGGGGACCGAGACTATTTACGCTTAGCAGATATTCTTCCCGCGCTGATTGAGCTGGCCCGCGACCGGTTTGGCCCGCAGGCTGATGTAGATTCGCTGACGATTCGTCGACCGTTCAGGCGCGGAATTCAAGTGTCGTTCGAACCTTCAGTGGCTTTCTCCGGTTCTTTTCGCGTCCGCCATGGTCGCGAAAACACTCCCGGCTGGCTGCTTGAGACCGAAAGGCCGGTTACCCGCCGCATTCGCTTCGATTCGTCTCTTCTATCGGCTGTAGCAGTATCCGGCCCAGGATTTGCCCAAATCCTGGAGCCACTGCCGGGATTCACGGCATTCGATGTTGTTGTAACGTTGATGAAGCAGGTCGCAGCCCAGGTGAACCGGCGGCACTGGTGGATGTGTCAGTTGAATTTGGAAACTCCACTCACTGGAGTTTTCCCTGTCGAGGTCAGAATCCGGCAAAATCTGAACGGACAATTTCTTCTTTTCGATATTGTTCAGGCAGGTACGGCGATTGGATCAGCACGTGGCATATTAGAAGGCGTAAGCTCTCAGGAGGCAATCATTGTCCCAGTTATCTGATTCAATTCCTCGTTTGACACCTCCGGTTTCCACCGATCAGCTCCGCGAGCTTATTACAGGCAACGATACCATGATTGACCCTAAAAAGCTCAAGGATACTGTTTCGTTTCTGGATGCTGGGGCGGATTCGCTGGATTTCTTCAATCTGATTGTCGCCATCCAGGAGGCATACGGAATCACCATTCCCGATAGTGACCTCAGCCAGGTGAACACGCTCGACAAGCTGGCCCGGTACCTCAATGCGAGATTGCCATGACCGTTTTTCGCACACGCAGATTGCAGGCAGGCGATGAATACGAATTCAACGAAGTTTTTAACCGGTTCATCGGCAACAGGCGCGTTGGACCGCCGTGGTCGCTGGATAATATGCGCTGGATTTGGCATCAGGCGCCGGGAGGTCCGGCCGATAGTTGGATTATCGAGACGCAAGATAGAACAGGCTGGAAAATCGTCGGTCATCATGCCCTCTGTCCCGTTCGTTTCACCTTAGGCGAGGAGGATTGGCTTTGCGCAAAAACCATGAAAACCTTCCTACTGCCGGAGTATCGGGATAAGTTTCTTTATCTGCGCTTTGAGAAGGAGTGTCTGAGGGAGGCGGATGCCCGATTCGACGCTACCTATTCCTTAGCGCCCGGGACAGCCCGGCTGCGGAGCGTTTTAGGATATCAGAACTACTCCGCATATATCTATTTGGAGCGAGGATTCCATCCCATGCAATTAATCTACCGCACGATGGGATACCTTGCCGGCAGATGTTCATTCCGCGCGCGCTATAGTTTGTTGCATCGGCTTGCCACAATATCGGAAGCTGACACGACTCCATCATCGATTGAATTCACGGAGTACACGGCTGCTGAAGCGGCCTCCTCCCGCTTCTTCGCCGACTATTGGACGGAGGCTCGCCAGGACGCCGGCATGGCGCCGCGCCGCGATTCCGCTGATCTGAAATGGCGTTTCTGGAAGCGCCCCGGGTTCAAGGGAGTCACTCTGACCTATACATGGCCACAGGGCGGCCGCGCCTACTGCATCGTGGATACGACCAGCAATCCGCTGCTTTATTCATTGGTCGATTTCTCCTTGACTCCCGCGAATCCACAACTGCTCGAATCTCTGCTCGACGCGCTTTTCGCCTGGTCTGCTCAGCAAGGAGCTCTGGCGCTCAAGTTCCGGACCATGATGCGGGGATTACCGCCCCAACTCATGGATGTCTTCCTGAGAAAAATGAAACCCTTCGCTGCACGCAGATTTATCCCTGGGGTGGACATGCCCCGTCGCTTTTCTCCATTAGGATATAAACGGATGAACGGAATGCTCCCCGATTGGAATACTACTGAGTTCTTGATACTCGATGGAGCCTGATGGGGCTGTACGATACGCTGGAAAGAAACGAGTCAGCCTCCGGCCTCCTGTGCTACTATCAGCCTCGAAGGATTATTTCCCCAGGAGAAATCAGAATGGCATACGTCATTGCAGAACCCTGTATCGGCACCAAGGACACCGCCTGTGTGGACGCCTGTCCGGTCGATTGCATTCACCCCAAGAAGGACGAGGACGGCCACGCCGAAGCCGACCAGTTGTTCATCGACCCGGTCGAGTGCATCGACTGCGGCGCCTGCGTCCCGGCCTGCCCGGTCTCGGCGATCTTCGCGCAAGACGACCTGCCGGAGAGGTGGGCCAGCTTCGCCGAGAAGAACGCCAAGCACTTCGGCCGATAAAACAGCTTCCAGCTTACCGCCGCAAACGCGCATTCCGCCAAGCCGGATGCGCGTTTGTGTGTCTCTGCCCCGCTCCATAGAATGAGCGCTCGCGGCCGTCAGGTGAGGAAATCATCGCATGGGCCTAACCCATGGCTTACCCGATCAATTCCATACCTGCATCGCGCGCAGCTCGGCGGTCGAAGGTCAAAGTCCGGCTACATCCGGCGGCACGGGCGGAGCAGGCTATCAAGCAATCAGCAAAACCAGCATTGCCCGATCGATAAAAGTGCAGAGCAGCGCGTACGATATCACTTTGCTCGACAATAATCTCTCGGCTGGCGAGCAATATGGCGAGGGTTCCGGAGATCGCGTCGCGTTTCATTCGATACCTGCGGGTGATGACCCATATCAACTCGACCAGAACCGCTAAACTTACAAACCCTGGTTCCGTGGGTGATAGTGCATGGACCAAGCCAACCGCAAGTCGAGTCTGTTCGGGGTCGTCCTTAACGAAGTAGCGGACGAGAACATTTGTGTCTAAACCGATCATGCAGCCTCTTCCTTTTCAGAATCAGAGACGGCATTGCCCATGCCCGTCATATAATCCTCTACAGCCGCATCAAGAATGTCTTCGTCCAACTGCTCAAGGGTAGGCACGTAGTCCAGCTTCGGAATAATGCCTTCGAGATCGCGGATTGAAGCGGTTCTAGGCGACATCCTGAACTCACCTTTCGCAACCTCATAAAAGTCGATTTTGTCACCTGAGTCCAAACCAAGAACCTTGCGTAGCTCGATGGGAATCGTTATCTGTCCTTTGGAAGTCATCGTCGCTGTCGGCATCGAATTTCCTTTCAAAATCGATTATACCTTACTTTTTACAATATTCCTTACTTTTTTTACTTTTCCTTACCTGTCTGCAAGAACTATGCTCAAACGGCAAATTCCACGAGCCCCCAACAGTGCGAAGATAGAAACGCATGAGCGTGCTCTCCTCCGAAGCCGTGGTTCTGCGCACCTGGCCGGTCCATGAGGCCGACCTGATCGTGAGCTTTTTCACGCGTGACTACGGCCGGGTGCGCGGCGTGGCCAAATCGGCGCTCAAGAGCCGCAAGCGCTTTGGCGGCTCTCTGGAGCCGATGACGGTGGCCCGCGCCTGGTTTGCCGAACGGCCCCGCCAGGAGCTGGTGCGCCTCGATCAGCTTGAAATCCTCCGTTCGCCGCTCTCCGCGCCGGTCGATCCCGCGCGCCTGGCGGTGCTCAGTTTCTTTGCCGAACTGCTGGACGAGGCGCTGCCCGACCACGATCCCCATGAGACGGTCTTCCGCCTGCTGCTGGCGGTTCTTGACCTCACCACGGTCGAGCAGCCTTGGATGCCGCTGACCTACTTTCAGTTGTGGATGACGCGGCTGATGGGTCTGTTGCCGGACATCATTCATTGCACGGCTTGCGGCGAGGCGCTCCAGGCAGGCGCAGCCAGCTTTAACACACTGGGTGACGGCTTGTTTTGTCCAATTCATCGCAACGGCAACGCGAGCGAGCTTTCCGCCGACTCGTGGCAATTGGCGCAACGTATGTTGCGCGCGCCGGTCTCGGCCTTTGTCTCCGAACCCTGGCCTCGCCGCCGCGCCCAGGACTTGCGCCGCTTCACCCTGCAGGCCCTGGAGCGCCACCTGGAGCGCAAATTGCGCTCGGCCGAGGCCCTGGCGCGACTAGGAAGCTGAAATCACCCGGATTTCAGCCTGGTATCCCGGATGATCATGGAAGGCGTAGAATCCGGTTATGCATCGACCGCAGCGAATGACGGCTATTATTGAGCGCGAGGACGACGGCTTCGTCGCCTTGTGCCCCGAACTGGATATTGCAAGCCAGGGTTCCACGATTGAGGAGGCGCGAGCGAACCTCGTTGAAGCCTTGACGCTCTATTTCGAGACTGCCCCTTCTTCCGAAATTGCTCGGCGGCTGCACAGCGAGGTCTTCGTCACTCAGGTTGAGGTGCCCGTTGGGTAAGCTGCGGGATCTCTCAGGCTCCGAAGCCTGCAAGATCCTAGAAGGGCGCGGTTTTGTCGCCGTGCGCCAGCGCGGCAGTCACCGTGTCATGCAGTTGCAAACGGAGCGCACAACCATCACCGTCCCCGTGCCGATCCACGATTCCCTCAGGCGCGGCACTCTCCAGAGCATTATCCGCCAATCGGGTCTCGACAAGTCGCTGTTTGAATACGAATAGACTGTATTTTTCGAGAAATCGAGGCGAAGACAGAGGCTCTGGCGAAGCTGTGAGCATGTGTGGGCTGTTAAAATCTACCCAGTCCCATCAAGAGAGAAATGCCCGTGCCTTCATCCCAGCTAGTATCGAATCCGACGACCACCCCGCTCACCTTTCAGGAGCTTTTGTTCCGCTTGCAGAGCTTTTGGGCGGAGCGCGGCTGCGTGATCCAGCAGCCCTACGACGTGGAAGTGGGCGCGGGCACCATGGCGCCGGAGACCTTTCTGCGCGTGCAGGGGCCCAAGCCTTACAAAGTCGGCTATGCGCAGCCATCGCGCCGCCCGGCCGACGGACGATATGGCGAGAACCCCAACCGCCTCTTCCGCCACACCCAGTTCCAGCTCATCCTCAAGCCGCCGCCGGTCAACGTCCAGGAGTTGTATCTGCAATCGCTGGAAGCCATCGGCATCGATCTGAGCAAGCACGACCTCAAGTTCGAGGAAGATAACTGGGAGGGCCCGACCGTCGGCGCCTGGGGCGTCGGCTGGCAGGTCATGATGGACGGAATGGAGATTACCCAGTTCACTTACTTCCAGCAATGTGGCGGGCTCGACCTTGACCCCATCTGCGCCGAGCTGACCTATGGGCTGGAGCGCCTCTGCGCCTTCATGCAGGACGTGGACTCGGTCTACGACGTGGTCTGGGCGCGCGATCCAGATACCGGTGCTGTAGTGACCTATGGCGATGTTAGGCTGACCGAGGAGCTGCAGTACTCGGTCTATAACTTCGAGGACGCCGATGTGGACCGGCTCTGGGCGCACTTCAACAGCTACGAAGCCGAGGCACAGGCGCTGCTGGATCGCTGGAAAGACCTTCAGTCTGACAAGAAGACAACAATGAAGGAGAAGCTGCGTTTCCCGCTGATGTCAACCTATGAACTGGCGCTCAAATGCTCAAACCTCTTCAATCTTTTAGATGCCCGCGGAGCGATCAGCGTCACCGAGCGGGTGGGCATGATCGCCCGTATTCGCAATCTGGCCGTGGGCGCAGCCAAGGTCTACGCCGCGCAGCAGGTGTGTTAGCTATTAGCTTTCAGCTATCAGCCGTTTGCTTTTCGCAGCCTGGTTACTTGGCTGGCGAAAAAATAACTGAAAGCTGATAGCTGAGAGCTGAAAGCTATTCTACGATTTTCAAAAACTCAGAAAGAACTTAACGCTATGGCAGACTTTTTGTTGGAAATCGGGCTGGAAGAAATTCCCGCCCGCATGGTAGCCGGAGCCGAGGCCGAACTGGGCCGCCGTGTGAACGATTTGCTCACGCGCGAGCGGCTGCTTGCCTCTGGCTCCAAACTGACCACGTACTCGACGCCGCGCCGTCTGGCCGTGCTGGTCTCTGGCGTGCTCACGAGCCAGGCCGACAGCGAAGAGCAACTGACCGGCCCCTCGTGGAATGTGGCCTTCAAAGAGGGCGCGCCAACCAAGGCCGCCGAGGCCTTCGCTAGGAAGGCCGGCGTTGCGGTTGCCGCTCTGGAAAAGGTGACCAACGCCAAGGGCGAATATGTCGGCACTACTGTAAAGCGCCAAGGCCGCGCGGCCTCTGAGTTACTGGCAACCGAATTACCCAAAGAAGTTCTTGGCCTCTACTGGGCAAAAAATATGTACTGGCGCGCGGGCAAACCGGAGCGCTATGTGCGGCCCATCCGCTGGGTAGTTGCTCTACTCGATTCTTCGGTAATTCCGCTGGAGATTGCCGGCATCAAGGCAGGCAACACCAGCCGCGGCCATCGCATTTTGCACGGCGAGTCTCCAGTAACACTGGCCAAGCCGACAGACTACGCCGAAGCTCTGCACAAAGCCTATGTCGTAGTCGATGTGTCCGAGCGCAGAGATTCAATTCGCAAAGCTCTCGACGCGGCCACCCGCACCGTCCCGGGCGCGCGCTGGCGTGAGGACGAGCCGCTGATAGAAACCGTCGTTCATCTCACCGAGTGGCCGACCGTGGTGCTGGGCGACTTTGAACCCGAGTATCTGGCGCTGCCGGAAGAGGTATTGGTCACCGTGATGCGCGACCATCAAAAATACTTTGCAGTCGAAGGCGCTGACGGGAAGCTCGCTCCGCATTTCCTCGCAGTGCTCAACATTCAGGTAGATGCCGAGGGTGAAGCCGTCATCCGCCACGGCAACCAGAAGGTTCTCCGTGCCCGCTTCAAGGACGCCCGCTTCTTCTGGGAGTTCGACCAGAAGATTTCGCTGGCGGAGCGCGTGGAAACCCTGAAAAATGTAACCTTCCAGAAGGAACTAGGCAGTTACTACTGGAAGACGGAGCAGAACCTAGCCGTGGCGCGCGGGTTGGCGGCGGTGGTGATGGCCGCGGGCGTCGCGTTCGACGAGGCAGTCCTACTGAAGGCCGTCGAGTTGGCCAAGACCGATTTGACCACCGAGTTAGTGAAGGAATTTACCGAGTTACAAGGAATCATCGGCGGACTTTATGCACGGGCGCAGGGACTTGGCGAGATGGTGGCCAAGGCCATCTATGACCAGTACACGCCAGCCTCGACCGAGGATGCAATTCCCACGACGGTTGAGGGGCAATTGCTCGGCTTGGCAGACCGCATTCAGACAATTACCGCGATGTTCGGCATCGGCTTCAAGCCAACAGGTTCTAAGGATCCATTTGCTCTTAGAAGAGCGGGAAACGGAATTATCAAAATCCTCGCGGAATCCGATCTCGAGCTGACCTTGGATGGTATTTATTCTACGATTCATCCGATCTTGGAGACCTCAGGAACGAGTTTTAACGAAGTCCAAGTGTTCCTGGGTGAGCGCGTGAAATCTTACCTGATGGAAGTTCGCGGCTTTGCGTATGACGTAGTGAATGCCGTGACATCGGCGGGGTCAATGGTCGTCTTAACTGAATTCACTTTGGGGGCTGAGAACGTGCGTCATACCATTGCCCGCGCAGAGGCCCTGACGGCAGCGCGCGGGTCGGAAGACTTTGTGGCGATTGCGGCGGCTTTCAAGCGCATCAAGAACATCCTGCGCCAGGCCGAGGAGAAGGGATTTGCCCTCGGCTCGCCGACAGATGTGACGCTGGCGCCGGAGGCACAGCAGCTTGCCGATGCGGCTGCCCTGCTGGCTCCTGAAGTGGCGGCGCTGCGCAAGTTGCGCTTCTACGGACAGGCGCTGGAGGCCATCGCTACGCTACGCCCGGTAGTAGACGCCTTCTTCGACAAAGTCATGGTCCTCGATCCCGACCCGGCCATTCGCGGAGCGCATCTGGGCCTGATCGACGAAGTGCTCTGCGGCTTCTCCGGCATTGCGGATTTCAGCGAGATCGTGACCGCCTAGCTGGTAGGTTTCCTGGAGGGTTCCCAAATCTGATTCACCATGAATCTGGGTGGCCCACATCTCGACTTTGAGATGTGGGAAACGAGCCCCGCCTCATCCGCGCTTTGCCATCAGCCGGCGCATCGGTTCGTTGTCGGCGTAGACGCGCCACTCCGCCACTTTGCCGTCTTCGATTACGGCCCTTAAAACGGCCGGCGTCTGCCAGCGGTTTTCCTCGGCGAGCCGGCCGTCCGGCGCATAGGTTCCCCGCGCCACGCCCAGCATCACAACCACCGGCCCGGCACAATAAGTCTCCTCGATGTCAATCGCGTAATCCGGAACCATGCGGAAATACCCCGTCCAACCGGCGCGCATGACTTCCCTGCCCTCTGTAACCCCGCCCAGCGAGTCGATAAAACGGTGGTTCGGCGTCATCAACTCAACCAGTGCATCCACGTCCTGGCGGTTGATCGCCCCCGCAAAAGCTACTGCCACGCTCTCCGTCCGATTCGTCATGCCGCCATTGTACCCGCCCCGCCATCCTGCCCGCCCTGGAACCAAGACGCTGCCCGCTGCGTATGAGAGAAGAGCGGGGCGTCCTCGGTCTGGCTGACGAGGGCGGGTTTCCGTCGTCTAAGCTATTTTGTCTGCTTCACTCTATGATTTGCGTCTCTCGTTCCGGCAAGAGTGTGTTGCTATTCTGTCTTGGGAGGTT
The DNA here is from genome assembly GCA_964595845.1 of uncultured Occallatibacter sp. Lineage (GTDB taxonomy): Bacteria > Acidobacteriota > Terriglobia > Terriglobales > Acidobacteriaceae > Telmatobacter. The sequence goes on along the minus strand of CAZQRX010000080.1, from coordinate 548 downwards.
CTGGTGGCCGCATCACGCAAAAGCAAGAAATTCTGGATCTGGCTGATCGCCGGGATCGTTGTGGTGGTTGCGCTGCTGGGCTTCGGATTGGCGCGGTTGGTCTCGCGATCGTCCATTGACCCGAATAAGCTGGCCAAGGTGACACGTGGTGATGTGGCGCGCTCGGTGGTGGCTACGGGAAAGATTCAGCCGATCACCAAGGTCGAGGTAAAGTCGAAGGCCTCCGGCATCGTGGAAAAGCTCTACGTGGACATCAACAACCAGGTTCATAAGGGGCAGGAGCTGGCGCAGCTCGATCAGCAGGAAATCGTGGCGCAGGTAAATGCGCAGCGGGCGCAACTGTCTGCCGCCGAGGCCAACGTGGCCACCTATGAAGCCAATATCGAGCAGGACAAGGTCAACGCCAACGCTCCCGACCTGCCCATGTACAAGGCCACGCTGGATCGCAACCTGGAGATGCAGAAGGAAGGTGTGGTAAGCCGGCAGGCGCTGGACGACGCCAACAAGGATTACCTGGCCGCGCTCACCCGGCGCGACAACTCCAAGGC
>CAZQRX010000079.1:0-10503 GCA_964595845.1 uncultured Occallatibacter sp. | reverse complement strand
GCTTTTTGCAGCGATCTTCCCTGAGGGGTGGCTCAGCCAGCCGATGCTGCAATCGCTGCTGGCCATTGTGCTGACCCTGGCGATGCTCTATGTGGTAGGCAGGGTCACCAGCCTGGTGGTCGGCCGCCAGGCCCTCGAACTCTTCGAGGCCACGCTGGATCGGCTGCCCGTGGTCGCCAAAATATATTCGTCGGTGCGCCAACTGATCGACAGCATGATGGCCAAGAAAGAGTCCAGCCAGCGCGTGGTGCTGGTAGACTTTCCCATCCCTGGCCAGAAGTCCATCGGCTTTCTCACGCGCACGCTGACCGACTCGACGACCGGTGAGTTGCTGGCCGCGGTGCTGGTGCCCAACGCCATCAATCCGACTTCGGCCTTCTTGCAGCTTCTGCCCATCACAAAAGTGACAGATACGGATCTGAGCATGGAGCAGGCGATGAGCATGATCATGACCGGCGGCGCCGTCGGGCCGGAGACGATCCGCTTCTCTCAGCCCGCGCTGGAGGCAGAGAAGCCGCCTATGCCGCATGCATTCTCGGCATGACCTTGGCGAGAGATTTGTGCTTCGCGGCAGTCCACATTCAATTGCCCGGTTCAACCGCCGCCAGCGCCTCTTCGGCGTGCTCGCTTTCGGCGGCGATCTTGCGCAGGCTGACGTGCTCGAAACGCGCCCAGATCAGCCCCACCGGCGCGATGCCCAGAAAGGTCACCAGCAGCAGCGTGGCGGCGCAGGCGGTGGCCGGCTCTGCCGCCACGCCGAAGAAGCCGGACATCGCCGCGGCCACCACGCCAATCTGCGTGAACCAGCCCAGCACCGGCAACTGAAATCCGCTGACCGCCAAACTCGAAGCCATCAGCAGCATGCACTTGGCCACCGTGAGATGGGCCAGTTGTGGGCTGGCGGCAAAGGCCGTAGTGATCTCCAGATAGGCCAGCGAAATCAGCCCCCACATGGCCAGTGACAGCGTGATGACAACGGCAAAGTCAGAGAAGGTGCGCATGGTGTCCAGGCCGGCGCGAAAGGCGCGAATCTTGTGCCCCACGGCGTGGCCCAGCATCTTTGAGGCCATCCCGAAGAGTCCGTCGAGGAACGAAGCGACCATCTCGCCCGACAGGCGTACGGCAACCAGAAAAAATGCGCCGCATACGGTGGTGGCCAGCGCCCCGTAACAGACTTTTTTAATGACTTCAGGATGGGGCAGAGCGCCCGCCGGAGCCAGCAGGATTACGGAGCAGAAGATCAACGCCATCGATGCAAGGTCGAGGAGCCGCTCGACGATGTAGACGGCGAACTGGTTACTGAGCGGCAGGCCGGTCTTCTTGGCCACCAGGTAAGGCCGCACCGGATCGGCGATCCTGCCGATCAGCGCGACAGCGGTGAAGCCGATAACCTGCGTGCCCAGCAGTGAGAACAGCCCCACCTTCTTGTTGTGCCGCAGCAGCAGCGCCCAGCGCACCGAGCGGATCGCGTAGCAGACGTAAATACAGCCCAGGGCAATGGCGATCTTGCGCCAGTCGGCCTGCGCCAGCTGGGAAGCGAAGACGCCAAAGTCGAAGTGAATCCTGTCGCGTCCCCACACCACCAGAGCGGCCAGCGCCGCCAGCCCCGCCAAACCCAGAATCCATTGCCTCTTCTTCAAGCGCTCTCCGTTCCGCAGCCATCAAGATCTCTTCACTCTAGTTTCTCACCTGAGCTTGAAGAATGCCCTAGCGGGATGGGTTTCCCTGATGGACCGCCGCCTGCGCCGCCCGGCGAGCTTGCGCCTCGCGCGCCAGCACGCGGCGGTTGAACTCGTGAATCACCCGCGCCACATACGCCCGCGTCTCGCGATAGGGGGGTATGCCGTGGTTGCGGTCTACCGCCTTCGGGCCGGCGTTGTACGCGGCCAGCGCCAGCGCCAGGTTGTCTTGGTAGCGGGTGAGCAGTTCATCCAAATAGGTCGCCCCGCCGCGCACGTTCTCTTCCGGCTTGAAGCTGTCCTCCACACCCATGTCCTTGGCAGTCGCGGGCATCAGTTGCGTCAGCCCCTCGGCCCCGGCGCGGCTGACGGCGCGCGCGTTGCCGTTGCTCTCAGCCTTCACCAGGCTGGCCAGCAGGTCCACATCCAGGTTGTGCGCAAGGCCGGCCTGGGTGAGCATTTCGCCCAGGTCCGCCTCGGAGAGCTTGGCCTCTGGAGGTGATACTCCTTGCCCCGTCCATTTCCGCGCATTATGCGGAACTGGGCGGGAAGCCGGCGCCGGAGCATCTGCGGACGGCGCAGCCGGCGGGTCGGGCAGTTTCTCAATCTCGGCAATCTCTTCCGGATGAAACTCGATGTAGCTGTCCTCACCGGCGCTCAGGTAAAGCCGGGTGCGCCCCTCGACTTCGGCGTGATGGTCGCAGCGCATTTCAAAGCCATTGCGCAGCATGATGCGCTCGGCAGCCTGCGCGGACGGGGGCAAGACTGCCAAAGCCGCCATCACTCCTGCCGTGATCAAGAGACTTCCGCGCATCGATAATTTCCTCAACTCAAATTCACTCTCGTGGTGGGTGCCTGTAGAAGCTCAAGACGTTGTTCCACCCTCGCCGCGTTCCTGTTTTTGCGGCTAGGGTGGTATCTTACGAGAGCCGCGCCACCGCAGCTTCCAGCACCACAGCCACGCCGTCCTCGTCATTGGACGGAGCCAGCGTCCAGCCGCGCTTCTTCGCCATCGCCCGCAGCTCCACCGCCGCATTGCCCATCATCACGCCTTGCCCTGCCCACTCCAGCATCTCCACATCGTTCCAGTTGTCGCCGATGGCCATCACCTCTTTGCGTTCCACGCCCAGGTGAGCAGCCAGTTTCTTCAGCACCGCGCCCTTCGAAACGCCCCGCGGCAACAGGTCCAGTATCGACAGATCGCGCGCCGGGTACTCGGTCCGTACGCACTCGCAATCGCCGGCCCATTGGCTGGCCTTGACCGCAGCTTCGGCCGCGCGCATCTGGCTCACCGTGCCCGCCGCCATTCCTTGAATAGGGTCGTCGCCGTCCATGAGCGCATCCTCCAGCGGCTTGACCACCTCAATCGCATTGCGGTTGGCCTCGATCCACAAAGCAATGCGCCCATGCGCCTGATCCAAATCCTCGAGCACCAGTTCGCCGCGTCCTGGACGGTCAAAGGTGAAGACCACAGCCCCGAACTGCCGCAGCAACCCGCACAACCCGCGCGCCACCCGCGCCTCCATCGAGCAGCGGTCGATCCTTTCGCCGCCCAGCGTGCGCACCACCGTTCCATTGGACGTGATCAGCGGCGTATCCGCTCGCAGGCCGTAACCCGCCAGCAGAGGCGTCGTGTAAGCCGCGCGCCGGCCCGTGGCGATGGCTACGATGATGCCCGCCTCCTGCGCAGCCTTCAGTGCCCGAGCCACGCGCGCCGTCAAAGCCTGCGCAAAAATAGGCAGCAGCGTTCCATCCATGTCGATTGCCACCAGCCGAACCGCAGGGTGCATACCTCCAGTGTACCGGCACTGCTGTGGGGGTGGCGTTAGGGCAATCATCTGAACTTATATTGTTCATAAAACTGGTTCCATTCATAATCTCTGATCTTCAACCACAGCACTTCCTCCCGGAGGGAGGAGATGAAAATAGCCCAGGGTGAAACCCTGGGAAGCGTTCGGAGCCGAGATTTCCGCCCCGGCGGGGCGGTGTGATGCGCGAACTGGAGGACGAGATTCAGCAAATCATTATGCGATTGCTTTGGGATGTGGGGCGGCCCGATCCAGTAATCTTGAAGGTATGGAACGCATTTGCAACCAGTGCCGGGCCGTGCTCGCCGAAGAGACCATGGCGGACTGGTGTCCAGCCTGTGGCGGCGCGCTGGTCGAACGCTCAGAAATTCAATCCGCTCCGTCGCACGCAGTGCCCCCACCGCAGGAGGTCGATCATCGCGGCATCGTCCTGCCCCGCCGTCATGCGCTGGGTGGGATCATTACTCCGCAGTGAGATTCAGGCGCTGGTATCGAGTCCGACCGCTTCGGCCAGGCGGGCCTGACGCCCGTCGAAGGTCCAGAATCGCTCCGCTCTTAACTCCAGTGCGCAAGCAACATGCAGCGAATCCAGCGTGCGCACGCCGAGGGTAGGTCCATATTTGCGGGCGAGATCGATGCAGGTCTCCCAGGCTAAATAAGGTAATCCCACTTCTGTCCAGACCCCTACAGCGCAATCGCGCTTGAAATCACTCCAGACTTGAGACGCATCGGCCGGGGTGAGCCGCTTCAGAAACACCTGCTGAAAGATAGCATTTGCCAGTTCGGCACGATTGAATTCAGTGAGCCACACTGAAGGGGTGCCAGCCATACACCTGTCAATGCGCGTAGAGTGCGCATCAGTGATGTAGCTCGAAACCAGAAAGCTCGAATCGACGTAGGCTTTCAATAGCGGCTATTCTCCCGGTCGGCAATAAGATCGGCAACTGGGGTCAGGACACGGTCTCCAAAGATGGCGCGGCGGCGAGCGGCAAAATCCGGCCACTCGACCGGGCTCGGTCGAGGCGGAGTTCGCGGCACCAGGTCACCTAATACTTCTTTCCGCTCGCGCACTTCAATCTGTATGCCGGCCTTGAGCCAGGCTTTGACCTGGCGAGTGTCACGAAGCTGTCGAAGGGTGATGCTTTGCATACTCTAAAATGTGACACATATTGTGACACATTGTCAAGAGGCGTTTGTTTCTGATGTGGGTCATTCAATCGGCAGGAATTCTGGAAAATGAACTGAGAGGATTAACATTTTGTTATGGAGTTGACTATGGAACCGAAGTATGAAGAACAATTCACTGCATTTATTGACCTACTCGGATTCGAGGAATACAGTACGCGAACAGATGATGAAAGTACTGGAAAGAGAAAGGAGGTACTAGATTATCTGTTATCACTATCCGCGCTTCGTGGCGAGTCCGATGTGCAATCTATAGTTCACGAATCCGGCAAAACGATCAGCATCAAACCGGCGATCAGTACTTTTTCAGATCATATTGTTATCAGTTACCCTTTGGGGCCAATCACTGCCGAGATGGAACTGGATGAACGATTCAACTTGGTCGCAATAATTGGGCAGTTCTCCTTCTTGCTCACACAAATGGCAGTATCTGCTCTCAGAATTGGGTTCCTTGTGCGTGGCGGCGCGACTATAGGAAAGCTCTATCACGCTCAGGGCGTCGTCTTCGGTAAAGCGCTGGTCGATGCTTACCAAATCGAATCTCGAACCTCGATTTATCCACGAGTTGTTCTGTCGCACAAGATCACAAGTCGGCTAGAGGGAATCGAGGCATGGTCCGACATTAAGAGATGTGACGACGGGCTATACTACGTCGATTATTTCAAGAAGCTAGTGCTGAGTGCGGCTATCCCCGCAGATAGTCATGCAGCAAGCGTCAAAGCATGGATCAAAGATGCCATTGATATCATTGCTAGAAATCTGACTGAGCTTGAAAGCCAAGGTAGACTGAACGAACAAGCCAAGTGGGCGTGGTTCGCAAGGGAATTCCGCAGTGGTTTGGAGAGGCAGAATCCCGGACTTTTGAAAGCTATCGGTGTGTCCCTGGACACAATTCCCTGGCCAAAATAGCCTTGTGTACTGGGTTTCGTCTAGATTTCAACATTATTCGTACCGCAGCGCCTCAGCCGGCAAAATTCGCGCGGCAGCCGACGACGGATACAGCGTAGCCAGCAGCGATATCCCAATCGAAACCACCGAAACAATCAGCCCATCGAGCAGGCGGGGCGCGAAGGGCAGCGTGTCGATGGAGTAGACTTCGGCGGATAGGTGGATGAAGTGATAATGTCCGCCGGCCCATGCGGCGATGTAACCCAGCGCCAACCCAAGAACAGTTCCAATGACGCTGATGAGAAAACCTTGCAGCAGGAAGATGCGCCGAACCTGCGCGGGCTCGACGCCGAAGCTCATCATCACGGCGATGTCCCGCGTCTTCTCCATCACCATCATGGTGAGCGCGATGAGAATGTTGAGTGCTGCGACGATCACGATCAGCGCGATGATGATGAAGGTGACCACCTGTTCCAGCTTGAGCGCGCGGAAGAGTTCGCGGTTCGTCTCCATCCAGTTGGTGGTCATGTAGCCCTTGCCCGCGGCCTGCTCCAGATCATGCGCAATCTCCGGCGCGCGGTACAGGTCGTCCACCTTGAAGCTGATCACAGAGAGCAGGTCGGGCTCACTGAAGAGGCGTTGCGCGTCGCTGAGGCGCATGAAGGCCATCGCCGCGTCGTATTGATAAAAACCTGAGTGGAAGATGGCCACTACCTTGAAGCGCTGGTACTTGGGCGCGAGGCCGAGCGGCGTCAGTTCGCCCTGCGGGCTGGTGACGAGCACAGAGTCGCCCACCTGCGCGCCGATAGTTTCGGCAATGTCTTTGCCCAGCACGAGCGGCGGGTAAGGCACGTTGATCTGGCTCTGGCCGGGAAGCGCTTGCTCCGTGGCCGCCTCCGGTTCAAGGTCGCGCGCCGAGCCGGTGGTAATGGTATCGAGCAGGCTGCTGACCGTGCGCTCCTCGGCGGGAACGATGCCTTTGATCAGCGCGAAGCCGGCGCGCGGCCCGCGCGAGACCAGCACCTGCCCGTAGATCCCCGGCGCGGCGGCGGTGACGTGGGGTACGTGGCGCAGGCGTTCGACCAGCGGCTGCCAGTTGCGAATGCCGTCCGACTGCACGCGCATCAGGTCCACATGAGCCGAGGCGCCCAGCAGGCGGCCCTGCAAATCGCTCCTCATGCCGTTGGTGATGGCCAGCGCGATGATGAGCGCGGCCACGCCCGCGGCCACTCCGGCGATGGAAATGGCGGTGACCACGCCCACTACGGCTTGCCGCCGCTTGGCCCTCAGGTACCGCGCCGCAACATAAAGCTCGAATCGCATGGAGTCTTCCCTGTTCGAGTCTACTTCTCCGGGGCGGGAATCACCGTTTTCGCCACACCCACATTGTCATACCGGTCATAGACGCGCACGGCGATCAGGTGCTCGCTGGCCTTGGCCTCCGCGGGCACGGGAATCAGAACGTCATAGTGCTCGCGCCGCGCGTCGGAGAGCCCGCCCATCGGCTCGATGTACTGCCAGGGGCCGGCGTCGAGCGAGTACTCGGCGTGAGCGATGGGCGACGCCGCATCTTCCGCGTCGAAGATCACGCGAATCTGCATTGCGCAGGGCAGATGCTTGCATGAAGCATCTCCAAGGTAGGCTTTGAGCGCGGAGATCACCGGCGGCGTAGTGTCCACCTCGAAGCGCTCGCTGATCTTTTCGCCGCACAGCGCGTCGCCGGGCGTGTGCGAGGGCGCGTCGCTGGCGACAACCTTGATCTGATAGCCGCCATCGGGAATGAGCGCGGCGTCGAAGCTGTAAGCCTTGTCAGTAATGTCAGCCTTGAGCAGCCGCCATACGGTTTCGCCGTCGCCGCGCAGGTAAAGCGCGTAAATCAGGTCGTCGCCGTTGTCGTCGTGCGCCGCCCAGCGGACGGTGATCGCGGTGCGGTCCTTGGCGGCCTGCAAGGGCGCGGCGGCTCCGGCGTCGAAATTCATTCCAGCATTCTGGTTCGCTGAAGGAAAGGTAATGTTGACCGTCGGCGGCTGAGGGGCATTGTTCTGCGCACTCCAGCGCGCGCCGGGAACCACCACCAGATCGTCCACCACCGGAGCGGCGTTCACCGGTAAATAGTTGACGCCCACGCTGCCCAGCCTTCCATGCTCTCTGAGCACGGCCTTCCACTGCAGATAGCGCCCGGCGGGCGAGGCCACCCCGCCGTCCTTAAGCGGCTGCCACTCCGACCAGCCCCGAATAGGCTGCTCGACATTGCCAGAGCGGGTGAGCAAATCAAAATTCACCGAGCCCGGTTCGACCTCAACGCGGCCAAAGCGAGCCATCGCGCCCGTGTCGAGCACGTCGCTGGCGTACTCGTGCTTGTCAGACCGCTCCAGCACAACCAGCTTGCCGGTATTGCCCGTGCCGATGAGGATGCCGCTCGCGTCTTGCTCGTATGCCAGACTCAGCCCCTGCTGCGCCTCCAGGTGAGCGATGTCGGCGTAACTGCCGTCATCCTGGATGCGGAAGACACGGCCGCGATTGCCGGTGAGCGCGATCAGGCCGTCAGCCCGCGCGGCCAGTGCATAGACGATCTCGTCCTTGCCAGACCACAATTTGCGCGGCGCCTGGCCTTCAGCGAGCGCATAGATCTCGCTGCCTTCGGGCACCGCGGCGCTAGTGTTGGCTGCTTGCATTGAGCCTGGCTGAACGATGGTCATGGTCATCGTCGCGGTTCCCTGCACGGGCAGAGGCGGCAGCGGGTTGTGGCTCTTGTCGCCCACGCTGGCCGCGTAGATGGTCCCGTTGGCAGCCACGGCCACAGAAGTAATCTCGCGGCGCGGAGCCTCAAAAAGCACGTAGCCTTTGCCCTCTGGACTGATGCGATAAACCAGGCCGCTTCCGTCCGAGCCGGCGATCAGATTGCCCTTCGCATCCCATGCCAGCGAGCGGATATGCTCCTCGTCACTCTTGAAAAAAAGCTCCGGCTTCGCGCCGGACTTGGTTACATCCACGCGATAGACGGCTCCCGGCCCGCCGGTGGCGATGTACAGGCGGCCTGCCGCGTCGAAGCTCATCTCCCATATGTAATGCGTCTTGGCTTCGGATTTTTCCGCGCCTTTGTCTGCGCTTTTCTCCGCGGCCGTCCTGCCGTCGCTAGCCGTCGCGTCGTCGAGCTTTGCCGCGTCAAAGACGACCGTGACGCTGCTGTCGTCTTGCTTGGCCGTCGCGTTGGGATTGAGCTTGTAGACTTTGCCGCTGGGCAGCGTAGCCGCGTAGAGCGCGCCATCCGGCCCCAGGCGCACCACCTGCACTGCCAGGTCTTTGGTCTCGAAGAGAGTGAAAGCCTTGCCATCCGACGCTACGCGCAACACGGCGGCCGGCGAAGCGGTTCCAGCATAGGTCACACCGGCTTTGTCCACAGCCACCGACCAGGCGTAGGTCGAGGGCGTGGTGGCCAGCTCGCTCAAGCCCGGCCCCTCGACCAGATGGCCGTCGCTCAGGAGCGCAACCCCTTGCGGCGTGCCTTTTTCAAACTCCTCCAGGCGCGACTGGGTCCACAGGTGCGTGCCCTGGGCGGAGGCGGTGAGAGCGGCAAGCGCCATCCCGGCCGCGGCCAGCGCGGCGAGACGGAAGGCAGAACGGGAGCGGCGAAGAGTGAGGGAGAAGAGAAACATTCTGCGCTGAGTTTACTAAAGTTGGGTGGGAAGAGGCATATTCCCGGCCGAAGTAACGAGTGGTGCGGGGCGCTCTGGAGTGAAGTTTGAGGTACGATAGGGATACAGAGTGGAGCGCCAGGCGCGCCCCAGGGAGGATGGAATGACGACAATCCAGCTCACACTGCCCGACCAACTGGCGCAGGAGGCGGAGCGCGCCGGGCTGCTCTCCCCTGAATCGCTGGAAGAGTGGCTGCGCAAGCAGTTAAAGGCGAAGGCCGCCGAACAGTTGTTTGCCGCTATGGATCGCATGGCCGCCGTGGATGATCCTTCATATATGTCGCCGGAGGAAGTTGCCGAGGAGATTAAGGCGATGCGTGCGGAACGGCGCGCCAAGGCTTGCGTCTGATGCGTTTGGTGCTAGACACTAACGTCGTTGTCTCAGCTCTTCTGTGGGATGGTACGCCTAGGCAGCTTTTGCGAGTCAGCCACTCAGTAGTCATCCTGCTCTTTACCAGCACACCACTCCTGAAAGAACTGACAGAGACTCTCTCCAAAAAGAAATTGAAAAGAAAGATTGCCGCGTCACTGCTTTCCGCTGACCAACTCGTCAATTCCTATGCCGAATTGGTTTCCGTAGTAAGGCCAGTGGTCGTACCGCGGCTCGCCTCCGATCCGGATGACGATGTGGTGATCGGCACGGCGCTGGCCGCCAAAGCCAACTATATTGTTACCGGAGATAGAACCCTGCTCTCCGTTGCGGAGTACGAGGGTGTGCGGATTGTTTCGGTCGGTGAGGCTTTGGAGGCCGTAGCTCAAAGCGCATCTCTCAACAAGCAGTAGTGCGGATCGGGAGCGGGTTGAAGTTCCTTGTCTCCCACCCTTGACTTAATGAACGCGTAGGGATTGGGCACCTGGCTTGCTCCGTCCTTCAATGCCGGAAATGCCGCATTCCGGTGAAGACCATGGCCATGCCGAGCCGGTCGGCGGCGGCGATGACATCTTCGTCGTGGATCGAGCCGCCGGGCTGGATAACGGCGGTGGCTCCGGCGGCGGCTACAGCTTCCAGGCCGTCGGGGAAGGGGAAGAAGGCGTCGGAGGCGGCAACGCAACCCATGAGCGGCAGAACGGCCTTCATCGCGCCGAACTTGGCAGCGTCCACGCGGCTCATCTGACCGGCGCCGACACCGAGCGTTTGGCTGTCGCGGGCGTAAACGATGGCGTTCGATTTCACATGCTTGCAAACGCGCCATGCGAAGAGCATGCTGCGCAGCTCCTCGGCCGTCGGCGGACGCCAGGTGACCACCT
>CAZQRX010000078.1:0-10521 GCA_964595845.1 uncultured Occallatibacter sp. | reverse complement strand
GTGCGCATGGTCCATGCGCTCGGCTACCGGGTCAACGTCTATCACATGAACGAGGGCCATGCGGCGCTGCTCACGCTGGGTCTGCTGGAGCGCCAGTTGGGCGGCGGGCCGCTGGGCGCGGCCACTGAGACCGACATCGAGCAGGTGCGCAAGAAGTGTGTCTTCACCACCCACACACCGGTTCCGGCCGGCCATGACCGCTTCTACACCGAGCTGGCCATTCGCATCCTGGGCGGCGACCGCACGTCGCGCCTGGAAAATCTGGGCTGTTTTCGCGACGGAATGTTGAACATGACGCTGCTGGCGCTGCGCTTCTCGCGCTATGCCAACGGCGTGGCCATGCAACACGCAAAAATCTCCCGCGAGATGTTCCCGGAGTTTCCCATCGATTCGATCACCAACGGCGTGCATGCGCCCACCTGGGTCTCCGACACCTTCCAGCAAATGCTGGATGCGCACATCTCCTCGTGGCGGCGCGACACTCTATATCTGCGCAACGCCATCGACCTGCCCGTGCAGGATACACTTGCGGCTCATGCCGCGAACAAGGAAGCATTGCTCGCCGAAGTGGCCCGGCGAACTCATCAAGCCCTCAATCCCAAGGTACTCACCCTGGGTTTTGCCCGCCGCGCCGCTACCTATAAGCGGGCGACGCTCTTGTTCAGCGATCCCAGGCGCCTCCAGGAGATTGCCGCCAAGGCCGGCGGACTGCAGATTCTCTACGCCGGCAAGGCCCATCCCCAGGACGAGCCCGGCAAGGCGCTGATCCAGCAGGTCGTCGCCGATGCCGCCCATCTCTCGAACGATTTGCTGCGCATTATTTATCTGGAAAACTACGACTGGGATCTGGGCGCATTGCTCACCGCGGGCGTGGATGTGTGGGTGAACACGCCGCGCCGGCCCTATGAGGCCTCAGGCACCAGCGGCATGAAGGCCGCGCTTAACGGCGTCCCCAGCCTGTCGATTCTGGATGGCTGGTGGATCGAGGGCTGCGTCGAGGGCTTCACCGGCTGGGCCATCGAGGACGGCGCCAGCGACGCCGAGGAGGCCGACTCGCTATACAAGAAGCTGGAGACAGCGGTGGTGCCGCTCTACCTGGATGCTCCGGAGAAGTGGGCCGGCCTGATGCGCACCACGCTAGCCTTCAACGGCTCCTATTTCAGTACCAACCGCATGGCCCGCCAGTACACCCGCAACGCCTACTACCCGGTGAAGCTGATCGAGAGTGTCAAAAGCTGGAAGAAGCCGCCGCGGGCCGAGGGGGCTTGAAGGATTAGGAGCTGGTAGGGAATGATGTTAAGACTGCATATTGCTTCAATTCTCACCCGGCCTTGTGGCAAATCAGGTGTAGAATCGGGGACAGGAGCGGTTTTTTATGGGCGTTATCGAAGATGTTCGCCCGGTTTTGCAGGATTTTCTAGCACCTGAGCTACGTGAAATACGAGGTCAGTTTTCTGCCATTGATAAGCGCCTCGACGCCATGGAAGAAGTGAACCGCGTCCGCTTCGAGAGCATCACCCAGCGCCTCGAGATTATTCAGCAGTCCTTCGCCTTCGACGAGCGCATCTCCAGCCTTGAAGAAGATAAACGCCGCTCCGCCTGACTGTGAAATCACAATCTGCGCACAGTGGGCCGCCACGGGCCACCGGGACGGCGCCATGCAGCAAAAGAACTAGCGTATAGTTTGCAGGGTGCCTCACCCTGCGACATTAATGTTTTTCTCGCTAGGGTAGGAGACCACGAACCTCAATTGACGACTGTCATCCAACGTGAGGCTTTGGGAATCGTGCCAGAAACCCTGCTGGTGTGAGAATCGGAATTCCGCGTCAAGGATGCAAGACCAGTAAATCTTCATCGCTGCTGACCAGAGCATCGGCCTCGGCTACCCGCGCCAATACCAGGAATTGGTCGTCTTTGGGATCGCGACAGGGCGGATTGATCGCGATCATTCCGGCATTTTGTACGACGAAGATGCTCGCTCTTCGGCGTAGATTGGCAATGAATTCCTGGCGTTCGTCCCTGTTGAGGTAGCGATCGAACTTGCTGCGATTGATCACTTCCTCTATTTCAGCCAATGTTTCGGTACTCGTACAGACGTTACAGAAGCGAAGCGCTTTGAGCAACGCCTGGTGAGGTATTGACCCAATATGCAATGCCGCGCCCACCAGCGTGTCGTATCGATCACGACGCGCTGAATTCGGCTCATCGGAGCTCATGCACCATACGGTTCACTTCCTCATCAGTCAACGCTGCGGCGGCGGCGGCTTGCGCGGGAGACTGGCTCTTCTTGGCTCTGGCGCTCCATTCCTCAAACTCCGCCACGGCCTCGCTACGCCTGCGCCTTGCATCCAGCAAGTCCTCCATGTCCGCGTGGGAGACAACAAACACAGCCGGCCGCCCATGCCGAGTGATTGAAACCGCTTCACGCTGTGCCAGATCAATCAACTTCCCAAAACTGTTTTGCGCCTCCGCGGAGGTCATGGTAATCATCGTTTTGCACCTCGAATACTAGCTATTATGGATAATATAGCTAGTTTGGCAGGATAGCAATAGCACGGAAGATTTACCCCATCGGCTGGCGAATGATCGTCTTCAGCTTATCCGGCGCAGTGCGGCGCGGATCGCTCAGATAAATCTCGTGATGCTTGCCGCGCAGTTCCTTGCCGGTGGTGTGAATGAAATCGTGCATCCGCTGGATCGTCGGGCCCTCTTCCGCAAACGGACCCAGGTACAGCACCTGCGCGGAAGCGCCCTCGGTGAGCGTCTCCAAGCGCACCCGGTCGAGCGCGGCGGGATTCTTCTTCTTGCGCACCTGCTCGAAGGCGGCGTCTACCTCCGCCTGAGCGATGAACTCCGGCTGCAAGATCATCGCGGTCCACTTCCACTTGGATTTGTCGGCATGGTGGCCCGCCCACCCAAAATCCAGCGGATCGTCGGCCCACCATAGGCCCTCCAGCGGCATCACGCCATAGTCGATAGCGCGCGGACTCTTTTTGAGTGTGAACTTGAGTGTGTAGGAAAGGGAATAGAGCGCTTCAATCGCTTCCGAAAAGCTCTGCGAGGTGTTGGGATCGCCCTCGCCATCCACCATCAGATACGTGAGCGTAGGAACGTCCACGGCAACGATGGCGCCCGTCTTCGCCCCATAAAGCGGCTTCCATTGCTTCTTCAGATCGAGTTTTTCCATGCGAGTTCTCCGTGCGAACAAATCGCAGGAGAAATTATAGATCAGAGCGTGATCTCTCAATTCATAAAAAAGCTAAAGCTGATTGCTGATAGCTGAAAGCTGATAGCTCGCGTCAGTCTCCCGGCGCATCTTCCAGTTCCGTGCCGATTCTGTGCAGCCTCATCACCCGCCATTGCAGGCGGTCGAAGAAGAGGTAGACGACCGGGGTGGTAAAGAGCGTCAGCATCTGCGAGACGATGAGGCCGCCGACGATGGTGATGCCCAGCGGCTTGCGCAATTCCGAGCCGACGCCCATGCCGATGGCCAGCGGCAAGCCGCCGAAGAGAGCCGCCATCGTCGTCATCATAATCGGGCGGAAGCGCAGCAGACAGGCTTGATAGATCGCCTCAACCGGCGGCAATCCCTGCTCTCGCTCGGCTTGCAGGGCAAAGTCGATCATCATGATGGCGTTCTTTTTCACGATGCCGATCAGCAGGATGATGCCGATCAGCGCGATGATGCTCAGTTCGGTACCCATCAGCATCAGAGCCAGGATGGCGCCGACGCCGGCGGGGGGGATGGTGGAGAGTATCGTCAGCGGATGGATGAGGCTCTCGTAAAGGATGCCGAGAACAATATAGACGGCGGTCAAAGCGGCGAGAATGAGCCAGATCTCGTTGGAGAGCGAGTCCTGAAAGGCCTGTGCGGTTCCCTGAAAGGTGGGGTGAATTGTCGAGGGCATTCCCATCTCGCGCTGGGCTTTTTCGAGCGCGGTGACGGCGTCGCCCAAGGCATAATTGGGCGCCAGATTGAAGCTCAGCGTGACGGCCGGATACTGTCCCTGGTGATTGACGGCCAGCGGAGTCCGCTGTTGCTCGAATCTGGCGATGGCGGAAAGCGGCACCATCGCGCCGGTGGAGGATTTAAGGAAGATGCCGTTCAGCGAGTCGGGGCTGTTCTGATATTTGGGATCGACCTCCATCACCACAAAGTACTGATTGAGCACGGTGTACATGGTGGAGACTTCGCGCTGTCCGAAGGCGTCATAAAGAACTTGGTCAACGGCGGCGGCCGTGATGCCCAGGCGCGAGGCCGTGTCGCGGTCGATGACGAGATTGGCGGCCAGGCCCTGATTCTGCTGGTCGGTAGAGACATCGCGCAGCTCGGGCATGGCCCTCATGCGGGCCTGGAGTTGCGGAGCCCAGGTGTTCAATTCATTCAGATTTTCATCCGAGAGGGTGTACTGGTATTGCGAATCCGAGCCGCGTCCGCCAATCTGAAACTCCTGACTGACCTGAAGAAAGAGGGTTGCGCCAGGAACGCTGGTGAGCCTGCCGCGCAGGCGGTTCAGCACATCGTCGGCGGAGACGTGGTCGGGATGAATATGCAGCATGGTGCGCAGGCGGCCGGTCCAATCCTTGGAGTCGGCGCGGTAAGGGCGGTCGGCGAGGGGCTTGAGGGCGATGAACATAAAACCGACGTTGTTGCTATTTCGGCCGCCGCCGGCAAAGGCGGTCACCGATTGAATTGCCGGATCGTCCAGAACCATCTGCGCAAGCTGCTGCTGCTTAACCTTCATCGAGTCGAAGCTGATGTCCTGGGAAGCGCGCGTCGAGCCGCCCATGCGTCCGGTGTCCTGCTGAGGGAAGAATCCTTTGGGCACGATGAAAAACAGATAGCCATTGAGGAGGACCGTGGCAAAGACCACGCAGAGCATGAGAATCTGATGGCGCAGAACCCAGCGCAGGCCGGCGGCGTATTCGTTGTGCATCCAATTGAAGGCGCGCTCGCTGGCGCGATAGATGGGGCCGTGGCGGTTCTCGTCGCGTGACTTGAGGAAGCGGGCGCAGAGCATGGGGGTGGTGGTGAGCGAGACCAGCAGCGAGACGGCGATGGCGACCGAGAGGGTTACGGCGAACTCGCGGAAGAGCTTGCCGACAATGCCGCCCATCAAAAGAATCGGAGTGAAGACGGCGATCAAGGACAAACTCATGGAGAGCACCGTGAAGCCGATCTCCTTGGAGCCCTTCATCGCCGCTTCGTAGGGTTTCATCCCCATTTCGAGGTAGCGCGTGATGTTCTCGATCACCACAATGGCGTCGTCCACCACAAAGCCGGTGGCGACGGTCAGCGCCATCAGCGACAGGTTGTCGATGGTGTAGCCGAGAAGCCACATGACGCCAAAGGTGCCCAGCAGCGAGAGCGGGACAGCGATGGAGGGAATGATGGTGGCCCAGACCTCGCGCAGGAAGAGGAAGACCACGAACACGACCAGGAAAACGCTGATGCACAGCGAAATCTCCACATCGCGCACGCTGGAGCGAATGGTAGTGGTGCGGTCCACGGCCACGTCGATCTTGATGGTCGGCGGAATGGCGGCCTGCAGGCGCGGCATCTCGGCCATCACGCTGTCCACGGTGGAGATGACGTTGGCGCCAGGAATCTTGAAGATGATAATCAGGACGGCGTCTTTGAGCTGGCCGGGAGGGCCGTTGAGCGGATTGATACCCGAGACGCCAGCGGTGTGAATGTCGGCGACGCTGTTGGTGACCTCGCCCAGATCGGCGATACGCACTGGAGCGCCAGTTTGCTTGTTATAGCCGGCGATGATGGGCGCATAGTCGCTGGCCTTGAAGATCTGATCGTTGTCGCTGATCTGCCAGCGATGGCTCGCGTCCTGAAAGGCTCCTTTGGGGCGGTTGGCGTTGGCGCCGGCCAGTGCCGTACGCACCGCCTCCAGGCCTACGCCGTTCGCGCCCAACTGCATCGGATTCAACTCGACCCGAACCGCGGGGCTGGAGCTTCCGCCCACAAAGCACTGGCCTACGCCGTTGATCTGCGATATCTTCTGCGCCAGAATCGAGTTGGCAAGATCATAGACCGCGGGCTTGGGTATGACATCCGAGGTCAGCGAAAGAATCAGGATTGGCGCTTCCGCCGGGTTGGCCTTACGGTAGCTGGGATTCTGCGGCAGATACGCCGGCAACTGGCTGCGCGCGGCGTTGATCGATGCCTGCACGTCGCGGGCGGCGGCGTCGATGTTGCGATTGATGTCAAATTGCAGATTCACCGAGGCCGAACCCAGCGAGCTGGACGAGGTCATCTGATTGACGCCGGCGATGCGTCCGAACTGGCGCTCCAGCGGTGTGGCGACGGCCGAGGCCATCGTCTCCGGGCTGGCGCCGGGCATCCCCGCGCTCACGCCAATCACCGGCATATCGACATTGGGCAGAGAAGCCACGGGCAGCAGCGAGTAGGCCACCGAGCCAGCCATGAGAAGAGCCAGGCTGAGCAGTGAGGTGGCGACCGGCCGCTGAATGAATGGTGCGGAAAGATGCATCGCTCGTGGTTTCCTAGTCCCTAGTCCCTAGTCTCTCAGTCCCTAGCCCTTCGATTCACGCGGCTTCAACCGCTGAGCCAGCTTGTCGAAGTAAAGGTAGATGACCGGCACGGTGTACAGCGTCAGCGCCTGCGACACGATCAACCCGCCGACGATGGTGATGCCCAGCGGTCTGCGCAGCTCGGCGCCCACGCCGCCGCCCAGCCAGAGCGGCAACCCGCCAAGCATCGCGGCCATGGTGGTCATCAGAATCGGCCTGAATCGCAACTGGCAGGCCTGGAAGATGGCCTCTTCGGCGGACTTGCCTTCGCCGCGCTCGGCCTGCAACGCAAAGTCGATCATCATAATGGCGTTCTTCTGCACAATGCCGATCAGCAGAATAATGCCGATCAGCGCAATCACGCTGAATTCGGTGTGCGTAATCATCAGCGCAAGCAGCGCGCCCACGCCCGCCGAAGGCAGCGAGGAGATGATGGTAATCGGGTGGATGTAGCTCTCGTAGAGCACGCCCAGCACGATGTAGACGGTGATCAGCGCGGCCAGAATCAGCAGCGGCTCGTTCGCCAGCGAGGTCTGGAAGGCGGCGGCCGTGCCCTGGAAGCTGGCGTTGATGGACACCGGCATCTGGATGCGCTGCTCCACATTCTTGACGGCGGTGACCGCATCGCCCAGCGCCTTGCCCGGCGCCAGATTGAAGCTGACTACTGTGGAGGGGAACTGCCCCTGGTGGCCGATGGCGAGTTGTGCCTTCGTCTGCTCCCAGTGAGTCACCATGCTGAGCGGGACCTGAGTGCCATTGCCCGACTTTACGAAGAGATTGTTCAGCGTCGTGGGATCGGTCTGGAAGTTCGGTCCCACCTCCATTACTACGTGGTACTGGTTGAGCTGGGTGAAGATGGTCGAGACCTGGCGCTGCCCGAAGGCGTCGTAGAGGGTGTTGTCCACATCGGCCATGGCGATGCCCAGCCGCGCCGCGGTGTCGCGATCAATGACTAACTGAGCGCCCAGGCCTTGGTCTTGCAGGTCGCTGGCCACGTCGGTCACCACTTTTTCCTTGCTGAGTTCATCTACCATCTTGTGCGTATATTTGGCCAGCTCCACCTGGTCGGGATCTTCGAGGGAATACTGGAACTGAGTGCGGCTCACGCGGTCTTCGACGGTCAGATCTTGCAGCGGCTGCAGGAAGAGCTGAATGCCCTCGATGCCGGAGATTATCGGCTGTAGGCGTTGAATCACTTCGCTCGCCGAGATTTTACGCTCTTCGAGCGGCTTGAGGGTAATCTGAATGCGCCCCGAATTCAGCGTAGTGTTGGTTCCGTCCACGCCGATGAACGACGAGACGTTATCGACGGCGGGGTCCTGGAGCACAACGTCCACAAGTTTCTGCTGGCGCTCGGCCATCGAGGTGAAGCTGACCGTCTGCGGCGCTTCGCTGATGCCCAGGATCACGCCCGTATCCTGCACCGGGAAGAAGCCCTTGGGGATCACCACATAGAGCAGCAGTGTGCCCACCAGAGTGCCGATGGTGACCAGCAGCGTGATGAAGCGATGGCGCAAAACCACCGTCAGCGTGCGCCCGTAGGCGGCAATAACGGAGTTGAAGACCTTCTCCGACCAATAGTAGAAGCGCGTCTGCCTGGCGGTTTTCTTATCCTGAAGAATGCGCGAGCACATCATCGGCGTCAACGTCAGCGAGACGAAGGCTGAGACCAGAATGGTGACCGCCAGCGTAATGGCGAACTCGCGGAAGAGCCGCCCCACCACGTCGCTCATGAAGAGCAGCGGAATCAGCACGGCGATCAGCGATACCGTCAGCGACATGATGGTGAAGCCGATCTGCTCGCTGCCCTTGAGCGCCGCCTTCATCGGGCTCAAGCCTTCTTCTATGAAGCGCGAGATGTTCTCAATCATCACGATGGCGTCGTCCACCACAAAGCCGGTGGAGATGGTGAGCGCCATCAGCGTCAGGTTGTTCAACGAGTAGCCAAGCAGGTACATCACGCCGAAGGTGCCCACAATGGAGAGCGGCACCGCAACCGAGGGAATGATGGTGGCCGCCAGATTTCGCAAGAAGAGGAAGATCACCATCACCACCAGGGCGACGGTGAGCATCAACTCAAATTCCACGTCCTGCACTGAGGCGCGAATGGTGACAGTACGGTCGGTGAGAACCTTCACCTGCACGGTGGCCGGCAGGCTGGCCTGCAACTGCGGCAGCAGCTTCTTGATGCGGTCCACCACGGCGATGATGTTGGCGCCGGGCTGGCGCTGAATGTTGACGATGACCGCCGGCTGGCGATCCATCCAGGCGGCCTGCTGGGAGTTCTCCGCGGCATCGACAATCGTAGCCACATCCGAGGTGCGCACCGCGGCCCCATTGCGGTAGGCCACAATCACCGGCTTGTAATCGCTGCTGGCCAGCAACTGGTCGTTGGCGCCGATGGTGTACGACTGGCGGTTGCCGTTCAGCGTGCCTTTGGCCTGATCCACATTGGCGGCGGCGAGCGCGGTGCGCAGATCCTCCAGGCTCAGGTTGTAGGCAGCTAGTTGCGTCGGATTGGCCTGGATGCGCACCGACGGCTTTTGTCCGCCGGCAATCGATACCAGCCCCACGCCGGTAACCTGAGATATCTTCTGCGCCAGGTTGGTGTCGGCCGCGTCCTCGATCTTGTCCAGCGGCAGGGAATTAGAAGTCAGCGCCAGCGTCATGATCGGCGCGTCGGCCGGATTCACTTTGCTGTAAATGGGCGGATTGGGCAGGTCGGCGGGCAAAAAGCTGTTGCCTGCATTGATGGCCGCCTGCACCTCCTGCTCGGCCACGTCGATGTTCTCGTCGAGATTGAATTCCAGCGTAATGACCGAGCCGCCGCCCGAGCTGACCGAGGTCATCTGCTTCAGTCCCGGCATCTGGCCGAACTGCCGCTCCAGCGGCGCGGTCACCGACGAGGCCATCACCTCCGGCCCTCCGCCGGGATAGAAGGTAAGCACCTGGATGATCGGGTAGTCCACCTCGGGCAGGGCGGAGACCGGCAACTGCTCGTAGCCCACAAAGCCGGCCAGCAGAATCGCCGCCATCAGCAGCGAGGTCGCCACCGGACGCAGAATAAATGGCCGGGAAGGACTCAGGCTCACTGCTGCTCCTTCTTCTCGTGTTTGCCGTTATCTTTGCCGCTCGCCGGCGCGCCGGGCCGGCCCTGTCCGCCAGCCGCGTTCGGAACTGCGAATGGACCGCCGCCAGCCTGGCCCGTCGCCGCCCGTCCGGCAGACTGTCCACCCCGCTGGCGAGCCCCGCTCCCGATCACAATCTGTCCGGGGCGCAGACGGTCCGCGCCATCCACCACCACATTCTGGCCTGGTTGAAGGCCGCTGTCCAGGATAGTCACCTGTCCCTCGGCCAAAGCCACCTTCACGGGCTGAATCCGGGCCGTCGAACTCTTCTTGGCGACGTCGGTATCGATCACCCACACAAACGAGCCCTGCAAGCCGCTTTGAATCGCCGCCGACGGCACCACCAGCGCATTGGGCCGCTCTTCCATCACCAAGTGTATGTTGACGAACTGGTTGGGAAAGAGCGCCTGGTCCTTGTTGTCAAAGACCGCCTTCAACTTGTCGGTTCCGGTAGTGGTGTCGATCTGGTTGTCGGCGGTCAGCAGATAGCCAGAGGCCAGCTTCTGCGTGTCGCTCTGATCGTAGGCCTCCACGGCTAGGCGCTTTTCCGCCCCCAGCTTGCGTAGCACCTGTGGAAGCTCGTCCTCGGGCAGCGTGAAGTAAACCGCGATGGGCTGAAACTGGTTGATGACGACCAGATTGGTCGTGTTGGCAGTGATGATATTGCCGGGGTCCACCAGCCGCAGGCCGATCTTGCCACTGATCGGCGACTGAATGGTGCACCAGTTGAGCTGCAATTGAGCCGCCTCGATGCCCGCCTTGTCGGCTTCGATGGCCCCCTGGTACTGGCCCTGCGCAGCCTCATCGGCTTCCATGGCCTCCTTGGAGACCACGCCTGCATCATAGA
>CAZQRX010000077.1:0-10778 GCA_964595845.1 uncultured Occallatibacter sp. | reverse complement strand
TCTTCCTTCGCCTTGCGTTCGGTAATGTCCGTGCTGATTCCGCAAAGTGCATAAAAATGGCCGTTATCATCCCTGAGCGCAACCTTGATGCTCTGATAATGGTGCAGAACATCTCCAAACAGCGATTGTTCATCAAATACCAGTGCCTGGTTGCACTCCACAACGGACTTGTCATTCGCAGTAAACTGGCGAGCTGCATCTTCGGGAAAAAGCTCGAAATCTGTCTTCCCTTTGGCGCGTTCGATAGGGATCTTGAACCACTCAGTCCAACAGCGATTGACAAAAATATAGCGGCCAGCCTGGTCTTTCATATAGATCAACGCCGGCGAGTTGTCGAGAATCGCTTGCAACTCCGAACTTCTCTTGCGTACCAGTTCCTCGGCGCGCTTGCTCTCCGTGATGTCGGTAAGCATGACCAACATGCCATCGGCTGCGTGCTCTTCATCCGGAATCGCTGTGGTCGAAATCTTTGCCCACACCTCTTTGCCGTCCTTCTTGCATAAACAAAGTTCGCTGGCGCCAACTTCCAGAAGAGATGGTTGGGGAATTTGAGGACAGAAATCAAGAACCTTCTTTCCTGCCATTTCCTTCGGCTCATAGCCAAGCATGCAGGCAAACTGACGGTTGACGAAAGTTGTGCCGCCTTGCGCGTCCAGGGTCCAAATGCCTTCGTTGGCCAACTCCACAATCCGGCGATAGCGCTTTTCGCCTTCACGCTCCGCTTCCTGCTTCGCCTGTTCCCGGATGAGATATTCCCGCTCCGCCTCAGTGGCTTTCCGTTCAGCAATCACGGCCGACAAGAGGAGTCCGGAGACAGCCAGGGTGGCAAAGAAAAGCTGTAGCAGGAGGGCATTGGTCAAAGGCTGGTCCTTTGAAAAGGGTCCCAGACCGTGCGCGGTCGCAAGTAAGGCGATGGTAGCAATAATGGCATTGATCAGAGCGGTTCCGCGAACTCCAAAGCGAATTGCCGCCCACAAGACAAACGGGAAAACCAGCAGCGCCAGCACGGTGTGTTGAATTGCAAAATAGAAATGCTCATCGAAGAGCAGCACGCTGGTAAGGGCGGTGAGAAGGAGCAGCCCGGCCAGTTCCAGCATCCGGGCAGCGGAGCGCACTTTGAACAACTCACCCAGCGAAAGGAACAGGGGTGCAGCCAGCAGAATGCCCATGGCGTCACCCAGGTAGTACACCAACCATACGGTTGTCCCGCTAGCCCACGGCATTACGCCGGAGAAAAGGAGAACCGCGGTACCAATGGAAGCGCTTATCGTCGAACTGAGTGCGGCCGCCAACAGCACCAGGCCGAGCATGTCCCGAAGGCGGGCCAGCGAAGTTCGAAACCCGGGGATGCTCTTGAGCAGGAACGCGCCCGCCAGCGCCGCTGCGGTGTTTCCTCCAGCCAGCCCCAGAGCCGCCAGTAAAGAAAGATGCCAGAAATAATTGACCAGGAAGGCAGCGAGAAAGATGGCAGGCCAGCAACGCCACCCAAAAAGCAGCAGACACGCAAGAGCAACCCCGGAAGCCGGCCAGACCGGGGAGACATTACCTGCTGTGAAAGGTACTGCCAAACCTGCCATGCCAGCCAGGAAATAGAGCACGCCAGTTCCAGCGAAGCGCTTGTAAACCGGGATCGCCATATGGACCCTCGGATAGATCAAATGTACATCTAATGTACGCATTATCAAGAAACTATTTATGCCCAGGGAATAGAGCGGGAGATAAAATGGCCCACAAAATCCATCACTTATGACCGGGGGCATCAAGATCGGACTCAGGCCAACCGGAATTCTACCCTTAGTTGGTGACACAGGCCATGGCACAAAACGAGTGCGGCAAGGTGCAGATGTTGCCGCTTAAGAAACACATCAACTCTATTAAATACAACTTGATATGACATCTGTTCCTGGATCGGTCCCGCAATGTCGGCTAGGCTTCAGCAATAGAGGCTAGGGCTGTGAATCCAGAGGAGGTCTGGTATACAAATTCGCCAAAATCGGTTAAAACGCGCTCTCTACTCTACTCCCGGACACTGATTTCGCGTATGTAACTGATAATAGATGAGTTATAGAATGGTGCCGGGAGGGGGGGTCGAACCCCCATGACCACAAGGGCCGGCAGATTTTGAGTCTGCTGCGTCTGCCAGTTCCGCCATCCCGGCTCGGGGTGGGAATCCGCTTTCAAAGTATCGCACACCCTTGTCTCGCGCGCCACAGTCACTCGCTACAGAAAAGCCTCGTTCTCCGGAGTGGCTGAAATGCGCCGCGGGATTGTCCCGCAGTTGTTCTAAACTCGCACGGGGATTGCGGCATCTGGGACTGATCCCTGCTTTCCACACCGTAAGTCACAGCCGGAATGTGAACGGCGTGCGACAATGGAGGCAATCGTGATGAACTCCGCCTCCTCTCAAGATTTGCCCGAGCCGGTTTCGGTTACCCCGGAGCTGCTGGCCCAGCACAGCATCACCGCGGATGAGTACAGCCGCATACAGGCCGCTCTGGGCCGTGTGCCCTCGCTGACCGAACTGGGCATTTACAGCGTGATGTGGAGCGAACACTGCTCCTACAAATCCAGCCGCGTGCATCTGAAGCGGCTGCCCACCAAGAGCGCCCTCGTGGTGCAGGGGCCGGGCGAGAATGCCGGCATCATCGACGTGGGCGAGGGCTGGGCCTGCGCCTTCAAGATCGAGAGCCACAACCATCCGAGCTACATCGAGCCGTTTCAGGGCGCGGCCACCGGCGTGGGCGGCATTCTGCGCGACATCTTCACGATGGGCGCGCGGCCGCTGGCGGTGATGGATTCGCTACGCTTTGGGCCGATTGAGCCGGAAGAAGGCGTGGCCGGCGCGGAGCCGGAGACGGCGCGTAAGAACCATTCGATCGTCGAGGGCGTGGTCAGCGGCATCGCCGCCTACGGCAACTGCTTTGGCGTGCCTTGCCTGGGCGGCGAAACCAAGTTTGAGGCCTGTTATAGCGGCAACCCGCTGGTGAACGCCTTCGCGCTGGGGCTGGTTCGCAAGGACGAAATTTTTTACGGCAAGGCCAGCGGCACGGGCAACCCGGTGATCTACGTGGGCGCGAAGACGGGCCGCGACGGCATTCATGGGGCGACGATGGCTAGCGAGGAGTTCCACGAGGGCACCGAGGCCAAGCGGCCCAATGTGCAG
Organism: uncultured Occallatibacter sp.; assembly: GCA_964595845.1. Classification (GTDB taxonomy): domain Bacteria; phylum Acidobacteriota; class Terriglobia; order Terriglobales; family Acidobacteriaceae; genus Telmatobacter. The sequence continues at coordinate 7,615 of CAZQRX010000077.1, read as the reverse complement.
GTGGGCGATCCTTTCATGGAGAAGCTGTTGATGGAGGCCTGCCTGGAGGCGATGCAGACCGGGGCGATCGTCGGCATTCAGGATATGGGCGCGGCGGGGCTGACCTGCTCGACCTGCGAGATGGGCGGGCGCGGCGGCGTGGGGCTGGACGTGGAGCTGGACCTGGTTCCGCAGCGCGAGACCGGCATGAGCGCCTACGAGATCATGCTTAGCGAGAGCCAGGAGCGGATGCTGCTGGTGGCCACCAAAGGGCGCGAGGGCGAGGTGCTGCGCGTCTTTGAGAAGTGGGGCCTGGATGGAGTCATCGTGGGCACGGTGCAGCCCGAGCCGCGGCTGCGCATCCGCCATCACGGCGTCCTGGTCGCCGACATTCCCAACAAATCGCTCACTGACGATGCGCCGCTCTACCATCGCCCGGTCGGCGTCTGGAAGGCGCCGGTGGCGTTGGAACCCTCGGAAGAGGTATTGAAGCAGCTCGCCAAGGACCGCGACTACACGGCGGATTTGAAGAAGCTGCTTGCCAGCGCCAACGTTTGCAGCAAGCGCTGGGTGCATGAGCAGTACGACACCATGGTGCAAACCAACACTGTGATCGGCCCCGGCGGCGAAGGCGGCGTGATGCGCATCAAGGGCACGGCGAAGCCGGATGCCGCCGATGGACCCATCGGAGATATCGGGCTGGCGATGGCTCTGGACGGCAATGGCCGCTGGGCTTACCTCGATCCCAGGCTGGGCGCAATGCACGCGGTGGCCGAATGCGCCCGCAAGGTGGCGATGACAGGCGCAAAACCGGTGGCCGCGACCAATTGCCTGAACTTCGGCAACCCCGAGAAGCCGGAGATCATGGCCCAGCTCTCGGCGGCTATCGACGGCATTGCGGAGGCTTGCACGGCGCTCGGCACGCCGGTCACCGGCGGCAACGTTTCGCTGTACAACGAGACGCGCGGCGAAGGCATTTATCCAACGCCGGTTCTGGGGATCGTGGGCATTCTGGACGATGTGAACAAGGCGGTTCCGGCGGATTTCCAGAAGGCGGGTGACGCGATTCTGCTTTTGTGGCCGCTTCCGCGCGACGAACAACCCGACCCCAATCTTGCCGTTCCCTTCAAACCAATCCCAATGAATCCCTATGTTGTTCCGGAACTCAATCCCAACCTTCCCATTTCGATCTTCCCTGACTTGGTTCCGGATGCTCCTACCTCATCGGCTGCGGAGCTGATTGCCTTTGGCTCTTCGGAATACGCTAAAGTGATTCTCGGCAGCCTCTGGGGCACACCGCCGCCGCTCGATCTGGAGGCCGAGGCCAGCCTGCATCAGTTGCTGTCCGAGTTGGCCGGCGAGGGATTGCTGCGTTCCGCGCGCGACTTCTCCGACGGCGGCATCGCAGTTGCCCTGGCGCAGGCGGGATTTGCGAAGGGAATCGGCGCAACCGTCGAGCAGGATCAGTCGCTGATGGTTCATCCGCTCTTCGGCCTCTTTGCCGAGCCCGCCTCCACCGTGCTCGTTACCACGCATCCGTCGAACGTCTCCGCCATCGAGAAGCTGGCCGACGAATATAAGCTCTTCTCCGCTCGCATTGGCTCGACCGGTGGAACGCGGCTGGAGGTCACGGTCGACGGCGAGTCCTTCATCTCCGCGCCACTCGCCGAACTGCGCAAGCCCTGGGCCACGGCTCTGGAAGCCATCCTCCACGACGAGGTAACCGCATGACCGGGCTTCTCTTTCAGGGGGTCGAAGGCGAGATCGACGCATCAACCGCCTGCTTTATATCAGGGCACGACTTTAGTCGTGCCGATCATGCTGCAAAATCAGCGGGGGCTTTAGCCCCTGAGGGGAATCTTCGTGCCGCGGATGACCCAAAGCTCCGCGAAGAGTGCGGCGTCATCGCCATTCACGGCCATCCCGAGGCCGCCCGCCAGGCTTATCTTGGCCTCTACGCACTGCAACACCGCGGCCAGGAGTCGGCCGGTATCGCCACCGCCGACGGCCAGCACCTGGCCAATATCAAGGGCATGGGCCTGGTCTCGGAGATTTTTACCGACGACGTTCTCGACAAACTCCCCGGCCGGATGGCCATCGGCCACACCCGCTACTCGACCACCGGCGACTCGGCGCTGCTGAACGCCCAGCCCATCCGCGTTGACTCGACCAAGGGCCTGATCGCCATCGCCCACAACGGAAATCTGGTCAACCTGGGCAATGTGCGCGCCCGCCTGGAGCGGGATGGCGCGTATTTCCAGACCACCTCCGATTCTGAAATTATCGTCCAACTGATCGCCCACTCGCCAGCGGGAAGCCTGGTGGACGCCATCGCCGACTCGCTCCGCCAGGTCGAGGGCGCATTCTCCATCGTGATGATGACCCGCGACCGCATCTTCGCCGCCCGCGATCCGCACGGCTTTCGCCCGCTCTCGATGGGCCGCATCAAGAACCCCGACGGTCCGGACACCATCGTCTTCGCCAGCGAGAGTTGCGCCTTCGACCTGCTGCGCGCCACCTTCGAGCGCGATGTGCTGCCCGGCGAACTGATCATGGTCACCGGGGACGGCGTCACCAGCCGCCAGTATGCGACCGGTACTCCGCAATCGAGCTGCATCTTCGAGCATGTCTACTTCGCGCGCCCCGACTCGCGCATCTTCGGCCGCTGGGTGCAGGAGAGCCGCGATCAGATGGGCCGCCAACTGGCCCGCGAATCCGGCGTGCCGGCAGATTTGGTCGTCCCCGTCCCCGACTCCGGCGTGACGGCTGCCATGGGATACGCGGAAGAGGCGCGCCTGCCTTTCCGCATGGGACTGATCCGCAACCACTATGTGGGCCGCACCTTCATCGAACCGGAGCAGCGCGTCCGCGACTTCGGCGTGCGCCTCAAGCTCAACCCGGTGCGCAATCTGCTAGAAGGCAAGAGGGTCATTCTGATCGACGACTCCATCATCCGCGGGACAACCTCTCGGAAGATCGTCCGCATGGTGCGCGGCGCAGGCGCCAGTGAAGTCCATCTGCGCATCAGTTGCCCGCCTACCATCTCGCCCTGCTTTTATGGCGTCGATACTCCCAGCAAGCGCGAACTGATCGCCGCCAATAACTCCATTGAAGAGATTCGCCAGTTCATTGAAGCCGACTCGCTGGCCTACTTATCGCTCGACGGCCTGCTGAAGTGCTGCGACGGCGAGGAGCACACCGGCTACTGCACCGCCTGCTACACCGGCAACTACCCCACCCAGTGGGTCGATGTGGAAGAGATTCTGCCGGTTGCGATGAGTTTGTAAATCAGCTCTCGGAAATTATGCCGCGCGATCTTTTCGCGCCAGCGGCAGGTCAAGTTCAATGCGGTCGTGGATAACTTTAGCGGCGATGCGCCCGCGAGGGCCGCGCTCCAGCCGCACCAGTCCGTAGTTGGCCATGGTTTTGAGCGTGCGGGAGAGGTTCGGCTTCTGGCGGCCGGTGAGGTGAGCCAGTTCTTCAAGAGAGCCGGGCGCGCTTTCCACGAGGATGCGCAACAGATCGCGGTTACCCGCCGAGAGTACACGGGCAAACGACTCGGTGGAAGGGAACCACACCTGCGGCTCCTGCGGCGCGAGCTTGCGCTGGCCGCGGGCGATGGCCAGAGTCAAAGCCTTCACTTCGTCGTAGCTGGCAATTCCAACCTTGAGCGTACTCATAGGCTAATTCCTCTCTCTTTCAGCACCCTATCAACCTCTGTCCAGAAATCGGCGAGCAGCGTAGCGGCATCGCTATATTCATACGGCTTCACGGCTTCATCGTCCGAATGTGATGACGATGGTCCTGCGGATCGCCGCGCTTCTGTTTTCCAGCCGGATGAGCATTGTCGAATCCAACCAGACGTTCCCCATTCGGTCCATGCAGCGTGAGCGAATAATCCAAACCATGCGGCTTCTCCGGCGTGGGCGGAATCTGTGTGACCACAAATCGCACCCAGTGTCCGCCATCCTGGTCCACAATCAATGTGATTCCGTCCAGATCAAGCAATGTGTCGAGAGCGGAATCGCGTCCGTACATGACATTCTATGGTTATCAGAAAGAGATAACAAATGCAAGCGTACTTTCAAAGCCGATCATGTCTGTAATGCGTCCAGCCCCAGTGGATGCCGAATCGCGCCCACTTTTGTTACTGTTGACCCATGACCGAAGTTGCCGCTCAACCCGAAATGAATCTTCTCGACCTGGAATCCCTGGCCGCCGATGTGGTGGCGCTGGCTATGAAAGCCGGCGCCAGCGACGCCGAGGCTGCCGTCCGCGAGGGCGATGAGTTCTCCGTCAATGTGCGCCTGGGCCAGGTGGAGACGCTGAAGGACTCCGGCTCGCGCGGGCTGGGTTTGCGCGTTTTTCTGGGCAAGCGCTCGGCCTCGGCGAGCACCAGCGACCTGACCCCGGAGGGAATCCGCCAACTGGTGGACGGCGCGCTGGAGCTGGCCAAAATCACCGAGGAAGACCCCTGTTGCGGCCTCGCGGAGAGCGTCGAATTCGGCTCAGTTCCCGGCGACCTTCATCTCTACCACGAGGATGTGTATTCGCTGCCCAGCGCTGAGCGGACCGAGTGGGCGCGGCGGGCCGAGGCGGCGGCGCTCGGGGCCGACCCGCGCATCACCAACTCCGACGGCGGCAGCTTTCAGGCGGCCACCGGGCGGAAGGCGCTGGCCAACTCGCGCGGCTTTGTGGGCGGCTACCGCTCCAGCTACGCCGGAGTCTCGGCGTCGCCAATGGCCGAAGACGTGGACGGCAGCAAGCAGGTCGACTACTGGTGGTCCGGCGCACGCCGGCTCGCCGACCTCGAATCGCCCGAGTCGATTGGCAAAGAAGCGGCGCGGCGGACGCTGCGCCGGCTGGGCGCGCGGCGCGTTCCCACGCAGCGGGTTCCGATTGTCTTTGCGCCGGAGGTGGCCGGCTCGCTGCTCGGCTCGCTCTTCGAGGCGGCTTCCGGCGACGCCATCTGGCGCGGCGCGTCCTTCCTCGCTGGGCGGCTGGGCGAGCAGATCGCTTCGGGCAATTTAACCCTCATCGACGACAACACCATGTTGCTGCCCACTGGCATGGGCGGCTTCGGGACATCCCCATTCGACGGCGAAGGCCTGCCCTCGCTGCGCACCGTGGTGGTGGAAGCCGGCGTGCTGCGTAACTACCTGCTGAACACCTACACTGCCCGCAAGCTGGGCATGAAATCCACGCACAACGCCTCGCGCGGACTGGCCGGCACGCCGGGCATCGGCTGCGGCAATCTTTACCTTGAGCCGGGAACGCAGACTTCCGAGCAGATCATCGCGGATGTTCCTGCCGGACTCTACGTCACCAGCTTGCTGGGCTTCGGCGTCAACGTGGTCACCGGCGACTACTCGCGCGGCGCCACCGGCCTGTGGATCGAGAACGGCGCGCTGACCCACGCCGTCGAAGAGGTGACCGTCGCCGGCAACCTCGCCGAGATGCTCAAGAATGTGACCGCCATCGGCAGCGACCTGGAATTTCGCGGCGCGATTGCCTCGCCCACGCTGCGCATCGACGGCATGACGATTGCAGGAGCCTGAGCAGAATGGCCGAGCTCGAAACTCTCGCCTTCGACCCGGCCGACGCCAAGGCCGCGCTGGCGCAACTGCCCACCAGCCCGGCGGTTTTCGCGCTCTATGGCGCGGAGGCGCACTTCGAGCCGTACATCGGCCGCACACCCAACCTGCGCGGACGCCTCGAACGCCTCTTGCAGCCCTCGGCCAGGCACCCGCGCCGCTTGCAGTTGGCCGGGCGCGTGCGGCAGATTCGTTGGCGGCTCACCGGCTCGGAGTTCGAATCCCTGCTCCTCCAGTTTGAACTCCTCCAAAACGAGTACGGCGCGAAGGCTCTGGAACGGATGCACCTTGGCGCGCCAGCCTTTATCCGCTACCTGGGCGGAAATCCCTACCCGCGCATCACGGTAACCAATCGCCCCAGCCAGCGCGAGGCCGGATGGGCTTACGGGCCGTTCCAGTCGCGGGCGGCGGCCGAGCGCTTTGCCGACGAGGCGCTCAAGCTCTTCCTGCTGCGCCGCTGCACCGAGGAGCTTGCGCCCCATCCCAGCCACCCCGGCTGCGTCTACTCCGAGATGAAGATGTGCCTCGCGCCCTGCTATCAGGGCTGCACGGACGAGCGCTACGCGGAGGAGGCCGCGTCGGTCGAGCAGTTCCTGGCCACGCGCGGCGAGAGCCGCCTGGTCACGCTGCGCACTCAGCGCGACGATGCCTCGGCGAACCTTGAATTCGAGGCCGCCGCCGCCGCCCACGCGCAGGTCGTCCGCGTTGAGAGCGTGCGCGCCCTCGCCTCCGAGCTGGTCCGCCCGCTCTCGCAGCTTCGCGCGGTCGTGTTGCAAGCCTCAGCCGTTCCCGGCGAGGTGGCCGTCTTCCTCTATGAAAACGGCCGGCTCAGCGGCCCGGCCGGGTTCTCGACGCTGGGCATGAGAATTCAGAATGAGCAGTCGGGTTCCACTTCGCTCTTCGCGCATCCGATGGCGATTGAGGCAATTCCGGAAGCGCCAGGCCTGGAAGCTGCGCCGGAAGAGACGATTTCCTCCGGGGCTGAAGCCCCCTTGGATTCAATTGGCTCTACACGGGGGTTAAAACCCCCGTCTCCCTCCGTCGAAGCCGAGGAGCCGATAAAGCTCGTGCGCGGCACGCTCGAAGCCCGCATGGAAGCGGCGCTTGCCGCGCTCGCCGCCCCGAGCCAAACCCTATCGCCGACCCTGCGTCAAGGCCATCTGGCGCTGCTCAAACGCTGGTACTACCGCCCCGAAGCCCGCCGCGCCGGCGAAATCTTCTTCCCCGACAGCGAAGGCGGCTGGCCGGTGAAGGCGCTGCTGCGCAGCGTGGGGCGGGTTGCCGGAAAAATGCTAGTTGAGGGTCGTGGTCTCCCACCCTTTCCGCGATAATCCTGCAGAAAGGATGATGCATGGAGTCGATGGCTACGCATCGATGGATTGGGCCGCCGCCCCTCAGCGCTGATACACTGACCCTGCACGGAGATGCGTTCAAAGAGCATGGTTGAACTGCTGTCGGTATCAAGATGATTGAACTTTTGCCATCGATATTATCGGCGGACTTCGCCCACCTGGCGGAGCAGGTTGCCGCGGCCGAGCGTGGCGGCGGCACGGCGATCCACGTGGACGTGATGGACGGGCATTTTGTGCCCAACATCACCATTGGTCCGCCGGTGGTGAAATGGCTGCGCAAGTTCACCCGCCTGCCGCTCGACTGCCACCTGATGATCGAGAACCCGGACGAGTTCATTCCCGCCTTTGCCGAGGCCGGAGCCGACTGGGTGAGCGTCCACTACGAAGCCTGCCCCCACTTGCACCGCTCACTGGAGCTGATTGCCGAGCACGGCATGAAGCCAGCGGTGGTGGTGAATCCCGCGACGCGCGTCGAGCTGCTGCTGGAGATCCTGCCCATGGTCCACCATGTGCTGGTGATGAGCGTGAATCCGGGCTTCGGAGGGCAGGAGTTCATTGAATTCTCGCTCGACAAGATCCGGCGGCTGGTTGAATTGCGCCAGGAGCTGGGGCTGGCATTTAGAATCGAAGTGGATGGCGGCGTGGCTCACGATACGGTGGAGCGCATCGTCCAAGCAGGAGCGGAGCTGC
>CAZQRX010000076.1:0-11271 GCA_964595845.1 uncultured Occallatibacter sp. | reverse complement strand
GCTCGGAGTGGCCGATCAGCGTGTGCGTTCCGCCCACGGCCTGGAGCTGGTTCAGCGAGGTCTCGCCGGTGTAAGCGCCCTCCTCGGCAAAGTGGATGTTCTGCGCGCCGACGGCGACATTGCTTCCCTTGGCGGCGTTAATCACAGTCGGCAGCAGCACCGGCGAGGGAAAGAGGGCGATCTCGTCGCGGGTGTGCGAGGCAACGAGGGGCAAAAAGGCATCGACAAAGGCCTTGGCTTCGGCGGGCGTCTTGTACATCTTCCAATTGGCGGCAATCAGCGCTTTACGCGGCATGGTTTCAAATCTCCTCCTGTCAATTCTAGAAGATGGAATACAGGCTTGGGGGTGACGGTGGGCACATCCGGAAAAGACAAGAGCAATTTTGCCCCGAGTGGGAAGATTGCAAGGGAGCAACCGGCGTATTGCTCCCCGTTGTGCAGGCCGCAAAGATGCGATAGCCTCTACTCACGCCGTAAGAGGTGAACGCCGATGAACAACCCATCCCAGACAGACGCCGCACTCCTGAGCCTGCTAGACCGGGCGCGTCAGGCCGCGCAGAACGCCTACGCGCCCTACTCCGGCTTCCGAGTCGGCGCGGCGCTGCGGCTGACCAACGGCGAAGTCGTCACCGGCGCGAACGTGGAGAACGTGAGCTACGGACTGACCCTCTGCGCCGAGCGTTCCGCTTTGGTCCGAGCCGTTTCCAAATTCGGGCCAGAGATTCGCATCGAGGCCGTCTCTGTCGCGAATCTGAACGGTGCCCCCAGCCCGCCCTGCGGCGCCTGCCGCCAGGTGCTCGCCGAGTTCATCCTGCCCGATGCACCGGTGATCTTTCCCACAGTCGACGGCGAGTGCATGCTGCCCTTCCGCGAGCTGCTGCCGCTGGCCTTTGAGATGAAATAGAAATAAGCGACATTCTCCTGAACATTGGGCGTCCGCAATCTCAACCGCGTAGCAAGCGCAATTTGAGTACCAAACGCGCAAATATCCCTCTGTGTCGAACCAGAGATCATTTTGCATATTTCTGGCCAAATCTGGAGAGGACGCGGACAGTTTTTGCGTGAATTGAAAGCGGGCAGGAGAAGATGGTCGTTCCCCGGTCCCAAAGGCGGGACCGGGGGCACCCGGTTTCCTTACCCCCCCGGACCCGCGTCACCCGCTCATTTCATCCAATCGTCACGACGGCCAAGGTCTCCAGTCGTATAAAATCATTTGTCAGCCGCCAACCGCTGCCACAAGGGGAGAACGAAATGCCCGACGTCCTCATACCTACCCCGCGCGGCCAGATGCCCGCTTACCTCGCCATTCCGTCCAAACCCGGCCCCGTTCCCGGCGTCGTCGTTCTGCACGATATAGGCGGCATGAGCGCGGACCATCGCAATCAGGCCAACTGGCTCGCGGAGGCGGGCTTTCTCGCTCTTTCCATCGACCTCTACTACAAAGGCGGGTTGCTGCTCTGCCTCCGTCAGGTCATCCGCGATCTGATCGCCCGAAAGGGGCCGGCATTCGACGACGTGGAAGCTTCCCGCGCATGGCTCCTTGCCCAGCCCAGCTCGAACGGCAAGGTGGGCGTCATCGGCTTCTGCATGGGTGGCGGATTCGCCCTGCTGCTCATCTCCGGCCACGGTTTTTCCGCCGCCAGCGTCAACTACGGCGGCCCGCTCCCCAAAGACTTTGATGACTTTCTCAATGCCGCCTGCCCCGTCGTCGGCAGCTACGGCGGCCAGGCGAAGTGGGAGCAGGGCGTCGCTGACGTGCTAAAAGAAGCGCTCGACCGCGCCCTGGTTCCAAACGACGTGAAGGAGTACCCCGACGCCGGCCACTCCTTCATGAACAATCACAAGCACTTTCTCCTGAAGCTCCTTCGCTGGACCGGCATCGGCTACAACGAGGCCGCCAACCAGGACGCGCGACGCCGCATCACGGCCTTTTTTCACACACATCTCGGAGGCTGAAAACCATGAAACCAGGAATTGATCGCGATAAGCCAGTATGCGAAGAGCCCGGCGATTTAAGCGGCCTTTGCCGAGTGGGCGGCATCGCAGCTTACATTCTGATCGTCTACTCGCTGGCAACCATCGTTCAGATGGTAGTGCTGGGAGGCCAGCCCACGACCGCCGCCGAAGCCTTCACGCTGTTGCAGCACAACAAAGCTCTGGGGCTCTTGCGCCTCGACCTGCCAACCCTTATCGTTATGCCGCTCTACTACCTGCTCTTTCTGGGCCTCTTCGCGGCATTGCGGCGAAGCAATCCGGTGAACGCACTGCTTGCCACGGCGTTGGCCTCCGTGGGTGTGACGCTGGTGCTGGCAACACCGACGGCGCTGTCGATGCTCCCGCTGAGCGACAAGTTCGCGACGGCAACTACCGATAATGCGCGGGCGCAGATCCTGGCCGCCGGAGAAGCGATCATGGCCACCGACATCTGGCACGGAACGGGAGCCATCCTGGGCGGAGTACTTCTCCAGTGCGGCGCGGTTCTAATCTGCTGCGTCATGCTGCGCGGCGGTGTCTTCGGCAAGGCGACTGCCTGGCTGGGCATCGTGATGCATGGCCTGGATCTGGCCCACATCATTGGCGGACTCTTCGTGCCGGCGGCAGGCGTTGTGCTCATGGCCATCGCCGGTCCACTCTATCCGATATGGTTCTTCCTGGTTGGCCGCAGGTTGCTGCAGTTGGCAGGCAAGAAGGAGTGAAATCTCTCCTGTCACGCGAGAATGACAAAACCCCACGATCGACGTAATGAGTCTACGCCGATCGTGGGGTATGAACTAGAAGCTAGAGGCTGCTTTACGCTGCCTTTGCGGTATCAGCCGAACGCACCCGGAAATGCTTCATATGAATCGACAGCGTGCGTTCGATCTTGCGCAGGTCGTTGCGCTCCGCCGGTCCGGCAAAGGTTGAAGCCACGCCGTGCGCCGATGCGCGTCCGGTGCGGCCAACACGGTGGACAAAGTCCTCGGCCATCTTGGGCATATCGAAGTTGATCACGTGCGCCACGTTGGCCACATCGATGCCGCGAGCGGCCACATCCGTCGCCACCAGCACGCGATGACGGCCCTCGGAGAAGCTGCGCAGAGCCTGGTTGCGCTGGGCCTGCGAGCGGTCGCCGTGAATCTGCGTGGCCGAATGGCCGCTGCGAACCAGCCTGCGCGCCACGCGATCCGCGCCGTGCTTGGTGCGCACGAAGACCAGAAAGCTGCCTGTCTCCGCTCCCAGCAGGTGTTCGAGCAGCTCCTGCTTCTTGTCCGGCTCAACCTCAAAGGTTCGCAGCTCGACGTTCTCGGCCGGCTTCAGCACTGAGCCGATCTCGACGCGCACCGGGTTGTTCAGGTACTTGCGAGCGACTTCCTTGACCGAGCCTTCCAGCGTGGCCGAGTAGCACAAGGTCTGGCGCACGGCGGGAAGCGTGGCCGCGATGCGGGCAATGGCCGGCTGAAAGCCCATATCGAGCATCCGGTCCACTTCGTCGAGCACCAGAATCTTCACCTGGTCCAGCCGCACCAGCCTGCGCTTGAGGTAGTCCTCAAGGCGTCCCGGTGTGGCCACGATCAATTTGGCGCCGCGCCGGATGGCATCCAGTTGCGACCGCTCGGCCAGCCCGCCGACCACCAGGGCCACGTTCTGTTCCGAGCTGGAGCGGATGGCGAGAAAGGCCTGCTCTACCTGCATGGCCAGCTCGCGCGTAGGCAGCAGGATGAGCGCGTGCGCGGCGGGGCCGCGTGCTACCGCCCTTTGCAGCAGTTCTACGATTGGGATCAGATATCCGAGCGTCTTGCCGGTTCCCGTCTGCGCGGTGGCCAGCACATCGCGGCCTTGCAGCGCGGGAGGAATGCAGCCGATCTGCACCGGGGTGGGAATTTCAAATTTGTTAGCGTCAAGCCGCGCCATCAGGGCGGGCGAAAGAGAGAATTCAGAGAACTTATTCGTCAAAATACAGTCATTTCCTAAGGCTTCCGGAGCCGCCTAAGCGGCCTGCAACGGAAGCGGACAGTGAGGCGCGCGCACTCACACAAGAGCACAGGCCTGCGAATCAATTTTGCGTAAGGGAGAACCGAAAGTCGAGCTAAGACTGGCCGCCAACTGTGAAAAGGGGACCCGGAGCTGCCACACGCTACATCATCGCCAGACGGCACATTGCCGAACGGCGCCACGCTCCAGCGCATACAGTATTCAACGCGCTCCCGGTTGATGCGCCTGATCGCAATCAAGGATACAAAGGCGTCTGGCTCTCGGACACATTCATGGTCCAGAGCAGAGTCACCGGGTGGGAGACTCAAGTGGTCACGCTGGAGAGGCTTGGGAAAAAACTGTGCTGGGCAAACTCGCCTTGGAAGGGAAATCCGCCGCTCACGGCCAAATCACTGAGCGCAACTACAGTGTATCACGGTTGGAATCCTGATCTATCTGCCGGCGTGGCCTGAGGCGATCCGGAATCTAAATCGTGTTTTCCGCAGTCCAAGCATATCCTCCATCAAAAACCACGTTCGTTGCCTTAAAAACATCCGAAAGCCCGTTTGCATCCTCCTGCGTCTAAAGCCTCAGATCATTTCGGGGATCCTGCTGATGCCAAGGACCGCTCCGGCCAGTTACAATGCTGAGAGTGGGACCCGGCTCGAACCGGAGCGCCGGAATCGAAGAGTTGGTTGCCAGCCGGACGGTTGAGCAGTCGTGAGGTTTAGGACCGAATGAAGAAGATCGCCTTAATAACATTTCTGCTGGCCGTGTGCGTGGCAGCAGGCCGCGCCCAGGAAAGCCGCCAGGACGTCAGCCTTAGCGGAATCGGGCTCATCGAACCGTTTATCGGATCGCCAACGGATGTTTATGTTCACGCGACCCCCGCCTATGGCGCGCTGGCCAGCTACCGATTCATGCTCACACCCTCCAGCGCCCTCGAAGCCAACTACGGCATCACTTACCAAAACAAGATTACCTACCATACCAACCCTCTCGTCGAGACCATTCTGACCCGCAATCAGGAGATGTCGGCCGCCTACGTGCGCACCTTCAACTTCCGCAAATTCAATCCCTTTATCGAGGCTGGTCCGGCCGGATTCATCTTCCTGCCGATTCGCAACTCCGGCACAAAGAACATCGACGCCAATCGGCAAACCGAAATCGGCGGCCTCTACGGCGCCGGCATTGCCTACGAGATCAGCCCCAGCTTTGACATCCGCGCCGAGTACCGCGGCATGGTGACCAAGGTGCCAATCTTTAGCATAAGCACTTTCACCACCAACAAGTGGTACAACATTTACAGCCCTGCGATCGGCTTGGCCTATCACTTTTAAGGCAGAGCAGCTGTGGAACAAAGAAGGGGACGGGCTGAGGCCTGTTCCCTTTTTTACGGCATAGCTATGGAATGTGCTTCTGGCCACCATGGGCGCAATCCATGTATCCTCAGCGCATGGACAAGGACGTTTTCCCCACGCCCAGCGAATCCGGCCCCACTAACCTGCTGAAAGACTCCGCCTCTTCCTACCTGCGCTCGGCGCGCCATCAGCCGGTCCGGTGGCACCCCTGGAGTGAGGCGGCCTTTGCCCGTGCCCAGGCGGAAGACAAGCCCATCCTGCTAGACATTGGCGCCGTCTGGTGCCACTGGTGCCATGTGATGGACCGGGAGTCGTACGAGAACCCGGAGATCGCCGCGCTTATCAATGAGCATTTTGTTGCCGTGAAGGTGGACCGCGACGAGCGGCCCGACGTGGACGCGCGCTATCAGGCCGCGGTTTCTGCGATCACCGGCCAGGGCGGCTGGCCGCTGACGGTCTTTCTCACGCCCGACGGCAGGCCCTACTTTGGCGGCACCTACATTCCGCCCGACGATCGCTATGGGCGGCCGGGCTTTGGCCGGGTGCTGACGACGCTGGCCCAGGTCTGGCGCGAGCGGCGCGATGAGGCGCTGGAAACGGCGGCGAGCGCGATGGCCGCCATCGAGCACAATGAGACCTTTTCGGGGCGAGGCGGCAAGCTTTCGCTGGCGTTGGTGGACAAGATCGCCGGCTCGATTCTCGCGCAATTCGATTCGCGCAACGGCGGCTTCGGCTCGCAGCCCAAGTTTCCCCACCCCGGCGCGCTGGACCTGCTGCTGGAAGTCGGCTTGAATCGCGGCAACGAACGTGCGGTGCAGGCTTTCCGCACAACACTGGAACGCATGGCGCGGGGCGGCGTCTACGACCAACTAGCCGGCGGTTTTCATCGCTACAGCGTGGACGAGCGCTGGCGGGTGCCGCACTTCGAGAAGATGCTCTACGACAACACCGAGCTCCTGCGCAACTACCTGCATGGCTTTGAGAGCTTGGGCAGCGAGGATTATCGCAGAACAGCCAGGGAGATTGTGGGATGGCTGGAGAGTACGATGAGCGACCGCGATCGGGGCGGCTTTTTTGCCTCGCAGGATGCCGACATCAATCTCGACGACGACGGCAACTACTTTACCTGGACGCTGGCCGAGGCGCGTAAGGCGCTGCGCGGGGCGGGGTTTTCTGAGGACGATGCGGAGATTGCCCTTCGCTACTGGGGGATCGGCGAACTGGGCGATATGCACCACGATCCGGCGCGGAATGTTCTTCACCTGGATCGCACCGTGGAAGAACTGGCGGCCGAATCGAGGCGGAACGAGGACGACCTGCGCGCGCTGCTCGACTCGGCACGTCGCGCGTTGCTGGCGGCCCGCGCCATGCGGCCCACGCCCTTCATCGACCGCACGCTCTACACTGGCTGGAACGCGATGGCGGTGACAGCCTTTCTGGAAGCGGCGCGCATCCTGAAAATCGCCTCTGCGCGGGAGTTTGCTCTGCTCACGCTGGACCGGCTGTTGCGGGAGGCCTGGGATGGCAGCGATTCGCTCAGCCACGTGATCGCCTACGGCGACGCTCAGGCTGGGGAAGGGAAGCGGATGGAGAAGATCGCCGGCACGCTCGACGACTACGCTTTCACCGTTCACGCCTGCATCGACGGCTGGTTTTCCTGCGGCGAGATGAGCTACTACCACGCTGCCGTCAAGCTTGCCGGCGCGATGATCACCCGCTTTTCTGATCGCAGCGGATGCGGATTTTTTGATTCTGCTGTACACTCCGGCGAAGTGCCGCCTCTGGGCGCTCTGGCCGCCCGCCGCAAGCCGCTGCAGGACTCGCCCACCCCCGCCGGCAACCCCACCGCCGCGTCGGCCCTCTTACGCTTGGAAGCCCTGAGCGGGCGCAAGGAGTATCGCGAGATCGCCGAGGAGACGCTGGCCGCCTTTGCGGGAATTGTCGAGCACTTCGGCCTCTACGCCGGCAGCTACGGGCTGGCCCTGGAGCGGCTGCTGCTTGATCCGATTCAAGTGGTGATTGTCGGCTCAGGTTCCGAGGCAGAGCGTCTTGAGGAACTCGCCGCGGGCCGCTTCGCCGTCAACAAAAACGTGATGCGCATCGATCCTGAGCGGCTGGTTGCGGGAGGCCTTCCCGAAGCGCTGGCCGAAACCCTGCTTCAGGTTCCCAAACCGGAGGGCGCGGCTGCGTGGGCCATCGTTTGCCGTGGACGCACCTGCCTGCCGCCGATCGCCGACGCGGAGGAGATGCGGCAGGCGTTGCTATGAAAGGCGCGGCTATCCCCATTGGAGCATTTTGCTTCTTGGTATAGAGTGGATCTCCTGCTTGTCTCAATGTTGCCGGTCGCCGCAAGAACAGGTAGCGCTGGCCTCCTGGCCGGCTGTCGTGTGGACCTCCCGGTCCACGCTGGACTCTACACCAACAGGAAAATCTCTAACTCGCCGAGTCCCCGCTGAAAGGGTTCCCATCCTGCGGCTTGAGCGTGGTGGGATCGGCTCCCGGCGCAGCATCCGTGGTAGAATCGCCGCGCCCGCTTTCCGCCTTGTCCATAAACGTATTGAAGACCCGATTAGGGTCGCCGGGGAGCAGATGGTTTTCTTCCAATGCCAGACGAACACGCCGCCGGAACTCCCGCACCGGCGCGTATTGTTTTGTGGCCAGCGTCTTGAAGACCACCGGGAAGATCAGCTCCGAGCCCTTGATCGCATCCACGCCCAGAATTTGCGGATCGGCGACAAAGATCTCACGGAACTCCTCGCTCGTGCGAATCTCCATCGCGATGCCCTTCAACAGCTCCAGCACCTGGTCGGGGTTGGCGGAAAAATCCACGTTCACGTTCACGGTGGCCATAGAGTAACCCACGCTCAGGTTGGCGACGGTGGTGATCTGCGAGTTGGGAACAATGTACAGAGTGCCATCCGCGTCGCGCACCGTGGTCTTGCGCAGCGTCATCGCCTCCACGACGCCGCTGAGGCCGGCCAGGCGCACCGTGTCGCCCACGTTGAACTGGTCCTCGATGAGGATGAGGATGCCGTTGAGCACGTCCTTGACGATGTTCTGCGCCGCCAGGCCGAGTGCGATTCCGGCAATCCCGGCCGAGGCCAGCAGCGGCGCCAGATTCACGCCCAGCGTATCCAGAATCTGCAATCCGGCGATCACCCAGATAATGGCCAGTCCGGTGGTGCGGACGACCCCGGCCACCGTCTTGACCTGGGCGAAATGAGCGGGCGTGGCCGAGTTCCGCTCCGCCACGCGGGTGATGTGAAAGGTGATCAGGCGCAGCAGCCGCATCAGAACAAAGGCAATCGCCGCCACCACCAGCAAGTGCGGCAGCTTGTTACGGACAAACTCCTCGCCATCGACGCCCCAATGGTCCAGCAAACGCCCCAGGAAGCGCTCTTCGGCAAAGATCCCCGTCCGCATCGCCAGCAGATACACAAGAGAAACCATTCCAAACTCCTTTTACTAGACTAGAATGCCACTGCCCTCCGGGTTGTTACAATGAACAAAGTTGGTCCAAATTCCCCGTAATTGAATCAAACAGGCAATTGAGGAGCAAGACAATGGAAGTGGCAGTTTCCAGCGCCCGTGAGTCCGTGTCGGCAGGCTCCGGCGGCCTCAGCCCTCGGCAGTTGGTTGAAATCTACCGGCTGATGGTTCTCTCGCGCCGCGTCGACGACCGCGAAATCCTGCTCAAGCGCCAGCAGAAAACCTACTTCCAAATCTCCGGCGCGGGCCACGAGGCGCTGGGAGTGGGCGCGGCCCTGGCCATGCGTCCCGGCTACGACTGGTTCTTCCCCTACTATCGCGACCGCGCGCTCTGCCTGGCGCTGGGCGTCACCCCGGACGAGATGCTCTTGCAGGCCGTGGGCGCGGCAACCGATCCGGCCAGCGGCGGCCGCCAGATGCCCACTCACTGGAGCAGCCGCGCGCTGAACATCGTCAGCACCTCTTCCGCCACTGCCTCGCAGTTGCTTCATGCCGTGGGTTGTGCCGAGGCCGGGCGCTATTTCAGCGGCCATCCCGAAGCCGCAGCCCCAGCGGAGGGCGACTATCGCGCCTTCCGCGAGGTGAAGTTTCACGGCGACGAAGTTGTACTGACTTTGCTGGGCGAGGGTTCCACCTCGCAGGGCGAGTTCTGGGAGGCGATGAACACCGCCTCGAACCGCAAGCTGCCGGTGATCTTCTGCGTGGAGGACAACGGCTACGCAATCAGCACTCCGGTCGAGGTGAGCATGCCGGGCGGCAACATCTCGCGCCTCGTGGCCAACCATCCGAATTTTTATTTTGCCGAAGTGGACGGCACCGATGCCGAGGCCAGCTTCCGGGCTTTTCAATCCGCGGTGGCCTACTGCCGCGCCGGGCTGGGGCCGGCCTTTGTTCACGGCCACTGCATGAGGGCCTACTCACACTCGCTCTCCGACGACGACCGGCTCTATCGCACCCAGGCCGAGCGCGAAGCCGACGCCCTGCGCGATCCGCTGGTGAAGATGCGGGCGCGCCTGCTCGCCGAAGAAATCCTCACCGAAGTCGAACTCATCGCGCTGGAACACGCGCTGGATCGCGAGGTCGCGGAAGCCGCCGAACGCGCTCTGCAAGCTCCGCTGCCGCTGGTCGCGGAGATTACCCGGCACGTTTACTCCGAAGACCTGGACCCCACCAGCACAGCCTTTGCCGCCGAGCACAAAGAAAGCGATGCGCCGGACGCGAAGTCCTCGAAGGACGCGAAGCCTCGCACCATGGCCGACCTGATCAACACCTGCCTGCACGACGAGATGCGCCGCGACCCGCGCATCGTCGTCTTCGGCGAGGACGTGGCCGACGCCAGCCGCGAAGAGGCGCTCAACGAGGTCAAGGGCAAGGGCGGCGTCTTCAAGCTCACCGCCGGCCTGCAAACCGAGTTCGGCTCGGAGCGGGTCTTCAACTCGCCGCTGGCCGAGGCCAACATCGTCGGCCGCGCGCTGGGTTACGCCGCCCGCGGCATGAAGCCGGTGGTCGAGATTCAGTTCTTCGATTACATCTGGCCGGCCATGCACCAGATTCACAACGAGCTTTCCGTGCTGCGCTGGCGCTCCAACGGCGAGTGGGCCTGCCCGGTGGTGATTCGCGCGCCCATCGGCGGCTACCTGACCGGCGGCTCCATCTATCACTCGCAATCCGGCGAGAGCCTCTTCACGCACATCCCAGGGCTGCGCGTCGTCTTCCCCTCGAATGCGTTAGATGCGAACGGCCTGCTGCGCACCGCGATCCGCTGCGACGATCCGGTGCTCTTTCTCGAACACAAGCGCCTCTACCGCGAGACCCACGACCGCGCGCCCTATCCCGGCCCCGACTTCGCCATCCCCTTCGGCAAGGCGCGCCTGGTGCGCGCCGGCGCCGACCTGACGATCGTCACCTACGGCGCTTTGGTCCCGCGCTCGTTGCAAGCCGCCGAGCGCGCCAAGCGAGAGCATAACATCGACGTGGAGATCCTCGACCTGCGCACGCTGAATCCCTACGACTGGGAGGCCATCGCGGAGTCAGTCCGCAAGACCAGCCGCGTGATCGTCGCTCATGAGGATATGCTCAGTTGGGGCTACGGCGCGGAGATCGCCGCCCGCATCGGCGATGAGTTGTTTGACTCGCTCGACGCGCCCGTCCGCCGCATCGGCGCCATGGACACATTCGTCGCCTACCAGCCCATCCTGGAAGACGCCATCCTCCCCCAGCCGGAGACCATCCTTAAAGCGATTGTGGATTTGAAGGCGTATTAGGGGATTCATTTGAGACCTTCTCCTGGCGGGTTTCACCCTCCTGCTGAATACTCCTCCCTTTCTCTGTGTATACGAGCCAACCGCTGCCGAAATCCCTACAGTGATAGTATTGTCCGCAGTTATCTATCAAGAAATCGCGGGTGCCCCCGGTCCCTCGTTTTTAGGGACCGGGGAGGGGGAGTCATACAGCCGATTGCGCATCTACT
>CAZQRX010000075.1:0-11609 GCA_964595845.1 uncultured Occallatibacter sp. | reverse complement strand
CTGAAGCGGTGTCCATTTCCGGAATGTGACCAAAACTTGGAACACCCTCGTTCCGGCGATTGATCGCATCTCGAAGGGAATCCAGAGTGTGGTGTTGCAGATAAACGCCCCCTTCTGCTGTACATTCTCACCGAACTGCACAAGGTGTGCTCCAAAGCCTCGTCCAGCAGATCCATGCCTTCTTCTGCATCGACCTTGCGCGCGATGCCACGCTTGATCAGCGACTGGGCCGTGCCGCTGAAGGTCATGCAGATGTTCATGGGGGCATCGCAGGATTTTCCCATGTAAGGCTGTCTGACAGTCCCTCAACCATCCGCGCCACATTCGATCCCAAACTGTGCTCGATATTCTTGAGTCGTGGAAGTCCTCCGTGATCCTCGACAGCGTCATGAAGAAGGGCTGCCATAACCATATCCAAGCTGGACCCCAACAACGCCGAATGTAAGCGTCGCCAGCGTGAAGCCGCCAAACGGGATCGCAAGAAGTCGGTTGGTGGTTCTTCGTTTTGCGGCCGCGTGGGCGGGAGTTGCCGTACGTCTTGGCAATCTTTCTGACGATAACCTGCGTAATGCCGCCACCCAACAGGTACTCGAAACCGCTGACTGCTTTTCAGGACAGTGCAACTCGCCCTGAGAGAGCGGTCTGCATTTGTGATTCCAGTGGACAAAGAAATGGCGGCGTGAGCTTCTTGCCCACGCCGCCGAAAGAGAATAGGCCGATCTTCTTTAGAACTCCGCGCGGAGTGAGATTTGGCCGGTACGCGCGCCGCCGAAGTCGGAGCCGATGGTGCCCGAGACGAGTCCGAAGCTCGGCGAACTCAGATTCATGTTGGGATCGCCGAGGTTGGTGTGGTTGAGCACGTTGGTAAATGTGCCTTCCGCCTTCACCTTGAAGCGATCGGTGAGCAGGAAGGCCTTGCTCAGGCCGGAGGAGAGATTGAAGAGGCCGGGGCCTTCGACCGAGCCGACCTGGCTGTTGCCGAAGCGGCCGATGGGCAGCGGGTGGTTGGCGAGCGGGGCGCCGGTGAGCGGGTTGAATCCCGCGCCGGTCGTGCAGGGGTTGCCGACCGTCCAGGTGGAGTCGCCGGGGCAGGCAAAGGCGGCGGCGTTGATCCAGTTGAGGCGATTTTTGCCGGAGGGGTTGAGGCTGACGCCGGAGACGCGATCAGCGTGCTGGTTGCGATGGCCGCCGTCGAACTCGCCGGTTCCATTGCCGAAGGAACCGTTTAGGCCCGAACCGGTGCCGGAGGGATCGCCCTGTCCGTTGGGAAAGTAGGGAGTCTCATAGGGGCCGGTTTGCACGGTGAGGATGGAGGAGAAGCGCCATCCGCCGACGATCAAATTAGCGGCGCGGGAGATAGTTGCGCCAAACTGCTTGCCGCGTCCGAAGGGCAGGTCATAGAGCAGGGTGGTGTTCCAGCGCAGCCGGCGGGTGCCGTAGACGTTGCCGAAGTCCACATGGCGGTCGAGGATCGAAGTGGAGCGCTGGCCACCGCCTTCACCGCCAAAGCCGGTGCCGGCGGGTCCCTGGTTGTCGGCCAGCGCTTTGGCCCAAGTGAAACCGGAGTGGTAATCGAGGCCATTTTGCAGCCGGTGGCTGGCTTCCAACTGAAGCGAGTTGTAGCTCTCGTTGGCGCCAGTGGCGCGGGTGTTGATGCGGCCCCAGTTGGGGAAGAGGCGGCTGCTGATGGGCGCGTTGAAGGCCGAGACGGTGGTGGAGAAGGGCAGTGTGTTCTCATCCGGCGCCCAGACTAGTTGATGGGTCTCGGAACCGATGTAGGAGATGCGCGCCGCGTAGCCGGAGCCGAAGTCGTGGTCGATGCTCAGCGACCACTGCTCGGTATAGGGATCCTTCCAGTTGGTGCTGTTGGCGGTGCCGAAGTAGTCCTGTCCGTAATTGGTGGAGCCGCCTGCGCTGCCTGCGCCCGCGTAGATCGCCGGCCACTGGTAGCCGATGGCATAGGTGGCGGGGTTGTAGGAGTTCTGATATTGCTCGGTCTGCGCCTGCACGGTTCCAGTGAGCGAGTAGAAGCTGGAGCCGAGCATATTGATGTTGTAGAGGCCCATGCCGCCGCGAATCGCCCACTTGTCGTTGGCGAAGGGGCGGTAGGCAAAGCCCAGCCGGGGCATGAAGCGCAGGTGCGGATACATCTTGAGTCCCGCCGGGTAGCCGGCCGCATCGTTGCCCACCACCTGCATACAGGGGGCGCCGTTGATGGTGGCATTGTTGGTCGCGGTTACGCCGTCCGGATCGCAGGCGTTGGCGCTGGCCAAAAAGGCCTGGGCCAGCAGGGCCTGCTTGCCGGTGGGATAAATGACCCGGCCGGCGCCGGGGACGCTGGGATCGAAGTTACCGATGTCGCCGTACTTGTCGTAGTAGCCGGGATGCAGCTCATAGCGAACGCCGTAAGAGAGCGTCAGGCGTGGGCTGAGACGCCACTCATCCTGTCCGTAAAAGTGATAATGGGCGGAGATGCCGTCGTTGTCCTGCTTGACCACATCGTAGAAGGTCTCATAGGGAAGGCCCAGGAGGAAGTCGGCGAAATCGACGCCGGTGAACATGCCGGCGCTGCCCTTGGTGTTGAACTGATAGGTGCCGTAGTTGTCCGAGCCGTTGAAGCCCAGCGGGGTGATTGCCTCCAGCGTTTGGATATTGAGGCCGAATTTGAAGGTGTGCGAACCTATGTTCCAGATCAGCACGTCGCTGTAATCGTAGGTGTTGGACTTGGTCAGGCTGGTGAGGCGGTCGGCGTTGAGGCTCTGGATATTGTTGAAGTCCATCTCCGGAATGCCGTTATAGAAGAGATTTTGCAATCCCACCCAGTTCTGCGCGTTGGTCCAGGCCGTGCCGTTGAAGCTGTCGCTCTGGCCGTTGGTATAAAGCGTGTATCCGAAACCGGCTTCATTGATCAGGTTGGGCTTGATGGTCCAGTTGGTGTCGATCTTCAGCGCCCGGTTCTGGCTCGTATTCAGCGCCGAGGGAACCAGCAACTCCTCGGGCTGGCTGGTGGGGAAGTTCTTCCAGGTAAACTTGCCCCAGATCAGGAACTTCTGGTTGGCGCCGAAGTACTGGTCGCCGCGCACGTCGAACTGGTTGGAATGGCCGCTGGCATCCACGTTGGCCTGGTAATTGGCCACGCCGTCATCGGTGTAGGCCGTGGGGTCGCCTATATTCGGGTCGGGATAGAACTGTTTGAGGGTGCTGAGGGCGATGGCGCTGAGCGGCGAGGTGATCTTCGTGCCGTAGCTCGCGCCAGTGAAAGGATTGTTCAGGGCGGTGAAGCCAGTCGAGGTGTACTTGGAGAAGTCGCCGGTCTTCATCAGTGTACTGGGCACTTTTTCCAGAATTGTCTGCTGCGCGGGATGACGCCAGCCCTCATAAGCTCCGAAGAAGAAGCTCTTGCCGTGGCCGTTGTAGAAATGCGGGATGACCACCGGGCCGCTGACGCTGCCGCCAAAGGTGTTGCCGGTAACGCTTGGCTTGGTCGTAGTGGTTGGATAGGTGTAGGCGATAGCGTCGAAAGACGAGTTCTGGTAGTACCAGAAGCCGCTGCCGTGCAAGGTGTTGGAGCCGCCCTTGGTGGTGACGACCACTTGGCCGGGATTGCCGAACTCGGCGTTGGCCAGCACGCCGTCGGCGCGAATCTCGGAGATCGATTCGGTGGAGGGGAAGGCGTCGCCAATGAAGTTGCCGCCGGTGGCGCTCTTCGTGGTCACGCCGTCAATGGTGACATCCACCTGGTAGGGCAGTGCGCCTTGCAGCGAGATGCCGGAGCTGTCTGCCTGCATTCCGGGCAAGGTTCCCAGGATCGCCGAAGCGCTGGTGCCGCTGAAGCTGGCGCGCGTATTGACGGGAAGATTATCCGCATCATCCGTGGTGAAGGTGCCGCTGATGGTGGGTGTGTCGGTCTCGATGGCGCTGACCTGGTCGCCGGTCACGTGAACCTCCTGCTGGACCCGCCCAATATCGAGCGTGACGTCCAGGCGAAGATTTTGTCGAACGCTCAGAACAACGTCCGTCGCCGACCACTTGAGAAAGTTAGGGGCGGTAACCTCCACCGTGTAGCGGCCTGCTTTTGCATCGGCAAACCGGAAGTCGCCCACATCATTGGTCTTTACGGTGCGGACCGTGCCCTCATCCGTGTTGGTCAATTTGACGCTAGCGCCCGGAACAACGGCGCCCGTCGTGTCTTTGACAACGCCGATAATCGCGCCCTGGGTGGCTTGCGCCCAGCCGTGCGAGCAGGACAACACAAGCGCCGCCAGCAAGCAGAGGATTACGAATGGACCGCGCTGAATTCGCCGCCAGAGAAGATATGCCTGGTTATTCATCAATCACCGCCTCCGAAATTGCATCAGTTTGAGTAGCCAAAGAAAGAGGATGGGGGACGTGGAGTCAATCGCCTGAATGTCACCTGCATAAATGACTTATGCAAAAGCGGCAACGGGCGCATACACAGTCCGGGCAGGCTTGCTGCGCAAGACAATGTACTCCCTGCCTGGAATACGCGATTACAGGCAATCCCCCGCTGCGGTCCGCCCTCCTGTGGATTGAATCCAAAGGAGCGGCGACGCTTTCAGGCTAGGGTGATTGAGTTACAGTGCTATCAATCTGGAGTTACAAAACTAAGAAATCAATCGTCGTCTTTATGTCTATGCGGCTTGCCCGCGGACTTCTCAACTTCTTTGCGAATCTGGTCGGCGTCGTCCATGTCGCGCAGAGCCGCTGCCTCTTCCTTCGTCTTCGGCTTGGCGAACCGAGCCCTGGCAGGCACGAAGACCTTGGGATCCGCCGGCTGTGCCACAAACGGCTCCTGATGCGGCCGCTCAGAGAAAATGCCAGTGATCTCGCCGGCCAGCGCATCCTCCAGATTCATCGGCTTCAGACCCAGTAGCTCGTCGATGGTGCGCGTAATGGAACCCATGCTGGTGTGCTGATGCGAAACCGCACCCGGTTTGACCCATGGGCTGGCCACCAGCAAAAGGCTGCGATGTGCGTCTATATGGTCTACCCCTCCCTGGGCATCGTCCTCGGTCACAAACAGTGCGGAGTCCTTCCAGATCGCGGTCTTCGACAGAAAGGCCACGATCCGGCCCAGCGCCAGATCGTTATCTGCGACAAACGAGGCGCGGTAGGGGTATCCATCTGCTGGGCGCGGGTCGGCCGTGTGGTCGTTGGGCAGGCGTATCACAATCAGCGCGGGAACCTTGTTGCGGGCCAGTTTCCGGCGGAAGTCGCGCTCGAACTCCGTAGCCCGGAATTGGTCCGGAATGCCCAGGTTGAAGGTGGGGTAATGGCGGTCGCTGAACTGGAAGACCGGCCGGGGAACAGGCGCGTTGAGGAAAAGCCGATGCCCCTCCGGCGCGGAGCCGTCCATCTCGTCGCTGCCTTCCACTTCGAGGCTCTCACCGTAATTCAGAACCTCCCTGCCGTTCGCCGCAATATGCTCCCACAGCGAGCCAAACTGCGGCTCATCTTCCGGCATGGGGGCATCCGCGCCGCCAAAGAGCGCTCTGCGGCCCGGTTGGGGCGCGCCGGCAAAATCCTTGCGGCGGCCGCCGTATTTCGAGGTCCATGCTGTATTGAAAAAAGGTGTGGGATTGACGCCCATCAACCAGCGGTGACCGTCCGCCGACACGTCGCTATCGACAAAGAAATTGTCGCTCATGGCGAATTGGCCAACCAGAGCGTGCAGGTTGGGGGTCACCTTGAGGTGGGTTGCGGATTGCCGCTCCTCCGCCCAGCCGTCCAGGCCGTATCGGGCAAGCGCAGGATCGCCATTCGTACCCGTCACGTCGCCCAGCACCTCGTCATACGTGCGGTTTTCCCGCACGACTAAAAAGCAATGCTTCAGCCGGGGCAGCGGCGAAGGGTTGGCAACAGCCGCCAGATTGGCCTCCAGCACCGTCCGCGTCAGAAGCTCGGCCGGAGGGAGGTCGCGCAGCGATATGACGCTCAGGCTGCCGTACTCGAGCGATCCAATGTAACTGGGAGCGTTCGGATCGTGCTGCTTGCCTCCGTTTGGCCCCGCGCCCTTACCCTTGGTGTTCACCACATAGAGAGTCTCTCCATCAGGCGAGAGAGCCACGGCGGAGGGATTCCAACCCACAGGAATCTGCTCGATGAGTTTCATCGACTTTATATCCACCACGCCGACGGCATTGATGCCCGCCTCGGCTACATATAGGCGGCCATCGCGCGCCACGGCTCCGCTGGGCATGACGCCGCGCAGAGGCCGGCCCTCGCGGTCTTGAAAGCGCTCTCCGGTAAAAGGAGAAAGCGCTACCTGGCCCAGCAGCCGGCTTCCGTCCGCGCTCACTTTGACCACGGCGTCTTCGTGCGCCAGAGCCAAATAGACCGCCTCCGCCTCCGCCGCCACGCCACTGGGAGCCGCGCCGCCCAGGGTTTGGCCGCTGACCTCGGTAATCCTGGCTCCCAGTCGAAGTTTGGCGGTAACAGCGGGGCGATCGCGCTCCCGCACATCGTAGGTCCAGAGCGAACTGCCCATCTCGGAGTTCTCGTCGCCCAGGCCGGGAATCCGCCTGCCCTCCACGACTGCTCCCTCGCGCGCCTCCCTGGACGGATACCCGAAGGGCGGAAAGTGCAGACCTGTGGCAAGCGGTTCCTTCGCACTGGCCCCAGGAACGGCAGTGTACTCAAACAGTCCCGTATTGGTGACGTAGAGCCGGGATCCATCGGGAGAAAGAGCGAGTCCAAATGGGCAGCGCCCGGTCGGAATCGAGGCGATCCGCTCCATCTTCGCCGCGTCCACCAGCACCACTCGCCAATTGCCCTGGTCGAGCGCGTAAAGCGTCCTGCCGTCGGCGGAAACAACCAATGTCGCGGCAAAGCTGCCTTCAAACTCGCCGCCCGCGGTGCCGGAAGCCGCCACTGGCCCATCCAGAGAAACCTCACCCACAGGCTGCCAGTCGCTGGTCCGATACGCTCGAATCTTTCCCGAGTCCCCGGTGGCGACGTACAGCAATGCCCCGTCATGCGAGTAGGCAAGCCCCGCGTGAACCTCCATCGCGGGATCGTTGCCGGAGCCGGCAGGCATGCGCCGCACCGCCGGATTGAGCCCGGACGGCTGATCGATTACATTCAGAGCGAAGGGAAACCCGATCGAAGGTACGGCAATCTCCGCGCCATCCGCGCGTACCGCCAGAGCAAATGGGTAGGGCGCCAGCGGGATCCAGTTGCCCGCCGGATGGATTGCGCGGCCATTGGGCAGCACTGCGCTGACCCCGGTCTGCGCTGGCGCGGCCGAGTCCGGCAGCAGTGCCGCGGCAGAGAGAATCAATGGAAGCAACCAACGTAGAATCATCTTCTTCAGAATGCGGATTGAAGATGAATTCTATGTTACAGCAGAATAGAAACTGTCTCCGCCGTGGAAACAAACCGAGTAACTACAATCTGAATCTTGACTGCGGGAAAAAAGACAAGTCCCGAAAAACGCCGATGTAGCCGGGAGCGATTCTCGCTTCACGCATAATCGCAGAGGCTCGAATCAAGCGTTTGGCAGGCTATTCCTGGATTCTGGACGAGTCGACGGCATTACTTTTCCAGCAACATTCCCGCTCGCCAGAAGCTGCGGACGACGCTGATGCCGTCGGCTCCGGCCCCGTTGCGCTCATCGCCGCCGACCTCAACGCCGATGGGATACCGGATCTGGCCGTCGTCAACCAATATGACAATACCATCTCCCTTCTCAATGGCAAAGGCGATGGAACCTTCACGGCGCAATCGACGATGGAGACGGGAGGGGTTCCTTTAGGCATCGCATTCGCCGACTTTACCGGCGGAGGCCTGAATAGCGTTGTGGTGCGCTTCTGAACCGGATGGCTGCGGCGGGAGGAAGAAGCGAAGATGTGGCAAGTCGCGACTGTCATGCCGGAAGTCTCAGCGTCAATCCGTTTCTGCTGATATCGCGCCATGTCCCCTGCGTCAATGTCGCAAACCGGCTTGCGGCCCAACTCCGGGACCACCTGCGGCATCCCGGTCGGGTACAAGTGATCCATCTCATCACTCGTTGCCGGTGTTGAAACTCCAACAGCATGAAGACTCTCCATTCAGTGAGGAATCATCGGAGGTGAGTTATCGGAAGGATGGCGGGCGGTTTTCAATGTCCAGGCCGCGTTGCTTGTTGGGCGTATCGGCGGTGGTGAACTCGATGCGCGTGGCGCCCGGGTGCAGCTTTTCCAGGGGCAGCCAGGAATTCGGGTACTCCATGCCATCAAGTGTGACCTTCTGGACCAAGAACCCGCTGCCACGGCGGCTGATGACGACGATTCGCTTTCCCGCCAGGTGCAGGGTGGCCTTGTCAAACATGGGCGTGCCCAGAACCACACCACCAACGCCTGGAACTGCTGGATAGAAGCCGAGCGCGTCCCAGACGTAGACGCCCGAGGTCGCGCCGAGGTCGTCGTTGCCGGGAATGCCGTCGGGCGTGGCCTTAAAGGTTTCTTTCGCGATGCGCGTGACCACATCCTGGGTCTTCCACGGCTGGCCTGCGAAGACGTACGCATAGGGAACAACAAAGTCGGGTTCGTTTTCGATGTTGTAGCAAGGGTCGCCCCAGCAGCGCAGCTTGAGAAAGAACTTGTCGAGCCGGGGGATGACCTGGTCGTCTCCGCCCATCGCTTTGAACAGGGCTGGGTAGTCGAAGGGAATCATGAAGGTGTACTGGTAGGTGTTGCCCTCTTCAAAGCCTTGCTGATCCGAGCCGTTGCCTTTGGGCATGGATCGCTCGGCATCGAATCCGGGCAGCCAAGCGCCATCGCCAAGGCGGGGGCGAATCCAGTGTGTCTCCGGGTCGAGCAGGTTCTTCCAGTTTTCCGACTGCTTGAGCAGCGTTTGGCAGGCGGACGGGTTGCCGAGCGACTTGGCGAATTGAGCGATGGCGAAGTCGTCGTTGGCGTATTCCAGCGTCCGCGAGGCGGCTGTGCGGTCCTTCTCCGAGGGAACGTAGCCGAGCTTGCGGTAGTCCTCAAGGAAGGGGCGCTCGGAGCCGTTGTGGAGGCCGGTGCCCGGCTCGGTTGCGGCCTTGACCATGTACTGGAGAGCGGTTGCGGTGTCAAAATTGTGTGCGCCAAAGGCGTAGGACGAGGCGATCACCGGGGCGGGCGAATCGCCGCCCATGACGTAGGTGACGTCATTGGCAGCGGGCCAGCGGGGATACCAGCCGCTTTGAACCGCGTCGTTGACCAGAGACTGCATCATGTCGCTTGCGCGCAAGGGCTCGAACAGGGCCTGAAGCTGGACGGTGTTGCGATAGATGTCCCAGTCGGAGTAGTTGGCGTACTGGGCGGTCTGTTTCGATCCGGCGAGCAGGTGGACCTGATTGTCAAAGCCGATGTAGCGGCCATCGCGATCGCTGAAGAGGTTAGGCGACAAGAAGGAGTGGTAAAGGCCGGAGGCGAAGATTTTACGCTGGTCCGGAGTGCCTCCTTCCACGGCGACGCGGTCGAGGAGGGCGGTCCAGGCGCGGCGGGCCTTCGAGCGGACAGCGTTGAAGTTCCAGCCGGGGATCTCCTGGTCGAGATTGGCCACGGCGCCCTTCTGGCTGACAAACGAGATGCCGACTTTGAGGAGGACTTCGCGTTCGGAGCCGAAGTCGAGCCAGGCGCCGGTGTGCTTGCCCTGGGCCGATTTGGCCGAAGGTAGGATGGAACCGTCGCTCCAGAGCATCGAGTTCTTGTAGGGTTTGTCGAAACGCCCGGCGACGTAAAGCTTGTATTGGGATTTGGTTCCGCAAAAAAAGCCGGCAGTGGTTGAGCCGGCATAGGAGGTAGCGGAGGTGAGCTCGATGCTGTCACCGAACGCCGGGTCGGGCGGCTGCTTGCCATCCAGTCTGTGGAAGGAGCCGGCGCTGGAGCCGGCATTGACCAGCAAGCGCGCGGCGGCGCCTGCCGGGAAGATGAAGCGGGCGATGCCGGCGCGCTCGGAGACGGTGATCTCGACACGGATTCCGTTCGCCAGTGTGACGGCGTAGTAGCCGGGATGGGCTTCTTCCTTGTCGTGGCTGAAGCCGGCGGCGTAGGGTGCAAAATCGCCGCCCGGGCTCGTGGCTAACGGAGAGGTCGCCGGAAGCACAGCAAAGTCGCCATAGAGCGGGCAGCCCGCGCCGCTGATGTGGGTCATGCCAAAGCCCTGTATCTGCTTGTCGTTGTAAAAATACCAGGCGTCGTGGTTGGTGTCGGGACTCCACTGCACCATGCCAAAGGGCAAGGACGCGCCAGGGAAGGTGTTTCCGCCGCCGCCGGTACCGATGAAGGGATCGGCCTCGTCGTAGTTGGACAAATGAACAGCCGCGGCGCTTTGGGCCCGTGCAAAAAAACAGAAAGAGAAGGTAAGCAAAGCCAGGGAAGAGCGCAGTGCATGGGCGAATCGCATGATTCGTATCCTTTCGCCGTCAATATCGGCCAGAATCTTCTGTAGATTCCATTGCAATCGTACATGACGGTTGGCATCTGGTGAATCTTCAAGCGACTCCTGTCGAATAGTGGGAAAGATGGTGCTTTTTCGCGACAACCATGTGAAAAATATCTTCGGTTGATGCCACGAGCCGGTACGCGGTAGGCGGTTCAGCCGAGCGTTGAAGGATCTTCAGACTGAGCCAGTATCGTCTGGATTCGGAAGAAGGTCACCGCATGAAGGGGGCAAAGGAGCCCGCGAATCCTCAAACTAAGCTCTCAAAGAACTGGCTACACAGGTCGGCATTGGCCCCTTCGGGGTCCTCGATTTCAATATGCGGCCAAAATGTGACCAACTCAAAAATGCACCCATCTAAAATCAACGACATAGATCTGCATTGGTTGCGCCGTTCCGTGCGGGTATTATTCTATAACATCATTATAATCATAAGGATACAGATGTGCGATCCTGGAATCACGCGGGACTTATGATCCCTCGGTTCGGGGTTCGAATCCCTGCGGGCACACCATTGGTTGGAGCAGCCGCTCGCTCGGCGTTCGCACCAGCAATCTAGCTGATTCCAGGGAGAGCTCCAGATCGGCATGCATCCTCCGCTATTCTGTCTTCGCGGCATTCAGGCCCCATCCCCTACACTGAATCTGGCCTCCCATGCCCGCTTACTGCGAAGTCGCATTGCCGGTGCCGCTGGACCGCGCGTTCACCTACGCGGTGCGGGAGGGGCAACTGCCGCAGCGGGGAGCGCGGGTCATCGTCCCCTTTCGCAGCGAAAAGCTGATCGGGGTGGTGACCGGGCTTAGCGCCAAAGTGCAGGCCGGCCTCGAAGTTCGTTACCTGGAAGCGGTTCTGGATGACGAGCCGCTGCTCAGCGAACCGCTGCTGGCCCTGGCCGAGTGGATGGCGCAGTATTACCTTGCTCCGCTGGGCGAGGTGCTGCGCGGGATGCTGCCGCTGATGGCCGAGGTGCGCCGCACTGTTTATTACCGCATCACCGACCTGGGCCGGGATGTGCTGGCGAAGAGTTTGGAAGGGAACGAGGCAGACTCCCAGCTCCGAAACTCCGGTCCTGGGGCACCTAGATTTGCTCTTGGACCAAAGGATGCTTCGAAGCGCAAAAGGAGGCGGCACGAGAAGTGCTCCGCCGAGGAGCAGGACCTTGAGCGCCGTGTACTGACGCG
>CAZQRX010000074.1:0-12088 GCA_964595845.1 uncultured Occallatibacter sp. | reverse complement strand
CGATGGCCATGCGGTCCAGCGTCTCCAGCGGCAGGCTGAGAAACAGTTGCACGCGACGCTGAATCTGGCGCAGGGTCTGCGCGAAGGCGGCGCGCTTCTCTTCGTCCGTGCCTTCGACCGCAACCGGATCGGGAAAGCCCCAGTGCGCCGTCACCGGTTGGCCGGGCCACAGCGGGCACATCTCGCCCGCCGCCTTGTCGCAGACGGTGACGACAAAGTCCATCTCAGGCGCGCCGGGCTGCGCGAACTCATCCCAGCTCTTGCTGCGCAGGCCCTCGACCGGGTAGCCCAGCGCGCGCACCTGCTCGATGGCGAAGGGATTCACCTTGCCGCTGGGATGGCTGCCCGCACTATAGGCCTGGAAGCGCCCCGCGCCCATGGTATTGAAGAGCGCTTCACCCATGATGCTGCGCGCCGAGTTGCCGGTGCACAGGACGAGAATATTGTAGGGTTTCCGCATGATCGTTTTCCTTTGAGAATTCCTCGAACTTTCCGTGCCCCATCCTTTCCGCGTTTTCTGCGGAAAGGGTGGGAGACCTCAAACCCAATCCAGCTTCGCCAATCAGCCGCAGCAGCCCGGCGCGCAGCAACCGACAATCGGCATCGCCGCCCCAGGTTTGGTCGCCCGGATAAAGGCGCTCATGAACTTGTTCTCGACCAGCGGGGCAATCGCGTCCACATCGATGCCCGCCTCGATCAGGAAATGCCGAGCATCCTCGATAGAGTGCACACGCGTCGGCTCGACGGAGATGCGTGCAAACCCGGCCTGGGCCAGCTTAGCCACGTACTCCTTCTCCTCCAGCGCCCCGGCGACGCAGCCCACCCACAGCAGCATGCTCTGGCGCACCTCGGCGGGAACCTCGCCGCGCACCACGATGTCGGAGACGGCAAAGCGTCCGCCCGGCTTGAGCACGCGGAAAGCCTCGCGCAGTACGCGGCCCTTGTCGGCCGAAAGGTTGATGACGCAGTTGGAGATCACCACGTCCACCGAGCAATCGGGCAAGGGAATCTTCTCGATCTCGCCCTTGAGGAACTCGACGTTCTCCACCCCCGCCTGCCGCTGGTTCTCGCGAGCCAACGCCAGCATATCGTCGGTCATGTCCAGTCCGTAGGCCTTGCCGGTTGGCCCCACCCGTTTGGCTGAGAGCAGCACGTCGATGCCGCCGCCGGAGCCTAGATCGAGCACCGTCTCCCCCGGCTTCAACTCAATCAGCGCGGTCGGATTCCCGCAGCCCAGCGAAGCCAGCACCGCGCTGGCCGGCAGTCCGCTCTTCTCGGCTTCGTTGTAGAGGTTGGTAGTGATCGGGTCGCAACAGCGCAGCGCCGGATCGCCGCGGGCTACACTTCCGTTCTTGCGCACTTCCCGCGCCGCCGCTCCGTATTTTTCCTGAACCAGTGTTTTCGTGTCCATTGAAGCGCCTCACATACGCTTAAGCAAATTTATTATACACGCTCATATGTGTCAACACGTATATAATCACTTTATGGGCTGCTGCTCCAAATCGATCAGCCTGGCCAGTCTCT
The DNA here is from genome assembly GCA_964595845.1 of uncultured Occallatibacter sp. Lineage (GTDB taxonomy): Bacteria > Acidobacteriota > Terriglobia > Terriglobales > Acidobacteriaceae > Telmatobacter. The sequence continues at coordinate 10,564 of CAZQRX010000074.1, read as the reverse complement.
TCGCTGCGCTGGCCGACACCACCCGCCTGCGCCTCCTGAACCTGATGGCCGGCCGCGAGGTCTGTGTCTGCCATTTTGTCGAGATACTCGGCCAGAGCCAGCCCAAAATCTCGCGCCATCTCGCCTACCTGCGCAACGCCGGTATCGTCACCGCGCGCCGCGAGGGTAAGTGGATGCATTACAGCATCTGCCCGGTCGCCGATGCGTCCGCTTCCGCGGTTCTCGCCGCCTCGCTGGCAGCGCTCGGGAGCGACAAACAGATGCAGGTTGACCGAGCCAGACTCGACCGCGTCTGCTGCGCCACACACGATGAAGAATCCCATCTGTTTCAGGAAGGCCGGGTGCCCCAGGTCCCGCTTCCTGGATCTGGGAAACCACAACCTTCTCCCTCGGTTCATTGCAGATAATAACCTTCCGCCAGCGCAGAATCATTCTATGAACATTGACCAGAGGAGCGGCTCTTTGCTGACCATTGCCCAATCTGTCAGGGATGTGACCGGTCTATACCGGTAGGGAGTCCACCCCCCTTCCCCTGTGGAACTCTCTTTTCGACCCTTCTGATCGCTTATAACTTACACGGAATCAATAGTTTGTAATAATTACATAGTGACGAATCAGTAACGGTAAACTCCGAATATTGCCCATTTTTCGGCCCAAGAGCCGCTGTTTTCAGCCGGAAATGGCTACTGTTTCGCGCTTTTTGAAAGCCTGTGCGGTTGTCTCAGCTCCGGATTTTCTGATCTGGGCTTCCACAAACCATCCACCGTAAACTCCGCTGAGCCATCGACAGCCGGCGTGACTTCCGCTCCGCCCACGCGGCAAGCTATTCTCGGAAGAGGGTATTCCAGAGCAGATCGGCGCTGGCGCCTGCCCATTCAATCGAGCAGAAAGGCTGAATCCGCATGATGCGTTGGCTTGTGCATTGGTTGCTGCGAGCGATTGTGGCGCTGACGGTAGCGTTTGTGGCCGCGTATGGCGGCGATTGGGCTGTCTTCAAGCTGCGCGGATCGCCCACGTCCAAGGTCACCGTCAACCGATACCTGGCGATTCCGCTCAAGGGCAACAAGCAGGAGTTCGACTACCTCGGCTCCATCGATGTGCCCTGCTCGGTCTCGCTCTTTCCCCAGGCCGGCCGGAGCACGTGCTGGCAACTGCGCCACAACCCCAACCAGGGCATTACCCTATAAAAGTTTCTTGCGAAGATAGAATCTGCTGCGGGGCGGCAAAAGATAATCCCGTGATACGGGTCACGTCGGAGAAAGCCGAGGCCGTCTAACATCATTCCATCTTTTGGCAATTTCCGAGGAACGATGTACAGCCGCACCCAGAACGAGAACGGAACCTACAACACCCGCTGCCTTTACTGCTTCATGACCATTGCCTCGGCGGTGGAAACAGACAGGGAGCTGGCTCGGTTGGAGGCCCGGCACATCTGTCCGGAGCGGGCGCTGGCGGAGCTGCTGGCGATGGAAATTGCCATCGAATCCCGGAAACAAGCAAGCTAAGCCACTTCTCGAACGAGTCCATCCCCACAATCTCTATTGCATCCGCGCCTGATCCCGCAGTTGGCGGGCTGTGACTTCCAGAAAAGTCTCAACGCTGGCTCCGGCGGGCTGCTCCAGTCCGGATTTCGCCTGGATCGCCTGGGCGATCCGCTCAGCCAGCGCCTGGCGCGTGGGCAGGCTCATGTCCAGCCGGCGCGCGAAAAACCCCTCCAGCACCTCCAGGTCCGTGGACGAGAGCTTCGCGATGCCGGTAACTGGCAGCGAAAAAGCCAAATGCGGCTCCGGCGCTGGGGCACTGGGAGCATAACTCTGTGCCGTGATGATTCGCGCTCCCGAATCGCCCCACGCGGGCTCTTCCAACGCGCGATCCCGTACCACCAGCGTACCCGCCACCAGGTCGCCCAGCCGCTGGTGCTGGCGGGTGACGAAGATGGCAATCACCCCCACCGCGTAGAGCGGGAAGGGTTGCATATCGATATAGCGGACCAGATTGCGGGCCATCGACTCGAAGAGGCCAATGGCGCGGCCGGAGCGCTGAATCACGCGAATCCGGGCCACCCGCTTGCCCGGCGTGCGCCCGTTCCAGAAGGCTTCAAAGAGCGTGAAATAGCCCCAGAAGAGCAGAAAAATAATGAATATGATGAGGGCGACGGCCCATTGTCCGCTGATATTTGAGAAGGCTCCGATCCCCGGCGCGAAGACGGCGAAGAGAATCACAATAACGATAAGGCCGGCAAACCAGATCAGCATATCGACCAGCAGCGCAATAAAACGGCTGCCGATACCGGCCAGCGGCATCTCAATCTCCACCAGTTCCGGGGTGTCGATGTTAAGCTGGTCTGAATTCATCTCCATGGCGCTTGTCCTCTCCAACCAGTGGATTCTCAAGCGCCGGCCCCACTGGGACCGGCTCTCGGCTCTGTTGGCCCAATGCGACGCAAGCGGCCTGGGCCAGCTCTCCCGCGCTGAGTTGCAGGAGCTGGCCCTGCTCTACCGGCAGGTGGCAGCCGACCTCTCCGTGCTGCGCCAGGACTCAACCTCGCGCACCTACGCGCTGCATGTGAATCAATTGTTGGCTCGCGCTCACCATATCATCTATTCCGGCCGCAAGGCCAGTCTTCACACCCTCTTCCGCTTTTTGCGCGACGAATACCCTGCCATCTTCCAGCGCCAGATCGGCTACGTAGCGGCCGCACTCGCCGTCTCCGCGGCCTTTGGATTGCTGGGCGCGGCGCTCACCAACGCCCGGCCCGAGTTCATGCGCCACTTCGTCGGCCCGGAGATGATCGCCACCATGGAGCGGCACACCATGTGGACCGAGTCCGTGGTTAGCGTGGCGCCGATGGCCTCCAGCGCCATCATGACCAACAATCTTTCCGTCTGCTTTATCTCTTTTGCCGGGGGAATTGTCTTTGGCCTGGGCACCTTTCTCTCGCTCTACGTCAACGGCATGATGCTGGGCGTGATCGGCGCGGCCTGCCACCACTACGATATGTCGATACTGCTATGGAGCTTTGTCGCACCGCACGGCTCGCTGGAGCTGCCTTCGATCCTCATCGCCGGCGGAGCCGGCTTCCGCCTCGGCCATGCCATGCTCTTCCCGGGCGCGCTACGCTGGAAGGAGTCGGTTGCCCGCGGCGGCATCGAAGCCACGCTGCTGGTCAGCGGCATCATTCCGCTGCTGGTGATTGCCGGAACACTGGAAGGCTTCTTCTCGCCGTCGCACGCCCCCATCTGGCTCAAGTTCACTGTCGGGGGGCTGCTCTTTGTGCTGCTCAACCTGTGGCTCTTCCGGCCGGTCGAGCCGGCAGCGCAAGCACACTAGCGGTAAGTTCAAGGCTTCCCGCCAAAAAGAGAAATGGAGGCGCTCAATCGCTCCAGCGACTCAACGCCCCCATTCTCTCAACCCCAGACGGGTGATGTGTGGGCTTCAGTTGTTCCCCAGTCCGTCGTCCTTGTGGTAGTTCGGCGCGGCTGGAACGGCAATCTCCGGTACGGGATGGGCTTTCAGTTCATCCAGCACCAGTTGCACGCCGGTTTCCAACTGGCGGTCGTGGCCGGCTGCCGCATCCTTAGGCAGATCCTCGACAGGTACGTCGGGGGCGATGCCGCGGTTCTCCACCTCCCAGTCGCCGTTGAGGCCGAAGATGGCGTAGCGCGGGGCCATCACGTAGCCACCGTCGAGCAGGGGCGGATAGCCGCCGATGCCAACCAGGCCGCCCCAGGTGCGCGTGCCCACCAGCTTACCGATGCCGGCCTTGCGGAAGTACCAGGGCATAGCGTCGCCGCCGGAGCCGGAGTTCTGGTTGATGAGCATGACCTTGGGGCCGAAGATGGCGCCCACCGGGTCGTGGATCGGCTTGCCGTCGCGCTCGATGGCTCCGGAGAGCGGGAAGCGCTTGAGAACGTCCACCACGTAATCGGCGATGAAGCCGCCCTCGTTGTAGCGTTCGTCGAGCACCAGGCCCTGCTTGTCGAGCTGCGAATAGAAGTAGCGGTTGAAGTTGGTGTAGCCGGAGCCGCCGGTGTTGGGCATATAGACGTAAGCCACCTTGCCGCCGGAGAGTTCGTCGACCTTGCGGCGGTTGGTTTCGATCCAGTCAAGATTGCGCAGGCCGTCCTCATCGGCTATGGGAACCACGGTTACGTCGCGGGCGTCCTTGCCCTCTGCGTTATACGCAATGTGCAGCATGGTCTGCTTGCCGGCGGTGCCATCGAAGAATTCGTAGAGATTATCATTCGCGTGTAGCTCACGGCCATTGACAGCCAGCAAGTAAGCACCCTCATGGACGTAGACGCCTGGCAGAGTGAGCGGGGAGGCCAGTCCTGGAGTCCAATTCTGCCCGCCGAGGATTTTGGCGATGCGATAGCGGTCCTTCTCGACCTTGTAGTCCGCGCCCAGCAGTCCGGTCTTGGGCTCGGTGTCGGGCTGGTGAGGCCCGCCCACGAACATGTGGCCGATGGTGATCTCGCCCAGCATTTCGGTGGAGAGATAAGTGAACTCGGAGCGCGAGGCGAGGCCGTCGAGGTAGGGCTTGTATTTGGCCTCGATCTTGGGAATGCTCAGGCCGTGGGTGTGCGGATCGTAAAGGAAATCGCGCTCGATGCGCCAGGTTTCGTGGTAGATCTGCCGCCATTCGGCGCGGGGATCGACGACAGTTTCAAGATTTCCCAGGTTCAGCGGCTTGCCGGGAGCGCCTTCGCCGGGCTTCAGGTCGTCGGCGGAGGCGATGGTCCATGCGTTCTTGCGTGCATAAAGCACCTTGGAGCCGTTCGCGGAGACAATAAAATTGTCCAGGTCGCTGAGCACGGTCTCCGGCTTGCGCTTTTCCAGCGTAAATCGCCAGAGAGCGCGAATGCCGGGTCCGCCGTCATAGCTGCTGGGGCGGCCGAAGGGGGCCGTCTCGGCAAGGTAGAGGATGCCGGTCTTGCCGACGGCGATGCCGCCATAGTTGCGCGGCGGAATGGGCAGGGCCAGGATGCGGTCGCCGATTTTCTCCAGGTCCACTTTGACCTCGACCGGCTTGTCGGCGTCTTTTTTGTCGGCGTCTTTTTTATCGGCGTCTTTCTTGTCCTTGTCTGCCTCCTTGGCCGTGTCGTCTTTCTTCTCGGCGCTCTTCTTATCGCTCTCTTTTTTGTCTGTCTCTTTTTTGTCCGCGTCCTTCTTGTCCTTATCCTGATCTTTATCCTTGTCCTTGTCGGTATCGTCCTTCTTGGCTTCGTCCTTGATCTTTTCGTCGTCGCTCTCCGGAGGGACAGGAGAGGAGCCATACTTGGCCAACACCACCACATAGGCGGCATTGGTTTGCGCGCGGTCGAGCGAAGAAAGGTCGATGCCTGCGCGGGAGGGCCCGTCGTCGGTGGAAGCAAGGAAGTATAGGTACTTGCCGTTCGGGTCAAAGGCAGGGCTGGAGGCGTCGCTCATGCCGTCGGTCACTTGCGTCGCTTTGTGCGTCTCCAGCGAATAGAGGAAGATGGCGCTCAATTGATTGTCGAGGTCGCGCTGATAGGCGAGCCACTTCGAGTCCGGCGACCAGACGGCACCGAAGCTGGGGCCCCAATTGCCGTAGATTTCCTTGTCCACCAGCACCGGCTTGCCCTCCGGCACATCCACGTACCACAGGCGCAAATGCTTGTCAGTGTATGCGATGTGCTTGGAGTCGGGTGACCAGGTGGGCGTATAGAAATAGCTTGGCTCGGGACCGAGGTCGATGACCGCGGGCGGCTTGAAGCCGGTTTGATCGTGCAGGTAGAGCTGGTACTCGCCGGAGGCGTCGGAGAAGTAGGCGATGGTCTTTCCATCCGGACTCCAGGCGGGGTCGCGCTCGGCTATGCCGGGGGTCTGGGTCAGGTTGCGGGTATCTCCCTTCTCGGCCGGAACGGTGAAGATTTCGCCATGCGCCTCGAAGACGGCACGCGCGCCGGTGGGCGAAAGCTGGGCGTTCTGAATCTCCTCCGGAGAAAGATTGACCCGGTGGGGCGCAAGGCTGGCCAGCTCGCCGTGAACCTGAATCGGGATGGGCATGTTCATGCCCGTGACCGGGTCCACCAGAAGGATGCGGCCAAACTGCTCTACGACCAAGGCGGTCCGGCTCGACCCGTCTACGCCGGTTGCAGGCCCGGCCTGGAAGGACTTCAAATCCAGCTCGCGGTTGGCCATCACCTGCGTGACCTGCTCGCTCTTGGTGTCATAGCGATAGAGCGTGACCGGGCCGCTGTTCTTTCCCGCGCTGTCGCGGTCGGAGAGGAAGTAGACCTGGTCGCCGACCCACACCGGGTTCGAGTCGTTGGAGTTTTCGCGGGGCACCTTTTTCAGGTCGAGGGTCTTGAGGTTGACGATCCATATGGGGGTGGTCTGGCCACCGACGTAGCGCTTCCAGGCCGGCTGCCACTTGGTAAAAGGCTGATAGGCAATCGACTGGCCGTCGGGCGAGAACGAGGCCTGGAAGCCGGAGGGCAGCGGCAGAGGCTCGGGTACACCGGAGCCATCGGCGTGGACGCGGAAGAGCCGGTCATAGTGCCGGTAGCTGGCCGCGCCGCTGGCGATTAGCACGTCCTTGCCGTTCGGCGACCAGCCCACCACGGTGCTGCCGGCCGGGTGCCAGGTGATACGGCGGGGAACTCCGCCCGCGGCGGGGATGATGAAGACGTCATTGTTGCCGTGCAGGGGGGCCGAGTAGGCAATCCACGCTCCGTCCGGAGAGAAGAACGGACCTGCATTCACCTTGCCGTTTGCGGTGAGCCGCTCGGCCTCGCCGCCTTGCCGAGAGACTGTCCAGATGTCGTCGGCGTAGCGGAAGGCGATCCGGTCATGCGAGAGGGAGGGCGAGCGCAGCAGCAGCGGCGGCTGCGCGGGAGCGGCCGGGGAAGAGCCTCGGGCGGACGCAAAGACGGGAAACAGGATGGAAATCGCAAGCAGGGCAAGCGCAAGCCGGGAGTTGGCGCGGATCATGGGGCCTCCGGTGAGTAGAATCGGTTGTGGATTCAGATGAATAAACGGTCGCGAAACTGCGCGTCAATCCATGCTACGCCAGACGGGAGCTGAAAGTCTCCTGACAATGCCTGTTTTGACTGGTTTTTTTGGATTTGGTGAGAGCCCAGGAACCTACCGGCGCCGCTTTGCGTATCAGAAAGGGCGAAACCGCCTCGGCCAAGCCTTGCTTCCGGCTGCGGCGAGCGGCCTAATGGGCTGGTGACACGTCCATAGCAATAGCGAAGATTCCTCGCTCCGGGGAGTTTTTCCGCGGCATCAAAAGAAGTACCGGCAACAGAAAGCAGGACCATGCTCTTCACCGAGGCCTTGAAACTCGCGCTCCAGTCCTTGTGGGCCAACAAGATGCGGACCATCCTCACCCTGCTGGGGATGGTCATTGGCGTGGCCTCCGTGATCATGGTGGTGACGTTGACCAACGGCGCAAAAGCCTTTGTGACCACCAAGATCAATACCTACGGCGCGAGCGTGGTCACGGTCAGCAAGATGCCGCAGACCTTCATCACCGTCGAGGAGTACCTTGACTTCCAAAAGCGAAAAGACGTCACCTACGACGACTACAGGGCCATCCTTGATGAATGCAAGTCCTGCGTCTCAGTCGGCGCGTCTCGCTCGGCCACCGGCAAGGTCGTCTACCAAACCAAGTCCACCACGGACACGACGGTTCGCGGCTGGACCTGGACGATGCCGGCGCTTTCCAATATGAATATCGACTCGGGCCGATCGTTCACGGAGGTCGAGGACGAACACAGCACCCATGTGGCCATCGTCGGTTGCGACATTGTGGACAATGTGCTCGGCTATGGCGACCCGCTTGGCAAGGAGATTCGCGTAGACGGCGCTCCTTTTACGGTGATCGGGGTCGGCGAGTGCCAGGGCAAGATGCTGGGCATGAGCATGGACAACTGGGTTGCCATTCCGCTCACGGCATTTCTTCACGCCTATGGGTCGCAGGGAAGCCTGAGCGTCTTCGCCGATGCCGGCGGCGGCGGTGAAGTGATCGATGCGGTCGCCGATGAGCTGCGCGTCATTATGCGCGCGCGCCGCCACCTGGCGCCAGGTACGCCGGACACCTTTTCGGTGGATACCAGCGCCACCTTTCAGAATATGTTGAGCAAAGTGCTGAATAACTTCGGCGCCGTGGTAGCTGCCATCGCTGCCGTCTCCCTGGTGATCGGCGGTATCGTCATCATGAACATCATGCTGGTATCGGTCACTGAGCGCACGCGCGAGATCGGTGTGCGCAAGGCGCTGGGCGCGCGCCGCAAAGACATCCTGCTGCAGTTTTTGATCGAGTCTGGCACCATGTCGCTGGCCGGAGGCCTTATCGGTGTCTTCGTCGGCATCGCGGCGGCCAAACTGATTACGCTGGCGATCTCCTTCCCTTCCGTGGTGGCGCTCTGGTCGATCCTGGTCGGTCTGTTCGTGGCTACGGCGGTCGGTTTGTTCTTTGGCGTGTATCCGGCCTACAAAGCCGCGGAACTTGATCCCATTGTTGCACTTAGATCGGAGCTATAGGCGTGAGATTAAGCGATTCAAAAGAATCCGTGCTGCTGGCGCTCGACACGCTACGCAAGAACAAGCTGCGCTCCGGCCTGACCATTCTGGGCATTTCCATCGGCATCGCCACCGTGATTCTGATCTCTTCGGCGATCAACGGGCTGAACAGCAATATCTCTCAATTCGTCAACACTCTGGGCACCAATGACTTATGGGTCTTTCGCTTTGAACCCTTTGGCAAACGTCCCACAACCGAGGAGCTCAACCGCAAGCAACTCACTTACGAGGACGGCATCGCGATGCGCAGCCTCCCCTACGTCGTTGCCGTCGATGCCGGCCTTACTGCTCAGAATTTTCAGCTCGGCATTGGAAGTGTTTCTCTGAAGCGAGGCGCTCACAAAATTCAAAACACCATCCTGAACGGCGACACGACACAGGTTAAGGAGACTGCGGATATAGAGCTTACAGAGGGCAGGATGTGGACCGATTCCGAGGAGGAGCGCAGCGCCAAAGTAGTTGTTCTGGGCCATGACGCCGCCGAGGATCTCTTCCCCGGCGAAGATCCCCTCGGCAAGGATGTCGATTGCGAAGGCAGCATCTTCACCGTCATTGGCGTCCTCGACCTACAACCCCAGCCCTTTGGCAGCGGTCGTAACACGCAGGATAACTCCGCCTACTTTCCGCTGGAGACCTTCCGTCAGCTTCATCCCGAGATGAAGGATTTCTGGATCACAGTAAAATACGACGATCCCGCGCATAAGGCGCTGGTCGTCGAAGAGATCCGCGAGCTGCTGCGCATCCGCCGTGGAGTCCGGCTGGAGCAGGACGACAACTTCGCCATCTTTGGTCCCGACTCGCTGACGCGCCTATGGAATTCACTGACTGGCGGCCTCTTTCTCTTCATGGTTGCGGTCTCCTCCGTCGGCCTGATGGTGGGCGGCGTGGGTGTGATGAACATCATGCTGGTCTCGGTGACAGAACGCACCCGCGAGATCGGCGTTCGCAAGGCCATCGGCGCAACCAGGAAGAACATCCTGCTCCAGTTCACGCTGGAGGCGGTGACTCTTTGCGTGGTGGGCGGCCTGCTGGGCATTTTGGCCGGAGCCCTGTTCACGCTGATTTTGCATTTTGCCGTTTCGTTCCTTCACGCCGCGCTTTCTTTTGTGTGGGTCGTCATCGCCTTTGTAGTTTCCTGCGCCATCGGCCTCATCTTCGGCATCTACCCAGCCTGGAAGGCCGCTTCCATGGACCCCATCGAGGCGCTGAGGTACGAGTAATGCAGCTGGAAGCTGTATTCTTACCTCTGTGACAGCGCACATGTTAGCTACGTTGATTGAGATTTTTACCACCGTGCTGGCTGTCGCCGGCATGGGTTACTACTTGGCTGCCATGGTGGCGGCGCGGGTCTTTCTGGCGGCTCGGCGCGCTCCGTTGGCGGCCTTTGCGCCCGGCGTGAGCGTACTCAAGTCGCTCAAGGGCCTGGATCCCGGCATGATCGAGGCCTTCCGCAGCCACTGCATTCAGTCCTACACGGGCGAGTTTGAGCTGCTCTTCGGAGTCTCTTCGCTCTCCGACCCGGCCGCGGCAGCCGTCGAACAGTTGAAAGCAGAGTTTCCTGAGCGGACAATCCGTTTGATTGAGTGCCCGCAGCGGCTGGGAACAAACGGCAAGGTCAGCACTCTGGTTCAACTTGCCGCTTGCGCCCACTTTGATTTCCTGCTCATTAACGATTCCGACATTACCGTCTCGCCGCGCTACCTGGAGCGGGTGATGGGCTGTTTTGGCTTGGAAGAGGTTTCTTCCGGGGCTAAAGCCCCCAAGGATTCTGTCGGCTTTACGCGGGGGATAAATCCCCCGCCTCCCTCCATCACGAATTCATCCGCACAAAAAGTTGGCCTGGTGACCGCGCTTTACCGCGGCCGAGCGCACGGCACTCTGCCCTCAAGGCTGGAGGCGCTGGGCATCGCTACCGACTTCCTGGCTGGCGTGCTGCTGTCGAAGTGGATGGAGGGTGGCCTGCACTACGGACTCGGCTCCACGCTGGCGGTCAGCCGCGAAGCTCTCGACA
>CAZQRX010000073.1:0-12156 GCA_964595845.1 uncultured Occallatibacter sp. | reverse complement strand
TGTATTCCACAACCAGGTTCATGAAGCGGCCCATCTGATCGAGTTCCTGCTTCATGTTGGTGTTCAGCAGCGTCTCGTAACCTTCGCGACCGCCCCAGAGCACATAATTCGAACCGCCGAGCCGCTTGGTGGCATCCATGCAATTCTTCACCGTAGCCGCGCACCAGGCGAAGACCTCGGGATCGGGATTGGTGGATGCGCCTGCCATAAACCGCGGATGGGAGAAAAGATTCGCCGTTCCCCACAGCAGCTTGGTTGAATACTTGCTCATCTTTTCTTCGAAGTAATCCACCATGGTGTGAAAGTTCTTCAGGGTCTCGGCAAGCGTGTCACCGCCGGGCGCGATGTCGGCATCATGGAAGCAGAAGAAGGGAAGTCCGACCACTCTGAAAAGCTCGAAGGCCGCATCGGCTTGCACCTTGGCCTGCGCAATCGGGTCGCCGGCCTCAAACCACGGACGCTGGATCGTGGGTCCGCCAAAAGGGTCGCCTCCACGCATCGCCAGCGAGTGCCAGTAGGCGACCGCAAAACGCAGATGATCCTTGAGGGGCTTGCCGAGTACGACCCGGTCGGCATCGTACCAGCGGTAGGCAAGGGCCTTCTCACTCGAAGGGCCCTCGTATGTTACTGTTTCGAAAGAGCTAAAGATTGTTTCGGCCATTGCGAATCTCCTATTCGTTCAAGAAAATCAAAACCGTGTCTGTGAATTGCCCGGCTAACCATCATTCATCCTAGTGGAGTATGCTTCTGGATGGCAAATCTTGGTAAATCGCTCTTTGTCAGGCGTTTTGCGGCGATGTCTCCAGGACACTATGTTGTATCGCAACGCAGGCCCAACTGCACAGATCGCTCCACTCCCGTTTTGCTCGGATGAGTGCTACTCCCCAACGCATGAGAGTACTCGCTGATGCGAAGACTCGACTTTGAGACTGGGGATTTCGTAGGCTTCCCCAAAATCCACTTTTTAATCAACCGATTCACTCTTCGCGCAGCAGGATCAAAGGATCCACCGACAGCGCGCGCTGCGCTGGAATCCAGGTGGCAACCAGACCAAGCAGCATCATGGCCAGAACTACTCCTGCGAGTACCAGCGGATCGCGGGGAGTTGCCTGATAGACGATGAAAGCCAGCACCCGCGCGGCCAGCAATCCAAGGACCAAACCAGCCGCCGAACCGATAGCCAGCAGCTTCAATGGCCGTCCCAACGCTGCTTGTAACACTTCCTTGCGCTGCGCGCCAAGGGCGACGCGTATGCCCAGTTCCCGCAGCCGCCGGCTCACCGAGTAGGCCGCCATGCCAAAGATGCCGGTGATGGACAGCATCGCGCCCATCAGGCCCAGAACGCCGAGCGACACCGTCGCCACCAGCGCAGGAAACAGCGCTCCGCCCATCTCCTCGCTCCAATTACTGATCTCAACAGGCAGGCCGGCATCCAGATCGTGCAGCCTGCTCCTGATCGCGCCGGCGAGTTGCTGCGGATCGCGCTCCGAGCGCACCACCAGAGTTGTCCAGTTGGAGGGCTGTTGCAGGAAGGGGAGAAACATCGCCGGCTGCGGGTTCTCAGTGAGGCTGAGATATTTTCCGTCTTCCACGATCCCCACCACTTGAATACGCGTTCCGTCCGCCAGCTTAAAATGAGCGCCCATAGCGCCAGTTGCCGAGCCGAAGATTTTGCGCGCAAACTCCCGATTCACCACGGCGACGCGCGGCGCGGCTTTGTCGTCATGCCAGGAGACGGTCCTGCCAAACAGCAACGCTGTACCCGCGGCGCGGAAGTAGTCGGGAGAGATGGAGTACGCGTCGCAACTGGAAGCTACATTCGATGCGCTCAGATCGGTTGTCTGGTCGGAATAGACATTCCAGCCTTCCACGGCCGTGCTTAAAGGCGGGTAATTGACCAATCCCACCGATTGCACGCCGGGAATCGTCTCCACCGCCTCGATCATGCGCCGTTGTACGCCGGGAGTTTGGTCGACGCTGTAACCGGCCATGCGCAGAACTGAATTGACCAGCATGGCGTTGCGCGGCTCAAAGCCGAAGTTGGCGTGCAGCGAACGCGCCATTCCGCGCACCGCCACCAGCGATGAGGTGACTAGTACGGCGCAGATCGCAATCTGAAGAATAACGAGCACGTCGCGCAGCGTGATCCGCCGGCCAACTCGGCCGGTCGTCCCCGACTTGACGACCTCATATGGATTGGCGCGTAGGATTTGCCGCATGGGCACTGCGCCGAAAAGGAAGCCGCTCGCTAAAGACAACAGCAACGCCACCAGATAAACGTTCGCGTCCGGATTCACGGGAATATGGATACAGGTATATTGGGGAACAGGCCGCCACGCGCTGAACTCGCGCAAGAGCACGATGCTGCCCAGGAGCCCAACAGCGCCTCCGATGAGTGAAATCAGGTTGGCTTCGGTGAATACCTGCCGCAGAATGCGTGTGCGGCTCGATCCCAGCGCCAGGCGCAGAGCCACTTCGCGGGAACGGTCGGCGGCGCGCGCGGCAAAGAGGCTGCCCAGGTTGGCACATGCGGCCATCAGGATCAACCCCGCCAGCAACATCAGCCCAATGAGGAATGCCCGTGCCGGACGGCCTAGGAAGTCGCCGAGAAGACCTGGACGCGTCAAAGTAAAGGACATTTGCCCATCGTCTTTGGGATAGCTCTGTTTGAGATACGAGGCCACGGAGTTCAGATCGGCGACAGCCTGCGCTGGAGTGACTCCAGCCTTCAGATGCCCCAGCACCATCAGAATCCCGCGCAGCCCGCGCACGTTCATGTTATTGAAGCCGTCGATCTGCTCCTGGTTTACCATCGGCAACCATACATCGGGAGAGTAAAACAGCAAAGTTCCCTGAAACTCCGGCGGCGCCACGCCCAGGATGGTAAATGGATGCGTATTCAGCCGCACCACCCGGCCCGCCACGCCGCGATCGTCCTGAAAATGGCTGTGCCAATACGCGTAAGAGAGCACGATATACGGAGCGCTGTTGGGGCCATGCTCATCGGCGCTGTGGAAGAAGCGGCCCAGATACGGCTGTATGCCGAGTGCGTCGAAGTAGTTTCCGCTGGTTTCATAGAGCCAGACGCTGGACGGATCCTTGCCTGTGTCCAGCGCCGCCTTCGACAAGGTATAAGCCGCCAGGCTATCGAAGCTGCGGGTGCGATCGCGCAGATCGAGATAGTCGGGATACGACTCCCATGCGGAATCACCGTGCTCGATTCCGTAGAGGCTCTGCGCCTGCGGCACATTCTGCGGGTTCAGGATCAGCGCATTCAAGACAGCAAAGACCACGGCGTTGGCGCCAATGGCCAGCGCCAGCGTCAAAACGGCGGCGATGGCGAATCCGGGAGATTTGCGCATCACGCGCAGGGCGAATCGCAGGTCCTGCAGCAGGGTGGTCATGGCCGGCCTCCGGAGACATAGGTCAACAGGGAGATGAAAGCAATTCCAGAGCCAAATCAATATAAAAGTAACTTGATGATAACAAAGCGGTTGCTTGGTTAAATCGTTGCAAGTGAAGCGGATTGGGTGTCCGCTTTCACCGCGCGGTGTCCGTTAACGAACAAGAACGATTCCAGCCGAGCCGCCACGGCAGTTCGATCCTTCCTGATAAATTGTCTTCTATGGAGGCGGCATGAAGGTTCTTTTCATAGGAGGCACCGGTATTATCAGCACGGCTTCGACGCGGTTGGCGGCAGAGCGGGGGATTGACTTGACGCTGCTGCGGCGGGGACAACATACGGTCGATCTGCCGAAGAATGTCCGCACCATCACAGCGGACATTTCAAACGAAGCGGCCGTGGCTGAGTTGCTCGCCAATCAATCCTTCGACGCGGTGGTGGATTGGACTGCCTTCACGCCTGCCGATGTGGAGCGGGACATTCGCCTCTTTCGCGGCCGCGCGCGGCAGTTTATCTTCATCAGTTCAGCCAGCGCCTACCAAAAACCGGTTGGGCATTATTTGATCACGGAATCGACGCCGCTGGCCAATCCCTATTGGCAGTATTCGCGCGACAAGATCGCCTGCGAAGACCGGCTGATGACGGCCTACCGCGAAGATGGCTTTCCGGTCACGATTGTGCGCCCATCCCTGACCTATGGCGACACGCAGATTCCGCTCGCGGTCAACAGCTGGCTGAAGCCCTGGACGGCGGTCGACCGTATGCGCCGCGGCAAGAAGCTCATCGTGCCCGGCGACGGCTCCTCGCTCTGGGTCATCACGCATAACAGCGACTTTGCCCAGGGACTGGTTGGCTTGCTGGGCCATCAACAAGCCATCGGCCACGCCTTCCACATCACCAGCGACGAGGCAATGACCTGGGATCAGTTCTATCGCATCACCGCGCAAGCCGCGGGTGTCGAGCCGCAGCTGATTCACATCGCGTCGGATTTTATTAGTGCTTGCCTGCCGGATGAACTGGGCAGTTTGACCGGGGATAAATCGGTTAGTGTGGTCTTCGATAACAGCAAAATCAAGCGTTTTGTCCCCGGCTACTGCGCCAAAGTGCCGTTTGCGCAGGGGATTCAGAGAACGATTGCGTGGTTCGAGGCCGACCCGCGGCGCAAGCAAATCGACGAAGAAATGATTGCATCCTGGGACAAGCTCATCGACGTTTATGAGAGCGGGCTCGAGGAAGGCTTGCGCACGTTTCGTCCGTAACGGTTAGCGATTCTCTCCACGAGTAACAACAGATCGAGTACCCCGCCCTCGCCGCGCTTTTGAATTTGCGGCTTCGGGGTTCCCAGTGACAGGTCTTAGTCGCAGGGGTGATCTAGGGTGGGAGACTACGAATCTCCCCAGTCAGGACGTTCCATTTGATGAAACTACTGAACGCGCCCGGCGCTATCATCAATTTGTGCAAGCAAAGCAAGCAACCTACCATCTCGGCGACATTCTGGCCAACGCCATCACCCACGGCATCGGCGCGCTGCTAGCCATTCTCGGCACGGTTTACATGATAGCCGCATCGACGCGCGGTTCGGCGTGGCATGTGGTCAGCTGCTCGGTCTTTTGCGCGACGCTGGTGCTGGTCTATGTCTGCTCCACGCTTTACCACTCGCTGGTGCGCACTCGCGCGCGCCACGTCTTTCACATCCTCGACCACTCTTCCATCTACCTGCTCATCGCCGGCACTTACACGCCCTTCTGCCTGGTTACGCTGCGCGGCCCGCTCGGCTGGACGATCTTCGGCTTCGAGTGGGCGCTGGCCATCTCCGGAGTCGTCTTCAAGAGCTTTGCCGTGGACCGCTTCGAGGTGGCCTCGGCGCTGGTCTATCTGGGGCAGGGCTGGTTCATCGTCGTCGCGGTGGCGCCGCTCATTCACACTCTCGGCTGGCACGGGTTGATGTGGCTGGGCATGGGCGGCGTGGCCTACACGCTGGGCATCATTTTCTTCGCCCTCGACCGTCTGCGCTACTTCCACGCCCTGTGGCACCTCTTCGTGCTGGCCGGCAGCATCAGTCATTACTTCGGTATTCTCTTCTATGTCGTTCCAATGCGCCCCTGAGCGAATATTTGACCTCCAGGAGCGCAAGCCATTATTCAAAGCGCAGCGCCGCAACCGGCTCAACCCGCATCGCGGCCCGCGCCGGAATCAGCGTGGCCGCCAGAGCCACTACTGCCAGCAGCAGCGCGACCGCCGCATAAACGAACGGATCGTGCGTGCCCACGTTGTAGAGCAGGCTCTTCAATAGCTGGGCCGCGGCCAGCGTCGCGGCCAGGCCCAGAACCCCGCCCAACGCGATCAGTCGTATGCCTTCCCCGGCGATCAGCCGCAGAATGTCCATCCGCGTCGCGCCCAGCGCCATGCGCACGCCAATCTCCTGCGTCCGCTGCGCGGCCATAAAAGCGATCAAGCCATATAGCCCGATCACCGCCATCAGCAACCCGCAAAAGGCGAAGAAGCCCAGTAACACCGTTTCGAAGCGAGGCCGGTCCGCCAGCTTGCTCACCGTCTGCGCGAGGGTTTCCATCTCCACGGGCACGGTTGGATCAATTTGAGCAATCTGCGACCGCACCCACGGCGCAACAGCCTCTGGTCGAAGCGAGGTCTTCACGACCAGGATGGCATTAGCGTTCCAATCCTCGGTCAGGTTGCGTCGCAGCTGGTAGAACTCCGGCTCATCTTCACCGCTGAGGCCGGCGTTCTTCACATTGGCGGCAACGCCCGAGACGGAGTACCAAGGTCCATTCAGAGTTAGTTGGACACGTTTGCCGACAGGATTCTCGCCGTCGAAGAGGCGCGCGGCAAGCAAGCTGCTCAGGATCACGAAATGATCACTGGACGTGCGCTCCTCCTGAGTAAACGCCTGCCCCCGCAGGATGGGAATATCGAGTGCGGTGAAGTACTCCGGCGTAACCCAGCGCCAGGCAACCATGCCACCCGTACCTCCGGCAGTGGCGGGTTTGCCGTCCACCACGATGCGGCTGTATATATCTTTTTGATGTTCTTCTCCCGGAGGCAGCGAATCACTCATGCCAACGGTCAAGACACCGGGCAAACGGCGCACCGCGGCCTCCGCCGCGAGGAAGAACTCCATGCGCTTCTGGGCCGTTGTGTAGCGATAGCGCGGGAGCGGCACGTGCACGGCGAGTACGCCGCGCGTCTGGATCCCCATATTCTGCTCTTGCAGATTTCTGAAGCTGCGCAGCAACAACGCCGCACTGCTGAGCAAGATCATGCTCACGGCGATTTGCGCCACCACCAGAGCGCGGCGCAGCGATGCGTGAGCGCCGGAGAATTTGGACCGGGCAACCAGCGCAACCGCTCGCGGCCTCTGCAGGGCTGGCACGATGCCAAACGCCAATCCGCAGAGCAGGGCAAGAAGAAGCGCGAAGAAGATGATGCGCAAGTCCAATTGAGCGTGCTCGAGAAATGGAATGCCAGCCGGAGCGATGGCGACAAAAAGGCGCAGCAGCCCCTCTGCCAGCGCGGATCCACCCACCGCGCCCGTGAACGACAGAACCAGCGCTTCGGTCAGCGCTTGACGCGCCAGACGGCACCGGCCGGCGCCCAGGGCGGAACGCACGGCCAGCTCCCTCTCCCGAGCCGCGCCTCGCGCCAGCATCAAACCGGCCACATTCGCGCAGGCAATCAGCAGCACCGACAAGACGGCACAAAACAAGATCCACGCCACCAGCCGCATATCGTGCATTTGCCGGTCGCGAATCGATCGCACCCGCAGATGAACTTCCTTGCGGAATTGGGATGGAACCTGAGTGAGGGAGTAATTGAAGAGCGGTTGCAGAGCCGCCTGCGCCTCTTCGATAGTGACTCCAGGCTTGAGGCGCGCGAAAACGGCCATCACCGCGCCGGGATCGGCCTTGCGCTGCGCCGCCTCGTCCAGAGCCTGCGGAATAACGATGTCGGCGGGCTCGAGCGTGGGCATCTCGAAGTCCTTGGGTAGCACACCGATCACGCGAACCTGGCTGCCATCAATATCAATCAGCTTATTCACAATTCCGGGATCGAGACCGTAATGCGTCAGCCACAATCCATAAGAGATCAGAGCTGCTTTGGGGCCGTTGGGGCGATCTTCTTCGGGCAGGAAATTCCGGCCGAGTAAGGGAGAGATCCCCAGCGTGGGCAGGAAACTCTGCTCCACTCTGGCGCAATTGAGCCGCGCGGGATTGCGCTCCGTCAGGTCGCACGCATGGACGCCGGTTTCGGATGTGAATGCCTCAAAGGGCTTCTGATTATCGCGCCACTCGTAATAGGAACCGCCCAGCATGAACTCCTGCGGAAGGATTGGCGCCGTGAGTCCCACTGAGACCAGCCGGTCATCGTGCGCATAGGGCAGGCTGCGGAAGAGAATCCGGTCCACCACGCTGAAGACCGCTGTGGTCGCCCCGATGCCCAGCGCCAGCGTGGCAATCACCGTGATGGTGAAAGCGGGATTGCGCCGGAAGCCGCGCAGCGCATAGCGAACATCCTGCGCCACCGTGCCCCACCACCAGCCCGGCCGCTGTTTATGGCACTGCTCCCGCGCCCGCTCCACGCCGCCAAATTCAATCAGCGCCTGCCTGCGTGCCTCCGCCGCCGTCATACCCGCGGCAATCTTCGCAGCGGTAGACTGCTCCACATGAAACCGCAACTCCTCATCCAAATCCCCTTGCTGTCTGCGGGTGATAAAGAACCGCATTCGAGTTAAGAACTCCTTCACCATGCAGCAACCTCCAGTTCAGATCCTCTTTGCCTGCCAGGTTCTCGCGCGACCATCATCCTTAGTCCCTAGTTCCTGCTTTACTCGTGACGCAGCGCCTCCATCGGTTGCACGCCTGCTGCTCTTCGCGCCGGAATCAGCGTGGCCGTCTGAGCCACTACACCCAGCAGTAGTGCGACCGCAAGATACACGTACGGATCGTGCGCGCCTACGTTATAGAGCAAGCTCTTCAAAAACTGCGCTGCGGCCAGCGCCGCGGCCAGACCCAGGACCACGCCCAGAACGATAAGCCGTAGGCCTTCCCCGGCAATCAGCCGCAAAATGTCCACCCTCGTTGCGCCCAATGCCATGCGCACGCCGATCTCCTGCGTCCGCGCCGCGGCCATAAAGGAGATCAGGCCATACAACCCGATCACCGCCATCAACAGCCCGCAGACTGCGAAAAATCCCAGCAGAGCCGACTCGAAGCGCGGCCGGTCCGCCAGTTTGTTCACCGTCTGCGCGAGGGTTTCCATCTCCACGGGCACGGTGGGATCAATTTGAGCAATCTGAGACCGCACCCACGGTGCAACAGTCTTGGTCGGCAAAACCGCATCGATAATCATGATCGGCGCGGGCGCACCCCAGTCCTCGGCTGCGTTACGCCGGAGGTAGTAAACCTCCGGCTCGTCTTGCTCCGTGAGGCCGTGATTTTTAACGTTATCAGCCACGCCGACGACCTTGAGCCAGATGCCGTTTTGACCCTTTTGGATGCTCTTCCCTACCGGATTCTCGCCCGGGAACAAGCGCGTGGTTATCAGCCGGCTTAGCACGACCAGGTTTTCACTGGTGCTGCGATCCTGCTCGGCAAAGCCACGACCCCTCACGATGGGGATATTCAACGCGCGGAAGTAGTCGGGGGTGACTCGGCGGACGACCACAATACAGCCGCTTCCGGAGCACGGTGAGGGACGCCTTCCTTCAGGCGCAAAACCCTCGATTCGTTCATCGTTATTCCAGCCTCCTGGGGGTACCGAATCGCTGAAACTCACTGTGCGAATCCCGGGAAGACGCCGGAGCGCTGTCTCCACCTGAAGATAAAAGTTCATCTTTTTTTGTGCCGTATCGTAGCGGAATCCGGGCACCGCAATCCGCGCCGTCAGCACGCCTTGCGTCTCGATGCCCAGATTCTGCCGCTCCATATTCTCGAAGCTCCTGAGCAGCAGCGCCGCGCCGGTCAGCAGAACCATCCCGATGGCAATCTGTCCTACGACCAGACCGCGTCGCAGCGCAGCGCGCCTGCGGTTTTGCGTGGCGCGTGTGACCAAGGCCACTACGCGTGGCGTTTGCAAGGCAGGCAGCAAACCAAAGATCGTTCCACAAACCAGCGAGAGCAGCACTGTGAACGAAGCAATGCGAAGATCCAGCCCGGCACGCCCAAGAAACGGTATGCCGGTAGGCGCGATCTCCAGAAAAACGCGCAACAAGCCCTCCGCCAGCATCAATCCCGCTGCTGCTCCCGCCAGCGACAGTAGCGCAGACTCAGTCAGCGTTTGCCGGATCAGCCTGCCCCGGCTCGCACCGAGTGCGGAGCGCACCGCCAGATCCCGCTCCCGCGTCTCGCCTCGAGCCATCATCAGGCCGGCAACATTGGCGCAGGCAATCAGCAGAAGCGCTATTACCGCACCCAGCAGGATCCAGGCTGTCAACTGCACATCCTGCGTCTCGCGGTCGCGCAGCGAACGAATGCTCAGGTGAAAATCCCTGCGAATCTCCTGCGGAATCCATTCCTGCGTGTGGAGAAAGAGCGGTTCCATCTCGGCCTTGGCCTGAGCGATGCTCACTCCCGGCCGGAGCCGCGCAAAAGCGCGCATCGGCGTTCCCGGCAAGGCCTTGCGCTCCAGTCCTTCGTTGAGCGCCAACGGCAGCATCACATCGGGCGCTTGCAGCGTGGGCAGTTCAAAGCCTTTGGGCAGCACGCCGATCACGCGGACAGGACCGCCATCCACATCAATCAGGCGGTTCAAAATGCCAGGGTCGCGGTTGAAATGATCTTGCCACAAACCGTAGGAGATAAGTGCGACGCGCGGACCGTTGGGCTGGTCTTCCTCCGGCAAAAAGTTGCGCCCGAGCACCGGCGAAATCCCCAGCAGAGGCAGAAAGCCGGCTTGCGCATGGATGCAGTTGAGCTGCGCAGGATTGGCCTCGACCAGATCGCAGGCATGAAGCATGGTTCCCTGCGAGGCAATGGCCTCAAACGGCCTTTGATTGTCGCGCCAATCAAAAAAGAAGCCACCCAGCACGAACTCCTGCGTCTCCAGTGATTGCACCAAGCCCAACGAAACAATGCGGTCGTCGTGCGCATAGGGCAAACTACAGAAGAGAATCCGGTCCACCACACTGAAAACCGCCGTGGTTGCCCCAATGCCCAGAGCCAGCGTAGCGATCACCGTGAGGGTGAAGGTGGGATTGCGCCGGAAGCCGCGCAAGGCATAGCGCGCATCCTGCGCCACCGTGCCCCACCACCAGCCCGGCCGTTGCTCATGGCACTGCTCCCGCGCACGCTCCACGCCGCCAAATTCAATGAGAGCCTGACGCCGCGCCTCCGTCGCCATCATCCCCGCGGCTATCTTCGCCGCGATAGATTGCTCCACATGAAACAGTAGTTCTTCGTCGAGTTCGCTCTGTCTCCTGCGCTTCGAGAAAGTTTGTCGAACCAGAAAGCGCCAGTGGGTGAAGAATTCCCTCGTCATGCCGTCGCCTCCGCGCTTCGCCCCAGTACCAAAGCGATCGCCGCCGACAGACGCTCCCAGCTCTCCAGCTCCGTCTCCAACTGCTTCCTGCCGGTTGCCGTCAGCGCGTAGTACTTCGCCCGCCGGTTATTCTCCGAACTGCCCCAGTCGGCTTGAATCCATCCCTTGTATTCCAGCCGGTGCAGCGCCGGGTAAAGCGACCCCTGCCCGATCTGCAACACCTCTTTGGATACCTGCTGAATCCGCTGCGCAACCCCCCAGCCGTGCATCGGCCCAGGCGCCAGCGTCTGCAAAATCAGTAAATCCAGTGTTCCCTGCAAAAGATCTGTCGATGGCGGCATTTTATTCCCCTCGATATTCGACAATAGATTGCCATGTACTCCTGTCGAATGTCAAGGGAAAATGAAATCCGCCAGCTCACCCAGCTGATCGATGCGTTGTGAACTCCAGGCAACTACACCCCGGAGAATGATCACGCTCCGTAATCCGTCCGTAAGGATGCAGCGGAGTTGATCACGGGAGCGTTTTGGCAAGGCGGGAACTGTGGACAAGAAGCGGGGTCGCATTTCACCCAACGGACGCTCCCCTGCATTCAAGATGAAAAACAGATCCAAGCCCAGTCCCGCCGCAGGGATTTTCTCTTCAAGATCGATTCCGAACCACCGGACGAATCTGTGACCGCCCTGGGCGGCGTGCCGCGGCTGGCGCGGGGTAGCGGCGTTTTACCAACTGGCAACAGGCCCTGCGTCTGCTGCTCTTGCCGGCGCCCAGTTGAGGGAGGACCAAGGGAAGGAAAAACCGAGTGTAAAGCAAGAGGCCGGGGGGGGCTGTCTGCAAATCTCTGTGGAGGAGCGATAACCGCACATCGGCGATCCTACCCCGGCGATCCCGCCCCACTCAACGATCCTCGTCTCCCGTCCGGTTCTTTCCAACTGCCAAGAATCGCCGTTTCAAATCCCTTTCAAATCCTTACGGACGGATTGCGGATGCGGGCATCCAGCCCGCGCTCGCCCCGCTTATAGTGCCATTTCATCCGGTCAGAGACCTAGGACGAGCCGTGTTCTCTTTCATGAATTGCTTGCTGGCTTCGCGTCCTTCAGCCTGAAGACGATTCCTCCCGCCAGCATGAGCAGCATCGACATCAGGAAATATCCGGCGCGCGAGTTGCCCGTGAGCGCCTGAAGAAGACCAACCAGCCATGTGCCGGCGAAGCCGCCCAGCGCCCCGCAGCTATTGACAAGGGCCATCACTTCGCCGGC
>CAZQRX010000072.1:0-12287 GCA_964595845.1 uncultured Occallatibacter sp. | reverse complement strand
CGAAGGTGGATCGCAGCGCGGCTTACATGGCCCGTTACATCGCCAAGAACATTGTCGCCGCCGGCCTGGCCGACCGCGCCGAAGTCCAGCTTGCCTACGCCATCGGCGTCGCCGAGCCGGTCAGCGTGCGCATCGATACCTTTGGCACCGGCAAAGTCGGCGAAGCCAAACTGACCGAGCTGGTTCGCAAGAACTTCGCGCTCACCCCCAAGGCCATCATCGAGAGCCTCAACCTGCGCCGGCCCATCTACCAGAAGACCGCCGCCTACGGCCACTTCGGCCGCAACGAGCCGGAGTTCACCTGGGAGGCCACCGACAAGGCCGCCGCCCTGGCCGAACAGGCTGGACTGAAGGCCGTGGCCAAGTAAGCGACCGGAGTACCGCAGCAACACCATGGGACCCTTCGCCAGAAGAGTCCCATTTTTCTGTGGCAAATCAAATGATGGATGGTCCCGCGTCGTTGTTCCCGGTCCGTTAAGTTGGGACGAAACTTAAAACGCACTCTCCGACTCGATGCCGCGGCTGGAATCTGAGGTCATCGCGGCGAAGAGCACAATAGGCTTCACAACGAATCCGGCAATGAGCCTTGGTATACGGCGGAAGTCGTGGAACAGCGATCGGCCTGTGCCGGTGAGGAAGACTCCATTGCGCATCACATGCAGATGAAAGAGCGCCGAGAGAGCCGCGAAAATACTGACGGCAAGCGTGACTCTTCCTGTGACGGCCGCGCCGGTGAGGCGATGAGCGAGCCAATCTAGTACCTGTGCCAGGCCGGGAACACCCAGAACCACAATCAGATTTCCCATCCACCGCGTTGCCAGTCCCAGCGCCTTTTGCTGCATGCCGGCGTAGATTCCCGCAGTAAGCGTGACATAGACGATTTCGACCAGGACGACAGCCAGGCTGCCGCGCAGGCCGGTGCGCGCCATGGCCGCCAGATACACCAGCGAGCGCGCGGTCGCACTGAGAAGAGCACACTTCCAATTCCAGCAGGAAAAGGCCTGCGTGAGCAGAGGGCGTTGTTCGGACATGGCCCCATTCTGGCGGATGCGCCAACAATGCAGCATCAAGACCCGGTTACAGCAGGATTGAGATTCGCCGCGTACCGTTACTTGGTAGATTCCCTTTGGCAGATGGCTCAGGCATCGACTCTACTTGCTTCAATCATGAGCCAAGATAAAAGCTGTGCCCATTCATCGCGGCCCTATCGCGATGAGTGGGTCGGCAGGCGGCCCCGGTTTTAGTGTTCTATCTCAACCACAGTGAGGGAGTCCGGTCCCTCGTTTTTGGGGACCGGGGATGGAACAATCTCTGACCGGTGGTTGGCTCCAGTCTCGCTCCTGAGACCTTGGATAGATCAATAGCCCCGGCGAACACGGACTGCACCCGAAAAAGTTGTCAAGGCTCCGCCGTTCAGCTTTCGTAGAATTCTGGGTTTCCGCTAACAGCTCTATGCGCTCATCCAGAATGATTTATTTAAGGTCGGATGAGTATCGGCAAACGCTGATGCCTTCACCAACCTGGCCCCGCGCCCGCCGCCTCGCAAATCGCCGTTCCCTATTCCCTATTCCCTAGTCCCTAGTCCCTATTCCCCAGCACTTTCGCCCACAGCCGCTTCTCCGCCAAATCCTCCAGCGTCTTCCCGTCGCGTGGCACGACCGCATAAATCAGTTGGCAGCCCATCGCCTGCGCCACCCGGCCCGCTCCATTCAGCGAAATCGTTCCCCGCATCTCACTCTGCTCCAGCCGGAAGAGCACCGAGGGGCTCACCTCCAGCAACTTCAACATCTCTGCCGTTGGAACTCCCAGCGCGAGCCGGACCGCCCGCAGCAAACCCGGAGTAGGGTGCTTCTCCCGCGCCGCCCACCGGTAATACTTCATTTCCTTGTCCAGCTTCTTTCGCGCCATCTGCCGCTCTCGCTCCTGCACGTCCCATCCTCCTCGAAGGCGCTTCATCCGCTCTCAATGAGCGCAAGCCTCACTCCAAATGTACGAAAAAGGTGCATAATTATGCGCAAAAAAACGACCAATTAAGGACTATTTTGGCCATTTTTCGCACTTTTAGTAGCTTTCCAACCGGAGTTTTGCTGCTTTTTTCACGGCCCGCAAGGCCGCCTATTTTAGAAATGCCGCCCAATTCTTCACTTTGCCGCTTTGGAGCGCGACAGATCGCCTTTTTTATCTATGCTTGCAGGACTTCATGCACATCGCCTTGCAGCGCGACAAATTCACTGCCGCCGCTACTCTGCTGAATCGCGCTTTTTATTTCCCCTCGCTTTTCTTACCTCTCCAGTCCGCAGTGGGCACCGTTTCGATCTCCGGCAACAGCCCTCCCGCAAATGCCTTAAAATGCTCTCTAGCGCGTTGCGCGTCATTTTTTCGAGGAGTAACCGATGCGTTTTCCTGCACTTGTCGTACTAGCACTGGGCATGGCTACTGTAACCGCAGCACAAACCACCCCCTGGGACTACGAGGGCAAGCGCGGCGAGTTGAACTGGGGCAAGCTCGATCCGGCCTACCAGGCTTGCTCCAAAGGCCGTGAGCAGTCGCCCATAGACATTCGCGGCGCGCGCCTGAACAAGGCCCTCCAGCCCATCGAGTTCCACTACATCGCCGGACCGGTGACGCTTGTCAATGACGGCCATACCATTGTGGCGCGCGTGGACCCCGGCAGCTACATCATCGCTGGCGGCGTGCGCTATGAGCTGGTCGAGTTCGACTTCCACCACCCCGGCGAGGAGGCCGTCAAGGGCAAGCTGAGCGACATGAGCGTCCATCTGATGCATCGCAGCTCCGACGGCAAAATAGCCATCATCGCCGTGCGGCTCATCGAAGACATGGGTAACCCCAATGCCGTGCTGGCCACGCTCTGGCCCCATCTGCCCCGGACCGCCGGCGCGACCGCAAAAGTAACGGAGATGGTCAGCGCGGGCGGCCTTTTGCCCGCCGACCGCGGCTACTGGACCTACATGGGCTCGTTGACCACCCCGCCCTGCACCGAGGGAGCGCGCTGGTTTGTCTTCGAGCAGGATCTAAGCCTCAGCCGCGACCAGTTGCGCGTCTTCGCCTCGCTCTTCCGGGTGAATACCCGCGGCCTGCAAGAGACGCACGGGCGGCGCATCGAGGCCAACGAGTAGCCACCTGCGGTGGGGCAGCCGCTCGCTTTCCGCTCGCACTGGCATCCTTTTCTGTTATCTATTGATCGGGTCCAAAAGTTTGAAACGCTGTGCCCCATCCATTCCGCAGTCTTTGCGGAATGGGTGGGAGGCAGTGTTGCATTTCTTTGGAGCCGGATCAGTAATATTGGCACAAGCTACTCCGTCTTAATCTATGAATGAGCCAGAAGGACTGCGCCTGTCGAAGCAGAACTCTTCCAAATGTCCCGGAAAAGGTTGTGAACGAATGTGTTTTCGCAGCATTCTATTCCAGGCGTGTCGAAACAGCGCCGCCATAGTAGCGTTCGCCATCTGTGCGCAAGCACCTGCTGCCTCCGCACAGCCGCCATCAAGCATCGCTGGGGAATACACAACAACGATTGGATTGCAGCAGGCGACTCTGCATCTGAAGATCGACGCCGATGGAGCACTGAAAGGCAACCTCGACCATCTTGATCCAAAGGCCCCGTGGATGTTCTGGCTTTCCGGTCTGCATTTGCAGGGGCAGAGCCTGAACTTTACTATCCCCGAGGAAGATGTCACATGGAAAGGCGTCGTCTCCAGCGATGGAAGCACTCTCTCCGGAACATGGACGGAGAGAGGCGGTTCAGGGCCGGTGAATTTCGTTCGGCAACAATTCGTCCCTGCCTCCAAACCGTCGCCTGTCGATGGAATCTGGCTGGGTCTGACTCCTATTACCGCCAAGGATTCAACGCGCGTACAGCTCGTGGTAAAGAGCGACAGCAGCGGCCGCGAGTTCTGCACGGTGGATGCCCTCGACGTGCATGGCATGGACCTGCAATGCGCGAATGTTGCTTTCAAGGGCGACGATTTTTCCTTTGATATTCCCGGCGTCGGCGAACACTGGAGCGGCAAGCTCTCACCGGACGGAAAATCGCTCACCGGCAAAACCAGCGCGAAGCAGCTCAAGGAGAACGGAACCCAGGAGATTGTGCAGCCGATGAACTTTACCCGGCAGGCCGCGCTTTCGGGCGAAAAGCCCATTCCTGTTCCCACTTACGATGCGGCGATGCCTCCGGTTTCGGCAGCCGATCTCCAATCCGTGCTCGACCGCGATCTGGCTGGGGCGCTTAGCAATGGAGAGCTGGCGCCGGCAACGGGCGCGGGTGTTTCCATCGCTGTTGATGTGCATGGCGTCCGGCGCGTCTTCAGTTATGGGACCGCAAAACCCGACTCGATCTACGAGATCGGTTCCATCACAAAGACCTTCACCGGCCTGATGCTCTCGCAGATGGCGATGCAAGGCAAGGTCAAGCTCGATGAACCGGTGCGCGAGCTCTTGCCGCCGGGCACGGTGGTTAAGCCCGATGGCCAGGAGATTACGCTGCTCGATCTGGCAACGCGACGCTCAGGATTGCCGCCTATGCCCGACAACATCAACTTGGCCAATATGGACAATCCCTATGCCGATTACCATGCCGCCGATCTTCTCGCCTTTATCGGCAAACACGGTGTAGCAAACCCAACCCGCGCTTCGTCTCCTTTCGGCAGCCTCGGCTTTGGCCTGCTGGGGCTGACGTTGGCGAATCGCGCCGGCACTTCCTATGCCGCACTCCTCAAAGATGAGATCGCCGATCCGCTGGGACTGAAGGACACAACGATAGCCCTCAACCCCGAGCAACAGCTTCGATTGATCGCCGGACACGACGAGTTTCACGGCCCGGCCAAAGCCTGGGATACGGACGCCCTCGCCGGCGCAATTGGCATCCGCTCCACGGCTGGCGATATGCTCTCCTACCTGGAGGCAAATCTGCATCCGGAGGCACTGAAGCCGGTCGCCGGCTCTCCCGGTGCGGCTACACTCTCCGCCGCTCTTCGCCTAGCCCTTCAGCCGCAATCGGAGGTTTCGCCGGGGATGCGCATCGCGCTCGGCTGGTTGTATCAGGAGGAGACGGGAAACTACTGGCACAACGGCGCAACCGCCGCGTACAGCTCGTATGCATTCTTCAACCCCAAGGGCGACTACGCGGCCGTGGTTCTTCTGAATACTTCCCCCGGCGTGAATGGCAGCTTTGTCGAGGTGCTCGGCCGGCACATCAGTCAGAGATTGGCGGGCAAGCCGGCTCTCTCGCTCGCCAATGAAGCACCTAAATGAGAGTGACCGCTGGCTCTTGATACCCCGTCCCCGCTACACTTCCTCTATGCACGTACACGATGCGCCTTCCGGCTCGGGCGCGAATCGAACTCAATCCGTGTTGCGCTTTTCGCTGGTGGCCACGCTTGCCTACGTGGTTGTAACCTTTGTGGCCGGGCTGCGCGCCCACTCGCTGGCTCTGCTCTCCGAGGCTGGCCACAACGCCTCCGACTTCCTGGCCCTGCTGCTCAGCTTTGTCGCCGTCTACTTCCAATCCCGCCCCGCCGACCCTTCGCGAACCTTCGGCTACCAGCGGGCCGGAGTGCTGGCCGCCTTCATCAACGCAGCCTCGCTGATCGCCATAGCCCTGTGGATTGGCGTCGAGGCCGTCCATCGCCTCTCGGCGCCGGTCGCCGTGCAACCCCGGCTAATGATGATTGTGGCCGCCGCCGGCGTGGTGATGAACGGCGTAATCGCAGCCCTGCTGTGGGGAGTGGCCCGCGACGTAAACCTGCGCTCGGCCTTCCTGCACATGGCCGGCGACACGCTTTCCACCGCCGCGGTCATCGCTGGCGGCGCGGGCATCCTGCTCACCGGCCGGAACTGGATCGATCCCGTCCTCTCGCTGCTGATCGCCGCGCTCATCCTGTGGAGCAGTCTGAGCATCGTCCGCGAGAGCTTCAACATCCTGCTCGAAGGCGCGCCCCGCGGCCTCTCGCTGCCCGAGATTCGCTCCGCCATGGGAGACGTCGAGGGCGTAGTCAACGTCCACGACCTGCACGTCTGGAGTCTCGGCTCGAACTCCGCCGCGCTGGCCTGCCACGTGACCATCGCCGACATTCCCCCCTCCGAGAGCGCCTGCATCCTGGCCCGGCTCAACCACCTGCTCCACCAGCGCTTCCGCATCAGCCACACCACTATCCAGTTCGAGCACATGGGCTGCCGGGAGCTGGAAGGCTGCGTCGTTCCCATTGAAGAGATGGCCGGCGGCCAGAGCCGCGAGCACCATGGCCATGCGCATTAGAGCGCGTATTAAAAATCAGGGCACGACTACATAAGTGGGGTTTATTGTGTTGTAAAGCAGGAAAACAGGCGCCGGGCACCCCCTCCATTTTGCACCACCGCCCCGATGTGATTTCCTATCAGTACGCCCATGCTCAAGCGACTCGAAAGCTACTTTGAATACACGCGCCTGGGAACCAACTGGCGCACCGAGATTCTGGCCGGCGTCACCACCTTTCTGACGATGGCCTACATCGTGCTGGTCAACCCGAGGATCCTGGCCGCGGCCGGAATGCCGCTGGCTGCCGTCACCGCGGCCACCTGCCTTTCGGCCGGCTTCGCCTCCATCCTAATGGGCGTGGTCGCGCGCTATCCCATCGCGCTCGCCCCCGGCATGGGCCTTAACGCCTACTTCGCCTACTCTGTCTGTATTCGGATGCATGTGCCCTGGCAGACGGCTCTGGGCGCGGTTTTCCTCTCCGGCGTCCTCTTTCTGGCGATCACCGCCGTGGGCATCCGGCAAATGATCCTGCGCGCCATTCCTCACGAGCTTTACGCGGCCGTCGCCAGCGGCATTGGGCTCTTTATCGCGCTGATCGGCTTTCAAAATGCAGGAATCATCGCCACCGATCCCACGACCATGGTCGCCATGGGCAACCTGCGCAACCCCACCGCGGCGCTGGCTCTGCTGGGACTGCTGCTGATGGTGGCATTGGAAGTAAAGAGAGTGCGCGGAGCGATCCTGATCGGCGTGCTCTCGATCACCGGCCTCGCCTGGGCGCTGGGCCTCGCGCACTGGACGCCCGCCGCCGGCGGCTTTCACTCACTGGCCTTGACCGCCTTTCAGCTCGACATTCGCGGCGCGCTCAACAAAGGCCTGCTGGAGATTGTCTTCATCTTCTTCTTTGTGGACCTTTTCGACAACCTCGGCACACTGGTGGCCGTCACCAAGCGCGCCGGGCTGATCGAGGCCGACCACTCGATTCCCCGCCTGAATCGCATCCTCTTCACCGACGCCACAGCCACCGTCTTCGGCTCGCTGACCGGAACCTCGACGGTGACCAGCTACGTTGAGTCGGCGGCCGGCGTGGCAGCCGGAGGCCGAAGCGGCGTCACCGCCATCGTTACTGGATTGTTGTTCTTAGCTGCTATCGGCGCGGCTCCGTTTGTGGCGATTGTGCCGGCGGCCGCAACCGCCCCGGCGCTGATCCTGGTCGGCTCCATGATGCTCTCGACGATCAGCGAGATTCGCTGGCACGACCCGCTGGTCACCGTTCCCGCCTTCCTCACGCTGGTACTCATCCCGTTCACATACTCCATCGCCAACGGCCTCGGCTTCGGCATCATCGCCTGGGCCGCGCTGCACCTGGCCGCAGGCAAGCTACGCAAGCAGGACTGGCTGCTCTACCTGCTGGCCGCGCTTTTTCTCATCCGCTTCATCTATCTGGGAACGAGCTAGGCCTGCTATCATCGGCGCGATAGCCTGAAAGGAGACCACATGCGCTGGTATCACTACGTCGCCTACTTCTTCGGGGGCGCGTTCCTCGCCAACTGCCTGCCCCATCTCGGTAATGGGATCTCGGGCCATGCCTTCCAAAGCCCCTTCGCATCGCCGCCGGGGCAAGGCTTGTCCTCTGCAACGGTTAATGTGCTGTGGGGTCTTTTTAACCTTGCCGTCGCCTATCTGCTCGTCTGCCGGGTGGGCAGCTTCAACCTGCGCAACACCCGGCATATGTTTATGCTCGGCGCGGGGATTCTGCTCATGTCGCTGATGCTGGCCCGCGCATTCGGACGATTTCACGGCGGGATGTGAGCCGTCCATTGAATTATTAAGTCCGCTGTCTTATCGCGCCTCCGTCGCGGTATACTCGCTGCCAGGTGCAAGCGATGGATCTTTCGACCTTCTTCTCGCCGAGTCTGCTGCAAAACGCAGCCGTGCTGACGGTGATTCTGGCGTTTGTCGGCTACCTGGCCACTTACCTGAGCGCTCAGGTTCTGGCCCGCCGCAAGGACAAGCTGGAGCTGGTCAACCGGCGCCTCAACGAGTTTTACGGCCCGCTCTACGTCGCCTCGCAGGCGGGCAACATCGCTTACCGTTCGCTGCTCAACAAGCAAGGCAAGGCGCAGAGCTTTCCCATTCTCGACAGCGAGATGAAGGAGTGGATGCTGTGGATGAACACCACCTTCATGCCCCTGAACGATATTCGGGAAAAGATCATTATCGAGAAAGCCAGCCTGATCGTAGAGGAGCAGATGCCGCATTGCCTGCTGGACTTTGTCACCCACGTGGTGGGCTACAAGGCGGTAGTGGCCAAGTGGGCCGAGGGCGACTTCTCCGAGCGCCGCTCCACCATCGGCTGGCCGCCGGAGTTTGATCTGTATGTGGAACGCTCCTATGCCGCGCTCAAAGCCGAACAGACGCGGCTGCTGCATGGCGCTCTCTGGCAGCTCTGGCAGCGGGTGTTCCGTCGCGGAAAGCGATAGGCCTTAATCCGAACATGCGGTCAGACCTCTCTTCACCGGAGCCGCCCGCTGTAACCTGGGCAACGCTATATGCCGTGATGCTTGCCTCGACATCTGCCTCACACGCCATCTGGATGCTACAGGATGAACTGGACAATTGACAGACCCATGAACGGAAGATGCGGATCAACAAAACAGGCCGCGACTTGCCCAGCGATTAAACCACCAGTTCGGGATTCAGGGACGTGACTTTAGCGACGGCCTTGGTCAGTCGCGCCTCCTGCGGACGGCTGCCCTTCAATTCCACCGGGGTGTAGAGATGCTCGATGGACTCCACCAGGTACGCGCCGGGAAGAAACTCCCCTTTTCCGCCGACTCCGTGGCCGGGCAGAAGAACCACATCGCCCGCTTTGGGCAGAGAATGCAGGGTTTCCAGCGGTACCAGGTTGATGCAACTGCCATCCCCGGCTATAAACTCCAGGCAGTTCATGCTGTGCAGCGTTCCATCGCGCGCAGCCCTCGCCTCCTGCCGCGCCCTCCACGATTGATAGTAGGCGCCAATGATCGTTGGCAAACCGATCAGACACCAGAGGATGGTGGCCAAAAACGTTCCTAACGGCGCAATGTGAATCAAATACTCCAGCATGGTCTGTCTCTTCTCCTGGGCGAGACCCCGCTTCGCTCAGGCGGGCATGGGCAGCTTCAGCCTCTTCCACAGGCTCAGTGTCGGGCCGGCCTGGTTGACAGTGTAAATGTGCAGGCCGGGCGCGCCGTTGCGCAGCAGGGTCTCGCAGAGGCGCGTAACCACCTCCTGGCCGAACTCCAGCAGCGCGGGCTTGTCGTCCTCTAACTCTTCCAGGCGCAGGCGCACCCAGCGCGGCAGATCGGCGCCGCAACCGGCGCAGAAGCGCAGCGTGTTGGCGTAGCCGGTGATGGGCATGATGCCCGGCGTCACCGGAATCTTGATGCCTGCCTTGGCGCAGCGTTCGATGAAGTCGAAATAGGCGTCGGCGTTATAGAAGAGCTGGGTCAGCGCTCCGTCTGCGCCGGCTTCCACCTTGCGGCTGAAGTGCTCGAAGTCAGCACCGGGGCTGGACGCCTGCGGATGCATCTCCGGGTAGGCCGCCACCTCGATCTTGAAAGCGTCGCCGTGCGTCTCGCGGATAAAGCTGACCAGCTCATTGGCGTAATGAAACTCGCCCGGAGCGGAGGCGCTCATCGCCGTGGCGGGCAGATCGCCGCGCAGAGCAACAATGCGCTTCACTCCTGCCTCCCGGTAGCGCGTGAGCAGCGCGGCAACCTCGGCGCGCGTTGAGCCAACACAGGTCAGGTGTGGCGCGGCCTCCACGCCAGCGTGCTTGATCACCGCCATCAGCGTCTCGTAGGTGCCGTCCTGCGTGGAGCCACCTGCGCCGTATGTAATGGAGAAATACTTTGGCCGCACCGCGGCAAGCTGGCCAATAACAGCCGGCAGCTTGGCCACGCCTTCCGGCGTGCGCGGCGGAAACAACTCGAAAGAAAAGCTCAGCGGCAAAGCCATATGAAAAATCCCTGAAGAAAAGGTGAAATGCCCGGCTGTATAGTCATCTCTGCACTATTTCGTCCTGATCTGAAAAAGCCGATAGAGCCTTAGCTACAACAAATGCGATGCCTTTGTATATTGCAAATACAATCAGCGCGATGACCACCCAAATCAATATCAAATGCATTGAGGAAGCAGGGTTAGCAAAAACTTTGTCATAGTTTTGAGATTGGTGCGCCAAGTAGGCTTCACGCCCAAGCCGATGCCATTTCTGGTGCAATCCATTCGACCAAAGTCCGAATAAAGCCCCAAGCACGGCTGCGGAAAACAGTTCAGAGATGATCTTGATTTTCATGCAGTCTAGTCTATCGCTAGAAGACATTCACTGCATAGGAAGTCAAAGCTATTTTGAGGCCGGTTTCCCAAGTCTCGATTCTGAGACATGGGAAACCACGAATCTCTTGGCGCGTAAGCGCCGACTGCCGCACCGCAGGTGCTCAGTACCGGTAATTCTCCGCCTTGTACGGCCCTTCGACCGGTACACCCAGATAATCAGCCTGGCGGGCGGAGAGCGTCGTCAGCTTCACGCCAATCTTCTCCAGATGCAGCCGCGCAACCTCTTCGTCCAGCTTCTTCGGCAGCACGTAGACGCCCACCTTGTACGTGTCCTTATTGGCCCATAGGTCAAGCTGCGCCAGCGTCTGGTTGGCGAAGCTGTTGCTCATCACAAAGCTCGGATGGCCCGTCGCGCAGCCCAGATTCACCAGCCGCCCCTCGGCCAGCACGAAGATGCCATGCCCGGCCTGATTCGCAATGGCGGGGAAGGTGTAGTAGTCCACCTGCGGCTTGATGTTGAGCTTCACAACGCCCGGCTCCGCGTTCAGCCGGTCCATCTGGATCTCGTTGTCGAAGTGGCCGATGTTGCAGACGATAGCCTGATCCTTCATGCGCCTCATGTGTTCGAGGGTGATGATGTCCACATTGCCGGTGCAGGTGACGTAGATGTCGCCGCGGCCAAGCGTCTCATCGACCGTCGTCACCTCGAAGCCCTCCATCGCCGCTTGCAGCGCGTTGATGGGATCGACCTCAGTGACGATGCACCTTGCGCCCATGCCCCGCAGCGAGTGCGCGCAGCCCTTGCCTACATCGCCATAGCCGCAGATCACCGCGACCTTGCCCGCCACCATCACGTCGGTGGCTCTCTTGATGCCGTCGGCCAGCGACTCGCGGCAGCCGTAGAGGTTGTCGAATTTGGACTTCGTCACAGAATCGTTCACGTTGATCGCCGGCACCAGCAGCTTGCCCTGCTCCATCATCTTGTAGAGCCGATGCACGCCGGTTGTGGTCTCTTCGGAGACACCGCGCCACTCCGCGGCAACCTTGTGCCAGTGCTTCGGATCCTCGGCATAGACTCTCTTCAGCAGATCCTTGATGACCTGCTCCTCATGGCTCTCCGCCGGCCCATGCACCCACTTGTCGCCATTCTCCAGCTCGTAGCCCTTATGGATGAGCAGGGTCGCGTCGCCGCCGTCGTCCACCACCAGTTGCGGTCCCTTGCCGCCCTTGTGGCTGAGCGCCGCCAACGTGCAATCCCAGTACTCCTCCAGCGACTCGCCCTTCCACGCGAAGACCGGAACGCCTGTCGCGGCAATCGCCGCCGCCGCGTGGTCCTGCGTCGAGAAGATGTTGCAGCTTGCCCAGCGGACCTCAGCGCCCAGGCTGACCAGGGTTTCAATCAAGACCGCCGTCTGAATCGTCATGTGCAGCGAACCAGTGATGCGCACCCTAGCCAGCGGCTTGCCCGCCGCGTACTTGTTGCGAATCGACATCAGTCCCGGCATCTCCTGCTCGGCGATGATGATCTCCTTGCGGCCCCAGTCAGCCAGAGCCATGTCGGCGACCTTGTAAGCCAAATCCGTGATTTCCAGTGTTGAAGTTGCCATGTAGATTCTCCTTGTATCGTTAAATCGTGATATATTGATATGTATCAGAGTCCCGCTTATGGCGTCAATCATAAAAATTCTCCGCGTCCTGGCCGACCCCAACCGGC
>CAZQRX010000071.1:0-12346 GCA_964595845.1 uncultured Occallatibacter sp. | reverse complement strand
AGCCTTTATTTGCAATAGCTGCCTACCTGCACATCGGGCGTTTTGCACAGTAGTGGCGGTTGTTAGCCCCGCGCTTCAGCGTGGGGCGCGCGCTTGATGCATCGGGATGACAACTGAGGAGACGATAGGCGCGGAAGCTCTCGCGGCCATCTCCTGGTCCTTGTACTGGAGCTGGTAGAGCTTCCAGTAGAGGCCGCGGTGGGCGAGCAATTCCTGGTGGGTGCCGCTCTCGCGCAACTGGCCCCGGTGCATCACTAAAATCGTCTCCGCGCGCTGCACGGTCGAGAGGCGGTGGGCGATCAGCACGCTGGTCCGGCCTTCGACCATGCGCTCCAGCGCGCCGCGAATGCGCAATTCCGTGTCGGTGTCCACGCTCGAAGTCGCTTCGTCGAGGATGAGGATGCGGGGGTTGTAGGCCAGCGCGCGGGCAAAGTTGATGAGCTGCTTCTGCCCGGTGGATAGCGAGTTGCCGCGCTCCCGCACCGGCTCGTCGAACTGCTTGGGCAGGCTCTCGATAAAGTCCAGCACGTTGACGTCGCGGGCGGCCTGGCGCAGATCGCCGGCGGTAATCGCATCGTTGCCGAAGCGGATGTTTTCGGCCAGTGTGCCGGTGAAGAGGAATGGGTCTTGCAGCACGACGGCGAAGTGCCGGCGGAGCGCGGCGAGTTCGTGCCGGCGCAGGTCGATGCCGTCCAGCAGGATTTGCCCGGTGGTCACATCGTAGAAGCGCATCATCAGGCTGGTGAGGGTGGTCTTGCCGGCGCCGGTATGGCCGACGATGGCTACCGTCTGGCCGGGTTCGACGGTGAAGGAAACGTCTTTGAGAATCCACTCGATGCCGTCGATGGCGGCCAGATCGGCTGCCGCGGCCACGGCGGCCTGTTGCTCCGGGGTCAGCTTCTGATAGGTAAACCAGACGTGGCGGAACTCGATCCGGTTGCTGCCGTCGCCGGGCAGCGGGCTGGCCGGGCTGACGATCTCCGGCTCTGTGTCCAGGAGTTTAAAAATGCGCTCGCTGGCGGCCATCGCCGATTGCAGGATGTTGTACTTGTCGCTCATGTCCTGAATCGGCCGCCAGAAGCGCAGCGAGTATTGGATGAACATATTCAGCACGCCGATCATCACCACGCCGGAGAGCACGCCAATCCCGCCGCGCCAGACGATCAGCGCGATGGCCACGGCGCTGAGCAGATCGACGGCGGGATAAAAGAGCGCGTAGGCGAAGATGGTGTCCTTGAAGGCGATCATGTGCTGGCGGTTGACCTCTTCAAAGTCGTCATAGGCGCGCTTTTCGCGGTTGAAGAGCTGCACCACGCTCATGCCGCTGATGTGCTCCTGAATGAAGCTGTTAATGCGGCCGATGGCGGCGCGGACGCGGCGGAAGCTGGCGCGAACGTGATCGCGGAAGAGGCGCGTGACCACCAGGATGAGCGGCAGAACGGAAAAGGCAAGCAGCGCCAGCCGCCAGTTGATGGTGAGCATCAGTGCGGCCATGATGGTGAGGTTGAGCGAGTCGTCCACGATGGCCAGCACGCCGGCGGTGAACATTTCGTTGATGGCGTCCACGTCGGAGGTGATACGGGTGACCAGCCGGCCCACGGCGTGCGTGTCAAAGAAGCCGATGTGCATGCGCTGCATGTGGCGGAAGATCTCGCGGCGGAGGTCGAACATCAGCTTCTGCCCGGTCCACTGCATCAGGTAGGTCTGGATGAATTGGAAGAGATAGGCGCAGAGCAGCACGGCCATGTACACTTCGGCCAACTGCGTGATGCCCTGAATGGGGTTGTCGCTGAGGCGGCGGGTGAGCGCGTTCTTTGTGCCCATGCCGCGTGCAAGAAGATTAGTAGAGAGCGTGGAGTGGGATTCGGAGGGGAAGTAGCGGTCGATGGCCACCATCATCAGGAAGGGGCCGGCGACGTCGCAGATGGATTTGAGGCTGATGGCCAGCGTAGAGACAGTGGCCTGAATCCAGTAGGGGCGCAGATAGTGGCCGAGCCTCTGGATCAGCCGGGAGTCGTAGACCTTGCCAACCGGATCTTCATCGGGTTTTTGCGGCTTCTTTTGTTCTTTATCGGCCATCGCGGGGGTGGGTTCGGCTTCAGATTCTATTGTAAGGGGCGCTGGGAGGTGTGCGAGCGGCGATGCTCGGTTCTTGAATGCACGAACCTTGACGAAAAAGTCACCCTACAGCTACAGATTGAAGAGCTCCCGCAGCCGCCGGGTTTGCGCGCGGCTGACCGGAATCTCAGTCTGCTTTTTGTCGTTCATACGCAACTGGTAGCTGGATTTGAACCAGGGCACCACCTCGCGGATGTGGTTGATGTTCACCACAAAGCCGCGATGGGCGCGCCAGAAGACGGCCGGGTCGAGCAGGTCGAGCAGTTCTTCAAGCGTACGGCACTTGGAGCATCCCTCGAAGCTCTGCATCACCACGCGAATCACGCCCTCGTCGATGGCCGCGTAGCAGATCTCTGCCTGATCGACCAACAGCAGCCGGTTCTGCGCCTGTACGATCAGCTTGGCGGGCTGGGGCGCGCGGCTGGCGCCCTGTGGACGGTTCAGCAGCCGCAGCAAGGCATCGATTTGCGACTCCGGCAGAGGGCCTGTTGCGCCATTGGGCGAGACGCCGGACGATGCGGAAGCCAGCCGGCCCCGCACCCGCTCCACGGCCTGCTCGACGCGCGCACGGTCAAAGGGCTTCAGCAGGTAATCGACCGCGTTCACGTCAAAGGCGCGCACCGCGTACTGGTCGTAGGCCGTGGCAAAGACCACCTGCGGTGGGGCCAACTGCGCCTTCGGCGCGCCATCCCTGATCGCCTTCGTCCTGCGGTCCATCAGCTTTTGAATCACCGCAAAGCCGTCCAGGCCGGGCATCTGTACATCCAGGAAGACCATGTCGGGGTGGTGCTCCTCGATCAGATCCACGGCCTCGATGCCGTTGGCCCCTTGCGCCACGACCTCCACACCGCCCACCTCGTCGAGCAGGTAGGCCAGCTCCTCGCGAGCCAGTTGTTCGTCGTCGATGATGAGTGCGGTAAGAGTCATGCGGGCCTGAAGCAGAATGCAGCTTGATTGTAGGGAGGCCGCGCGGCCCGGTCAATCGTGCAATCGCGATGCTCTTGTTCTCTACTCTCTATTCCCTATTCCCTCTTCCCTGCATCACTCGCCCAGCACCCGCAGCCGCGCCGGCATATGGTCGGCGGCCAACTCATGGCCGCACTGCGTGCAGAACTGGTCGGTGGAGCGCACCGCGCGGAAGCAATGACCGCAACTGGCCGTTAGCTGGTAGTCGCACTGCGGGCAGAAGTGGAAGTCGTTTTGCACATGCGTAGAGCAGGCCGGGCAGCGCGAAACCTCCGGCTGGCGAAGCAGGAAGTACAGCACCGCGCCGATGCCGCCGGGCATTACGAAGCAGAGGACGATCCAGAAGCGCGCGCTCATGGCGCGGCGCGGCGCATCCTTGCTGACGTAGCCCACCATTAGAAAGTAAAGCGAAACCAGCAACCCAAAGGAGATGTTAAAGTAGGCCCGCAGGCCGAGCGGCGGCACATGGTGCTGCTGATCCGGCAAAACCAGCCAGAAATAGTACTCCACCAGCACAAAGGCCGCGGCGGCGGCCACGATCGACCACACCGGAATCAGGCGCGTGTCTTCATTGACGGAGATGGATTCTGGATTCTTCATGGTCAATCCCTCTCTCAGAGGGCTCTCAGAGGATTAAGTTGCGCTAACCTCTGTATGAATGGACGGAGAAGGGAATCGGTAAGTTGCGCACATTTAAAGGCAGGATGTACCGATCATGAGCTTGATTGCTCAGGGCTTGCGGCGCAACCAGCCGGCCAGCACCGCCGAGGCAAGCAGCGCCGCGCTCAGAAAGAATACCATCAAACAGAATTGGCCCATGAGGCCTGTCAGATGCTCTTCTTCTATGACCGTGTCGGCGATCCACCAGGCCAGCGGACCCAGCACAAGAAGGACCACCAGCGTGGCCGCCAGCGCCACGGAACGGCACCGCTGCCGCCCGGCCTTCTGCTCCTGCATCACGCCCTGCGAGGCAATTACCACGCGGCGTGTGCGATAAGCTACGGCGCACTCGCGGTCCGCCTGCTTACCGGCCAGCGCCGAAAGCAGCTCGCGGTCGCCATCGGCGCTCTCAACGGACTTCATATTGCCCTCGACAAGGCTGGTTCCATTGTGGAGCGCGCCGCAGGCGCTGAGCCGTAGTTGGCCCCACCGCCGACGCCCAGCTTGGGCTTGATGGCTGCCAAACCGCGATAAAGCCTTGATTTCACCGTCGAAAGCGGCGACCGCGTCACCTTGGAAATCTCCTCCAGCGACAGATCCTCGTGGAACCTGAGCACCAGCACCTCGCGATAGAGCGAGTCCAGCTTCATCAGCGCCCCCGCAATCCGCTCCCGGTCTTCGAGGTTGGCAAAGCGGTCAAACGGACTCGGCCCGTCCCCGGCAACTTCGAAGTTCATCGGCCGGTCGTCTTCGCTGCCGCCCTCAAAGAGCTCGTCCAGGCTGGACATGGTCTTCTTGCGCCGCAGGTCGATCACCAGGTTGCGGGCGATGGTAAAGAGCCAGGTGTCGAAGCGCGCGCGTCCGTTGAACTGCGCCCCGCGCACCAGAACCCGCATCCAGACCTCCTGGAAGATGTCCTCGGCCATCTCGCGATTGCCGCACAGATAAAGCAGATAGCGCATCAGCCGGTGCTGATAGCGGACGATCAGCTCATCCAGCAGGCCAACGTCCTGGCGCTTTAAACCGGCGGATACGGCGAGGTTCTCCTGCCGCGCCTGCTCGTCAACTGCTGTGAGGGAACCCGATGCGGTAAAAGGTCGAGCGAATGCGGCTGTACTCATCTCATTCAATTAGACGCTATATTTCCCGCTGAGGCCTCAAAAAAATGGGACTCCGGCCGAATGTAAGTCCCAAATGTAATGAATTGTCAGGGATACGGCTCATTCGCCAGCGCGCGAGTCTCTTCGGGCCACGCGCAGCGCCTCTTCGACGGCCTTGGCAGTGCGGCGCTCACGGGATTCAACGCTCTGGTAGCCGAAAATGCCCAGCAGATGGCTGCGCCGCTGGTGAACGGTCATCGCCTCCCAGCCTTGGCGCGCCAGGGGCTGCCGCAAAAAAGCCGCTTGCAGAATCGGTGGCGGATCAATCTCACCCTCCAGCGTCAATAGCAGCCGTTCGGCCATCCGCTCCGCTCGCTGCTTGCGGCCTTCGACGCCCTTCGGCTCGGTAATCCAGGCAGCGACCTCCTTGCGATTCGAGTAGCTCAACTTGGCGAACCACTTGGGCAACCGGCGGTCTCCTTTCAGGGCACGAGCCAGTTCCGGGGGCACCGTGGCAACCCGCTCTTCCAGGTCCGGTTCGAGGGAGATTTTTACCTGGGAGCCGACAGTAACCTTCGCTGCGGCCAGCATCTTCTTGTTTACCATGAGCATGCGGCCTTTTCCGGGACCGGAAAAGAGCGAAGTGCGAAAAGCGTAGCCTTCGATCTCGCCGCGCACCCGCAAGCCCCGCCGCTCCGGCCAGGCCTTGGCCACGTCGAAGG
The DNA here is from genome assembly GCA_964595845.1 of uncultured Occallatibacter sp. Taxonomy (GTDB): domain Bacteria; phylum Acidobacteriota; class Terriglobia; order Terriglobales; family Acidobacteriaceae; genus Telmatobacter. The sequence goes on along the minus strand of CAZQRX010000071.1, from coordinate 6,780 downwards.
GAATCCGCGCAATCACCCAGTTGAGCCGTGTGCGGTCCGGCTCCAGCACGGCAGTGAAGGATTTTGCGGCCGATGGGCTCATGAGCCTCCGTACAGCTCCAGGTTGCAGCCGGCCAGGCAAGCAAAGTGAACCTTTCTCGCCTAAGTCAGCGCGATATTCAGGTTGTCGATAGCTTCGTCGATCTCTCTTGTGTTTTTGAAGCCCACGGTCACGCAATCGACGCCGGCGTTGTTGAAAGCGAAGCGCATGGCGGCCTGGCGGTCTTCGTGACGCGTGAAGGTGCCGTCGCCAACCAGCTTCATGCTGATCACGCCCATGCCTTCTTTCTTCACCTGCTTGACGTGCTCCACAACCTCATCCCGGTTGGTGGGATTGTTGTCGTCCCGGTAGTCCGGCCCGTCCATGCGCGTGCCGTTGTGATTCATTCGGATCATCGCCACTTCCAGCCATTGATTGCCGGGCATTTGGCGCAGCGCGGGCAGGCCATGAACCGATGCTCCCCGTGTGCGGATGGTCTTTTTCGATTGCGCTTCGAGGATGCCGTCTTGCCAGCGGCTGGTGCGGGCCAACCAGTCGGGATTATGCTGCCAGTGAAGCAGCATGATGTCGAAGTATTCGGTCTGCGAAATGCGGCGCATCTCATCGAATCGCTGGCGCGGATCGACGCCCTCGTCGGTGGTCACCTTGTTCATCAGTTGATAGCTCTCGCGCGGGATGCCTTTGAGCGCAGTGCCGAGCATGGTGGGGGTGACATAGGATTCGGCGGTCTCAAAAAATCGGATACCGCGGTCGTACGCATAGTGAATGAGACGCGTGAACTCCTGCTGGCCGAGCGCGGCCTGCACATGCCCATTGTTGCTGCCAGTGCCGAAGGCGAGGCGCGTGACCTTCATGCCGGATTTGCCCAGCGTGACGATGTCGGTGGCGGAGCGGGTGGCGGCGTGCAGAGAGAGAGTGCCGACACTGGTCAGAGTTCCAACAGCCAGCGAGGATTTGAGGAATTCGCGACGCGAAAATGGACTCACGGTAACCTCCTTGGTGGGACTGGATAGCGGGCGGGGAAGGCCCTTTCGGAGATAGTATCACGAAGACTGGTGACCGATGGAAACGTTGATCTGCGTTCCATCATTTTGAATCTCAGGAGCAGCCCGGCTCGCCGCGTCTCATTACGGCCGGAAATAAACGAAAGTCCAGAAGATGGAATGCCGGCAAATCCGCTAACTTGCTAACTTGCGATCACCGCGAAGCGGTGGCTAACTCGCTAAATGGTAAAACAGTCCTCGTAATTGTCGGCAAAGGATGGAGAAGACCCAACTCTTAACCAGTTGTGGTCACGAGGAGCGGCCGATGAGGGGAAAGCGCTTGCGAACTTCATAGCGGGAGCCGGCGGGGCTGAGAAAGCTTTCGTAGAGGAGAAATTCCTCTGCGAGATAGCTTGTGAAGGCTGGCTGGCGTTGAATTTTCGCCTTCAGCTCGGTCAGTTCTCGTCCTTTGCCTTTACTGCGAGCCAAAGTGATGTGCGGCTGATAGGGGCGCGCCTCGGGAGTGAAGCCGCAGAACCCGGCTGCCGCGCTGACCCGCTGCTGAAGCAAGAGCAGTTGCGGTGCGGGCCGGACCGCGACAATCAGGATTCCGGCGCGGGCGAAAAACTCCAGCCTCTCAAGAGCGATGGGAACGGAGGGCAGATGCAGCTCGCCGAGCCGCGCGGCCACGCATTCGTGTTGCTCCGGGCCGGTATTGCCGAGAAATTCCAGAGTGATGTGCCACGATTCCGGCGCAGTCCAGCGCAGCCCATCGTCTTTGGATCTCAGCCGCGCCGCGAGCGCCGATAGCTCGCCGCGGACCGCAACCGCCAGGGGAATTCCGACAAAGAGGCGCATACGATGATCGTACAAGAGGCCGGGTCTCCCATCCATTTTGCGTTCCTTGCAAACGGGGGGAATACCACAAACCTCATGCGAGCGAAAAGCGAGCGGCTGGCCGCACCGCAGGTGGTCTTCTACACTATCCTCTATGGAAGTTCTGTATGGGTTGCATCCGGTCGAGGAGGCCGTCAAGGCCGGCCGGCGGCGCTTCGATCAGGTTCTCGTGGCTCGTGAGCGCGACAATCTGCGCCTGGAGCGGCTGGTAGCCCTCTGCCGCGAGGCCGGCCTCCACGTCCGCCAGGAGGCGCGCGAGCAGTTGACGCAACTGGCCCAGACTCCCGCTCATCAGGGCGTGGTGGCTCTGGTTCATCCGCTGGGGTTTCTCTCGATTGAAGACCTCTTCGAGCCGGCGCGGCCTGATGCTCGCCGCCTGCTGCTGGCTCTGGACGGCGTGGAAGACCCGCAGAACCTGGGCGCTCTGTTGCGCGTCGCCGACGGCGCGGGCGTCGATGGCGTCGTGCTCACCGAGCGGCGTTCGGCGCCGCTGAGCCCGGTCGCCGTCAAGGCCAGCGCCGGCGCCGCCGAGCACCTGCGCATCGCCCGCGTCGTCAACCTGGTCCGCGCCCTGGAAGAGTTGAAGCGCCGCAATCTGTGGATCATCGGCCTCGATGAGCGCGGCCAAACCGACTACGACCAATTCGATCTGACCGGAGACTGCGTTCTGGTGCTGGGCCGCGAGGGCGCGGGCTTGCACGACCTGGTCCGCCGCACCTGCGACCACCTGCTGCGCATTCCCATGAGCGGCGGCGTCAGCTCGCTCAACGTCTCCGCCGCCGGAGCGGTGGTGCTCTTTGAAGCCTTCCGCCAGCGCCGTCTGGCCGCGCGCCATACTGCCGATGCTCGCCCCACCCCTGCTGCCGCGTCGAAACCAAAGAAACAGAAAGGCCTGGGTTCATGAAGTTCTTTCTTGGCCGGTTTGACCAAAAATCATCCGCGCAAAAACTCTCCGTGCCCTATCCTTTTCGCGTATTTTGCGAAAAGGGTGGGAAACTACGAACTTCGACTCGTCTTTTCAAAGCAGCGGCCCTCACATTATTGGTTGTATTCTGCCTGGCAGCTTTACCCCTCGCCGCGCAAACCACCCCAGCCGCCCCGCCCGCGCCGCCGCAACAAGTACAGCCCCATGAGGGGAAAGTAATTTTCTCCCGCACAACCGATGAGAGCGGCCAGACGACCACCCAGTCCGGCCCGGCCGCCACGCCGCCCGCCGCCGAAGGCGTCGTGCCCCCACCGCAGGACGCCGACCGCCAGGCCGTCACCTTTACCGCCTTCGACCTCGACGTGCATCTCCGCCCGGCGGAGCAGCACCTTGCCGTTCGCGCCCAGCTCACCGTCCGCAACGATGGAAAGTCCCCGCTCTCCCGCATCCCTCTGCAGCTCTCCTCCTCGCTCAACTGGGAGCGCATTCGCGTAGGCATCCATGACGCGGCATTCCAAGTGGCCACCCTCAACTCCGATGTGGACCATACCGGCCAGTTGCACGAGGCGGTTGTTCCGCTCGCCCAGCCGCTGGCGCCGGGTGAGAGTCTGCGCATTGACGCCAGCTACTCCGGCGTGATCGCCCCGAGCGCCCAGCGCCTGCTGGCCCTCGGCGCGCCCAGCGAAGTGGCCTTGCGCACGGAATGGGACCAGATCAGCCTTCCCTTCACCGGCCTGCGCGGCTTTGGCAACGTCGTATGGTACCCGGCAGCCAGCGTCCGCGTCCTGCTGGGCGACGGCGCGCACCTCTTCGACGAGATCGGCGAGCACAAGCTGCGGCTCACCGGCGCGCGCTTCCGCCTGCGCCTCACCGTCGAGTTCCCCCACGGACAGGCCCCCACCGTCGCGCTCATCAACGGGCGCGCAGTGCCTCTGACCATCACGGAATCCAACTCTCTGGATCAGAGCCTGGAGGTGGCCTCTGTGGCGACTGCCGACTCCGGAGACTCGATCCTCGGGTTTGAAGCTCCCAGCCTCTTTGTCGCCATCCGCACGCCCCACCCCGGCACGAACCTCACCGCGTGGACCCTCCCCGAGGACGATCTCTCCCAGGAATTCTGGACCACGGCGGCCACGGCGGTGACTCCATTCCTGCAAGGCTGGCTCGGCCAGCAGCCCCGCTCCCAACTCACCCTGCTCGATCTCCCCGACCCCGAAGACGCGCCCTACGAGACTGGCTCTCTGCTGGCCGCCCCGCTCCGCGAAGTCTCTTCACTGACTAATCTCAAAACCAATCCGGGTTCGTTGAACGGCATTCTTGTCCATGCCCTCACCCACTCCTGGCTCCAGCCGCCAACGGCTCAACAGCCGCCCCCCGCCTGGCTCAACGAGGGCGTGGCCACCTTCATGGGTACGCTGTGGGTGGAAAAGCAGCGCGGACGCGAGGCTGCTTTGGGCACGCTGGAGGCGGACCGAGCCGCTCTGGCCCTGACAGAGCCGGAGAGCCCTGGCCAAAGCGCCGGCCAGCCGCTCGCCCAGTCCATCTCGCCCGTCTACTACCGCACCAAGGCAGCTTACGTTCTGTGGATGCTGCGCGACTTGGCCGGCGACTCCGCGCTCTCCGCCGCTCTTCACACTGACAATTCCGCCACGCGCGGCGTCTTCGAAAAGCTGTTCGAAGCAACTGCGGGCAGCCCCGATCTCGCCTGGTTCTTCGCCGACTGGGTCGATGCCGACAAGGGACTGCCCGACCTGAGCATCGACGGCGTTTTCCCCACAACCGCCTCGTCGGACAACTGGCTGGTCGCCGTTCATCTTGGCAACGCCGGCTACGCAGCCGCTGAAGTGCCGGTCACCGTCCGCTCAGCCACGACCTCCGTCACCCAGCGCGTGCGCATCCCTGCCCGCGGCAAGATGGTGCAGCGCCTCCTTATCCAGGGCAAGCCCACCGAGGTGCAGGCCAACGACGGCACTGTCCCCGAAACCCAGGCCAGCGTCCACATCACCCGCCTCGACGCACCGGACGGCAGTTCCTCCTCATCGAGTCTGCCCACCCCGCCGCTGCAATAATGCAGGCCGGGAATCAATCTTGCCTAAAGCGATTTCAATCGCTATGATTTGGGCGATTTCGTCTCCCTCCATAGAGACGTTAAGAAAGGTGGTTCCCGATGTTGATCTCGCGGTGGAAGGTTTCTTCCGGTCTCGCGGTGATGGCGTTGCTCATCTCAGGGGCGGTTCAGTTGGCTGGGCGGGCAGCCGCGCAGTCCGCGCCCACGCCGGCGCAACTGGCCCAGCAGGCCGCCGCGGAGAAGGACCATCAGCGCCTGATGGACCTGCTCGGCATCAAGGAACTCCGGCACAAGGCGGACCAGGATCCCCATTCGCCTTACGCAGTCAACTACGACGAGGCGAAGGCCAACGTCTACCCCAGCCTGCCCGATCCGTTGCTGCTCAAGAACGGCCAGCGGGTGACCTCGGCCAAGGAGTGGTGGACCAAACGTCGCCCGGAGATCGTCGAGGACTTCGACCACGAGATTCTGGGCCGCGTTCCCGTCAACGTGCCCAAAGTGACCTGGGAGGTGGCCAGCATTACGCCGGAAAAGATCGGCGACGTGCCGGTGGTGACTAAGAAGCTGGTGGGCCACGTCGATAACTCCGCCTGCCCCGGCATCACGGTGAATATCCAGCTGATTCTGACTACTCCCGCCAATGCTGCGGGTCCGGTTCCGGTAATCTTGGAGCTGGCTTTCAGCAATGAATTCCTGGCGGCCAACGCCAAGAACACCCCTGAGATGCTGCCCGGAGGTTCCGGCAACGAAGGTCCAACCTGGCAGCAGCAGGTACTGGCCCGCGGTTGGGGCTACGCGATCCTCTCTCCCGCCGGCTTTCAGGCCGACAACGGCGCGGGACTGACAGAGGGCATTATCGGCCTCACCAACAAGGGCCAACCGCGCAAGCTGGACGAGTGGGGCACGCTGCGCGCCTGGGCCTGGGGCGCAAGCCGCGTGATGGATTACTTTGAAACCGACAAAGCCGTCGATGCCAGACAGGTGGGCCTGGAGGGCCACTCCAGATTTGGCAAAACCGCGCTGGTGGCCATGGCCTACGATCCGCGCTTCGCCCTTGCCTACATCAGCTCCTCCGGTACCGGCGGCGCCAAGCTCTACCGGCACCTCCTCGGCGAGCTGACCGAGAACCTGGCCGCCACCGGCGAGTACCATTGGATGGCAGGCAACTTCCTCAAGTATGCGGGGCCGCTCACCGCCGGCGACCTGCCCGTGGACGCCCATGAACTGATCGCCCTGAGCGCGCCGCGCCCGGTCTTCATCGGCGCAGGCTCCTTCAACGGGGATGAATGGGCAGACCCCAGGGGAATGTTCATGGCCGCCGTAGCCGCCGGGCCGGTCTACCGCCTGCTAGGCAAAAAGGACTTGGGAACGCAGGAGTTTCCGCCCATCAAGACCGCTCTGACCACGGGCGATCTGGCCTTCCGCCAGCACTCCGCCGGCCACACGCCCGGGCCGAACTGGCCCGTCTTCCTCGACTTTGCCAGCCGCTATCTGCACACGCAATAAATTCTGGGTGCCCCAGGTCCCGTTTCTGGACCCTGTGAGATTACGAACCTCCATCGGTTATCTTCAAGAGGGCAGGATCGTCCGCCCGCCACGGAACCCCGCACCATCCCTTTGCGTATCCTGAAGGCAGAGCAAGGAGAACCCGCCATGAGCAGCCAGCCCTATCCCAACCCGCAAGCGATCTTTTACCAGCACTATGCGGCGGTGCGCCGCGACGAAGTCGTCGGCATTCTGCTGGCGCTCTTTCTTGGCGGCTTCGGCATGCACCACTTCTATTTGCGGCGGACGGGGCTGGGGATTCTGTATGCCTGCTTCTGCTGGACGCCGCTTCCATGGATTCTGGGCTTTATCGAGTGCTTTT
>CAZQRX010000070.1:0-12383 GCA_964595845.1 uncultured Occallatibacter sp. | reverse complement strand
ATGGGCCAGGCCGCGGGGCAGGGAAGCGACTTTGTCGTCGCCACCAGCGACAACCCCCGCAGCGAGGAGCCGCTGGCCATCCTCGCTGAGATCGAGCCGGGATTGAAGGCCAGCGGCGTCCGTTACACCGTCGAGCCGGATCGCGCCGCCGCCATCCGCCTCGCGCTCCGTGAGGCCAAGGCGGGCGACGTGGTTCTGATCGCCGGTAAAGGCCACGAGAAGGAGCAGATTCTCGGCTTCACATCGATTCCCTTCGACGACGTTGCGATTGCCCTTTCCACGCTCGGCGAAATCGGTTATGGTGGTGAGCAATGAAACTCACACTTGCGGAAGCGGCCATCGGCGCGGGCGCGGTGCTGGAAGCGCCGGCCAGCGTGGTCAACGCCGGCGCGATGGCCGTTAGCGGCTACTCGATTGACTCGCGAACCGTGGCCGCGGGTGAGCTTTTCTTCGCGATACGCGGCGAGCGCCACGACGGCCACGACTTTGTTGCCGCCGCCGTGGAACGCGGCGCCGTGGCTGCGGTAGTCTCGCGCGCGCGGGTGGCCACGCTGCCCGACGTCGCGCTGGCCGTTCCGCTGCTTATCGCCGAAGATCCGCTGCGCGCATTGCAGGCCCTGGCCGCGCACATTCGCCGCCGCTGGGGCAAGCGTGTGGTAGCCGTCACAGGCTCGGCCGGCAAGACCACTACAAAGGAAGCGATTGCCAAGGCCCTGGGTGCAAAGTTCAACGTGCTCAAGTCGCAGGGCAATCTCAACAACAGCTTCGGCCTGCCTCTGCAACTGCTGCGCCTCAAAGCCGAGCACGAAGTCGCGGTCGTCGAAATGGGCATGAACCACCCCGGCGAGATCGCCGCCCTGGCCCTGATCGCCTCCCCGGACTGGGGCGTGATCACCAACGTCGGCACTGCGCACGTGGAGAACTTTGCCGACGGACAGGCGGGCATCGCTCGCGCGAAATTCGAGTTGGTGGATGCGCTGCCCACCAACGGTGTTGTCTTTCTCAATTGCGACGACTCATACGCCTCGCAATTTGGCCGCGACTTTCATGGCCGCGCGGTGTACTTTGGCGCCGGACCCTGCGCCGATCCACAACTGCTGGAAGCAACCGAAGACCTTGCCGGCCTGCACCTCCGCTATCGCGCCGGCGAGCGCGAGGGCGCATTCACGATGCATCTGCTGGGCGCGCACAACGCCTTGAACGCGATGGCCGGTTTGGCTGTGGCGCTGGAAGCGGGAGTGGATCTGGACGCCGCGGTTGCCGCTCTGGAAACTCTCACCGCCGGCGACAAGCGCGGCCAAGTGCTCGAAGTCAAAGGCGCGACGATTCTCAACGACTGCTACAACTCCAACCCCGAGGCGCTGCGCTCGATGATCCGCACGCTGGCCGCGCGTCCCGCCAGGCGCCGCATTCTCATTGCCGGCGAGATGCTCGAAATGGGCGAGCAAGGCCCCGCGCTGCACTCGGCTTGCGGACGCGCCGCCGCGGAAGCCGGTCTTGATCTGGTCGTCGGCGTCAGCGGCAACGCCGAGCATCTGGCCGCCGCCGCCTGTGCGGGCGGAGTTGCCGCGCTGTTTTTGCCCGACGCCGAAGCCGCTGGCCGCTGGCTCAGGCAGAATCTGCGCAAAGGCGACGTGGCGCTCATAAAAGGCTCCCGCGGCGTGCATATGGAAAGGGCCATTGAAACTCTCAAAACTGGAAAATAACTCTGGAGAAGCAATGAATCTTCGCAGATTGAGTGGTAGCGTTGCGTGTAGCATCTTGCTCGCATTCGCGGCGAGTCTATCCGCGCAGAACCCGCCGTCCTGGACCACGCACTTTCCGCCCCACCACATCGCGGGCAATCTCTACTATGTCGGCAGCGAGGATTTAACCTCGTATCTCATCGTCACGCCGCAGGGAAACATCCTCATCAACAGCGGCTTTGACGAGAATGTTCCGCTCATCAAAAAAAGTGTCGAGCAGTTGGGCTTCCGCTTCAGCGACATCAAGACCCTGCTCATCAGCCAGGGCCACAACGACCACTGCGCCAGCGCGGCGCTGGTAAAGAAGCTCACCGGCGCGCAGTATATGGTGATGGATGCGGATGTGCCGGTGGTCGAATCGGGCGGCAAAGAGGACTTTCAATACGGCGCGAACAAGACCATGTGGTTTCCACAGACAAAAGTTAACCGCGTGCTGCATGACGGCGAAACCGTCACGCTGGGCGGTGCGGTGTTGACGGCCCATCTGACCCCCGGCCACAACAAGGGCACGACCACCTGGACGATGGACGAAGTCGAGGGCGGCAGGACGCTGCATGTGGTTATCGTCGGAGGAACGACAGTGAATCCCGGCTACAAACTGGTGAACAATAAAGCCTATCCGCAGATCGCCGCGGACTATCATCATGGCTTTCAGGTGCTCAAGAGCCTGCCTTGCGACATCTTTCTCGGCGCGCACGGCGTCTACTACGGCTTGCAGGCCAAATACCAGCGCTGGCAGAGTGGCGACCACGACGCCTTCATCGATCCGGAGGGCTACAAGAGCTTTATTGCCGGCCGCGAGCGGGCCTTTGAGACGGAGCTGAGGCGGCAGCAGGCGGGCAAACCCTGACGGTTCTCTTGCGCTTTTCGCCAAATGGCGCGATAATCATGCCAGGTGGCAAAAATGAGCATCGCGGAAATTGTGGAAGCATTAGGCGGCGAGCAGACCTTCAAGACGCCCATCCGCAAGGCGGACGATCTGGTGGCGCAGGTGCGCGCTGGGCTGCCCGCTTCAACCGTGAACCTGCTGGCGGACGCGCTGTCGTTGCATCGAGAGCAGGTGGCCAAGTGCCTCAACATTCCGGCTCGCACGCTGAGCCGCCGCTTGGCTACAAAGTCGCGCCTGACGCAGGATGAGTCGGACAGAACCATGCGCATGGCGAGCGTCGTCGCTTTGGCCAATGAGGTCCTGGGCGCGGAAGACAAAGCCTCGCGTTGGATGGCCGCGCCGAACCGCGCTTTGGGCGGGATGAAGCCCTTCGACCAGCTCGATACGGAACTCGGTGTCCGCTCGGTCGAGGATGTACTTTACGCCATAGCCTACGGAATGTTCAGCTGATGCAAGTGTGGAGGATATTCCCGGCGCGTTACCGTGCGACAGCCTTCACGGGCGTTGGCGGAATCTATGCAGCCAGGCGTTGGAATCATCTGGGTACGGCAATGGTTTACACCGCAACTTCGCCTGCACTGACGGCTCTGGAACTCTTCGTTAACCTGGAGCCCAATGAGGCGCCGGACGATCTTCTTATGGCGGCGGCGGAGATTCCCGATGATCAAATCGAGCAACTGGATTTGGAACTGTTGCCCGCCGATTGGCGGGATCTGAACAGCCTCGCCTGCCGCGATTTCGGCTCCGGCTGGGCGGCAAGCGGCCGCTCTGTGGCGTTCCGTGTGCCTTCAGCGGTCGTTGACGGGGACTGGAATGTGCTCTTGAATCCTCGCCACGCCGATTTAAGTAAGATCAAGCTCGTCTCACCCAAACCTTTCCGCTTCGATGGGCGTATGTTCCGCTGAGGCTAGGCGGTGGGTCTGGATAGCACTGCCGGAACCCAACTGAATACGTCCGCATCCACAGCACCTTTCCCTCCGGCCTAGTAAAATCAAGCTGAATCCGCCCACACCGGCTCTGGAGGCCACTTGCTTTACTGGCTGCTCTACGAAAAGCTCTTTCCGTTCTTTCACCCTTTCCGCGTCTTCCGCTATTTGACCTTCCGTACCGCCTTTGCCACGGGCACGGCGTTGCTGATCGCGCTCTTTATCGGCCCCTGGGTGATTCAGAAGCTGCGCGACTTCCAGATCGGCCAGTACATCCGCGACGACGGCCCGCAGACGCACCTGAAGAAGTCCGGCACGCCCACCATGGGCGGCGTGCTCATCGCCATCGCCGTTCTGCTGCCCACGGTACTCTGGTCGGTGCCCTCCAACCCCTTTGTCTGGATCGTGGTCTTTTCCATGCTCGCTTTCGGAGCCATCGGCTTTGCCGACGACTACATCAAAGTGGTCCAGCGGCGCAGCCTCGGCCTGACGACGCGCGCCAAGCTGCTCTGGCAGGGTCTGGCCGCGGCCGCTGTGGCTGTGGCGCTGGTGGTGATGCAGCAGTTTGGAAGGTTCTCCACACAGTTGACCGTGCCGTTCATCAAGAGCCTGCGCCCCGATATGCTCTGGCATTGGCCGGGCACGGTCCATTACCTGGGATTCCTTGTCTTTCTGCCCTTTGTCGTTTGGGTCGTCCTCGTTCTGGTGGGTTCCTGCAATGCCGTCAACCTGACTGACGGCCTTGACGGCCTGGCCATCGGCTGCACCATCATCGCCGCCGGCGCCCTCACCGTGCTCACCTACGTCAGCGGCCACGTGGTCTTTGCCGACTACCTCGAACTCCAGCGCATGCCGCTGGTCAGCGAACTGACCGTCTTTTGCGGAGCCATGGTCGGCGCTTCCATCGGCTTTCTTTGGTACAACGCCCATCCGGCGGAGATCTTCATGGGCGATGTCGGCTCGCTGGCGCTGGGCGGAGCCATCGGCACGGTCGCCATCATCATACGCCAGGAGCTGCTGCTGCCCTTTATCGGCGGCATCTTCGTGCTGGAAACCCTCTCGGTAATCCTGCAAGTGGGCAGCTACAAGCTGCGCAACAAGAAGCGCATCTTCAAGATGGCGCCGCTCCATCATCACTTCGAGCAGTTGGGCTGGCAGGAGTCCAAGGTCATCGTCCGCTTCTGGATCGGCGCACTGGTGTTTGCATTGTTTGCACTCACCACGCTTAAATTGCGGTAAGCCGGCTCCGCGCGGCGCACAATAACAAGAGGACAAGACCCGAATGATGGACTTAAAAGGCAAAAAAGTTCTCGTTGTCGGACTGGGCAAATCCGGTCTGGCAGCGGCGTTGTTTCTCCGCCGGCGCGGCGCTCTGGTCACCGTCTCCGATGTGCGCTCGGCCGAGGCGCTGGCCAAGGAGATTCCCGCGCTGATCGAAGCCGGCATCATGGTCGAGTCCGGCGGTCACGGCCTGCTCACCTTCCGCCGCCAGGACCTGATCGTTGTCAGCCCCGGCGTGCCGCTGGACACCCCCGAGCTGGCCCAGGTGAAGCACTTCGGCCTGCCGGTCATCGGCGAGCTGGAGCTGGCCGCGCGCTTCCTTAAGGGCCATACGCTGGCCGTCACCGGCTCCAACGGCAAGACCACAACCACCACGCTGCTGGGCGAAATCCTCAAGGCCGGCGGCCTGCCCACGCTGGTCGGCGGCAACATCGGCCTCCCGGTCGTCGCACTGATTGACGACAGCACCGAGGATACCTGGTCGGTTCTGGAGGTCTCCAGCTTCCAGCTCGAAACCACGGTGCAGTTTCATCCCGAGATCGCCGTTATTCTTAACATCACCCCCGACCACCTTGATCGTCATGGCAGCTTTGAAAACTATTGCGCGGCCAAGGAGCGCATCTTTGCCGCGCAGACCGTCGAGGACTTCCTGGTGTTGAACGCCGACAACACCCCTTGCGAGGACGCCGCTGCGCGCTCGGTTGCCAAGGTCTATTGGTTCTCCATCGAGCACCCGGTCGATCAAGGAGCCTGGCTGGAGCAAGGCTCGGTCGTCTATCGCGACGCCGAGGATGCGCCCACGGAGCACGTAATGCCGTTGCGCGGAATTCCCCTCAAGGGTGGTCACAACATCGAGAATGTGCTGGCCGCCGTAGTCGCCGCGAGACTAGTCGGCGTTTCAGCCGAAACCATCCGCCACGCCGTCGAAAACTTCCAGGCCGTCGAGCATCGCCTCGAATACGTGATCACTCACCACGGTGTGGCGTACTACAACGACTCCAAGGCCACCAACGTGGACGCCACCGCCAAGGCCATCGCCGCCTTCAGCGGAGGCATTCATCTCATTCTTGGCGGCAAGGACAAGAACTCCGACTACACGCTGCTCTCCGACTTGCTGCGCGAGCGCGTCAACGCCGTCTATACCATCGGCTCGGCAGCGGCCAAGATCGAGTCGCATCTGCGCGGCGTGGTCTCCATCTACTCCTGCGAAACCCTGGACAAGGCCGTTGCCTCCGCCGCTGCCGCCGCACGTCCTGGCGAGGTGGTGCTGCTCGCCCCCGCCTGCTCCAGCTTCGACCAGTTTGAAAACTACGAGCATCGCGGAAAAGTCTTTAAGCAGCTCGTCAAAGATTTACGGGATTGAACCATGGCAAAACGCGCCGGCGTCGATAAATGGCTCTTCTTCACCACCGTGCTGCTCATCGTGGCCGGCCTGGCGATGGTCTACTCCGCCTCGGCTGTGGTCGCCCAGGCGCGCTACCAATCGGGTTTTACCTTCGTTGGAAAGCAGGCCATCTGGGCGGCGCTCGGTGTGCTGGCCATGCTCCTGCTCTCGCACATCGATTACACCCTCTACAAATCCCCGCGTTTCATCTACACAGCGCTCTCCGTCACCACCTTCCTGCTGGTGCTGGTCTTCTTCATGCCCGGCTCGCACAACACCCACCGCTGGATTCGCTTTGGCGACTTCTTCACCTTGCAGCCCTCGGAGATCGCCAAGCCCGTGCTGGTCCTCTTCCTGGCCTGGTTTCTCTCCACGCGGCTCGATAAGATGAGCGAGGGCAAGAGCACCCTGCTGCGCGCCGCGCTCATTCCGCTTGTCTTTTGCGCGCTCATTGTGCGGCAGCCCGATCTGGGCACCGCGCTGGTACTGGCCGGCGTCACCTTGTTGATGCTCTTTTTGGCCGGAATGCCCTGGAAGTACCTGTTCATCGGCATCGGCGCAATGCTGCCTCCGCTGGCCTGGCTGCTCATCATGGTTCCCTGGCGCCTGCGCCGCGTTTTGGCATTTCTCAATCCCGACGCCGATCCGCAGGGCGCGGGCTTCCACATCAACCAGTCGCTGATCGCCGTCGCCACCGGCGGCATCACCGGCCGCGGCTACATGGACGGCCAGCAGAAGCTTTTCTTCCTTCCCGAAGCCCACACCGACTTCATCTTCGCCAACATCGCCGAGGAGATGGGACTGATCGGCTCGCTCATTCTTCTGGCGCTCTTTGTCACTTTCGCCGTTCGCGGCCTGCGCACCGCCTTCCGCTCGCTCGACCCTTTTGCCCGCCTCGCCGCCTTCGGCATCACAATGACGATTTTGCTGCAAGCTTTCTTCAACATCAGCGTGGTCCTCTCGCTGTTACCCACCAAAGGCATTCCGCTCCCTCTGATCTCCTCCGGCGGAACCTCGCTCTTCTTTACACTGGCCAGCATTGGGGTGCTGCTCAACCTAAGTCGCAAGGCGGACTAGAAGCTGGGAACAGGGAATAGCCGCGGAAAGGGTATCAAACCATGTTCGGAATCACTTTACTGGATATTCGAAAATCCATGGGGTGGGTTTTCGGGGTCTGCGCTCTGATGTTGATCTGGAAATTTTGCAGTATTATTCGGTGGCTGAATGAATTTGGTTACGATTATGTTCAACGTCACAGCCTTCTTCTTACATACTTTCCTGCTTTGGCTATGGTCAACGTTATGGCCTGCTGGAGCATCTGGAAGGACACACGCTGGGCGAGAGGCTGGGGAATCGCCGCCAGCCTGATCTGCATCGAGCTTCCCATACGGAGAATGATTCGCTTTCATCACTCTGCCTGGGGCGACCTCGGGGGTATGGTGGTCATCGGAGTTGCTTGCCTGATTGCCTTCCTGTGGCCCTCCCCAATGATGCCCGTGAACAGCGGCCCCAAGCCGGAGGAAAATCCCTCCTGAAAAGGTTTTCGTCGGCGTGTTGCTGGACATCAGCCGCAAGGCAGACTGAAAGTGACGAAATGGACTTTGATCCGCATCAACATCATGCATGGCTGATTTACGCTGCGACGATGGTTTTCTACACCTTTGCCGTGTTTTTGATTCCATCTGGGAGAAAGGGCGCCTCATTTCTTGACTCCCCCCTCTATTCCGATCGAAGAATCAAAGGGCTTTCGGTGGTTACCCTGACTCACATTGGGTTTCTTGCAGTCTTAACGGTGTCGATGTTGTTCGCGTATTACGTGTGTCCTTTACTGCCGAATTGGTTGACTGACGAGTTATTCGTTGGCACTAACGGAAGATCGGGTTCGGCTCCGGGTGCAATGTACGGTTTGTTCGTGATAGCTCTCGCGATTTGCGAGCGAATGTGTATATACATGAATTCGGATGCAATCGACTCTGATTCAGACAAGGACGAGTCTTGAAAGGCACTAACTTGTCGAACCTGCGCGTACTCATCGCCGGCGGCGGCACCGGAGGCCACATCATTCCGGCGCTGGCCGTGGCTCGCGAGTTAGTCGCCCATCACGAAGCCGAGGTCCTCTTTATCGGCACGGCGCGGGGCATGGAGTCGCGCCTCGTTCCCGAGGCCGGCTTCCATCTGAAACTGGTCGATGTCGGCCAGCTCAAGAACGTCTCTTGGCTCACCCGCCTGCGCACCCTGTTGCACCTGCCCTTCAGCGTGAGGACGTGCAACAAGCTAATCCGTGAGTTCCAGCCCAGCGTCGTCTTCGGCGTGGGCGGCTACGCCTCCGGCCCGGCGATGGCCGCGGCGCTGCAACTCAAAATTCCCGCAATTGCCTTTGAGCCGAACGCGATGCCCGGCCTCGCCAACCGCCTGGTCGGCAAGCGTGTCCAGGCCGCCGCCGTCAACTTCAAATCGGCGGCCAGGTGGTTCCGCAACGCCGAGGTCACCGGCATTCCCGTCCGCCCGGAGTTCTTCACACTCGATGCCCCCACCGCGCCTAATCCTCACCTGCTCATCTTCGGCGGCTCGCAGGGCGCGCGCATCTTCAACTTTCACCTGCCCAAGATTCTTCCCGAGCTGCTCAACGCCGTCCCCGGACTCACCATTCTCCATCAGAGCGGCGCGCGCCACTTCGAGCCGACGCAAGCCGCCTATGCTGCCAGCGGCGCGGACCCGGAGCGTTGGGATGTCCAGCCATTCATTGACGATATGCCGCGGCATTTTGCCCAGGCTACGCTGGTGATGGCCCGCAGCGGCGCTTCCACGGTAGCCGAGCTGGCCGCTGCCGGCAAGCCCGCCCTGCTGGTTCCCTTTGCCGCCGCCGCCGACAACCACCAGCGCCGCAACGCCGAAGAGATGGTGAAGACCGGCGCGGCCTTGCTGCTTACAGAGACTGACCTGGACGTACCCGGCAAGCTGCAGGCCGCGCTTACCGGCCTGCTCGCCAGCCCGGAGCGCCTGGCCGCGATGGCCGCCGCCGCCCGCACCCAGGCCCATCCCGACGCCGCTGAGCGTATCGCCAACCGCCTCGCGGCTCTCGCGCAGCAATAGCAACAGGACCGGTCGAGGTTCGTGGCGCCCAGATCCCAAAAGTGGGACCCGGGGCACCCACTTTTATGTAGCAGATTGAGATTTGGACGACTCGTACCTCAGGCTTCAAACCTACAAAAAAGGCCCGTCTGCCGAAGCAGACGGGCTCTTTGGGGAGGCGCCAAAGATAAGCTTACCGGTGACCGCCGCCGCCATGGCCGCCGCCGCCACCCATGTGACCGCCGCTAAAGCCGCCGCTGGCATGTCCGCCACCGCTAAATCCGCCGCGAGCTGCAGCGCTTCCACCGCGAGGAGCCGCATATCCGCGAGCGCCTACTGCGCCCCGCGCCGCTCCGCCTACACCCGGACGGCCGGCGAATCCGCCGCGCGCCACTCCGCCATAAGCACCGTGTCCCGCATAGCCGTTATGGCCGCCATAGCCGCCATGGCCCCAGCCACGGCCACCCCAGCCATGACCCCAGCCCCAGCCGCGCCACGGCCCCACGCCGAGGAAGACGCCGCCGTAGAACCAATTCGGCCCGTAATAGCCGTAAGGAGCGCAGGCATAAGGGTAGTATGCGTAATAGCCCCACTCGCAGACCGGGGGACCGTAGACCACGGGAGCGGCCACAACCGCCGGACCGACTCCAACATCCTCCTCCACATCCTGGGCGATGGCCGTTGCCGCGAACGGCAGAGCCAGCAGAGTTGCCAATAGAACCATGCGTATATTCCGCATACAATCCTCCTTGTGCTGACTGGACCCTAACTTGAACTGCCCTGTCCCGCTCTTCTTTCGGACCGGGGGCGATCTCCGTCCTCAGCACTGCCGGTTCTTGCTTCTCAACCGGCTTCTGTTCTCTCAGACAGCATTCCCAGACAATAGTTGCGGTCCTGCCCAATAAATATTTGTTTGCCTGCGCGAAAGGCCGTTTCACCGGCGATTCAGCCGGCAAAACAGCCTTTCAAAGTAAAGGACAGCAAACCAAGCTTAATTCGTCAGCACCGCCCGGTAGCGCACCTTGTTTTTCTTCACCTTCTCGATGGCCGCGTTGGCCTGGGCCATGGGGAAGGATTCGGTAGTGGCCTTGACCCCGTGCCGCGCCGCCACGTCCAGCATCTCTTTGATGCGATAGGGGCTTCCCGTCGGGTTGCCGCTGATCGAGCGCAGCCCGCTAATCAGCGGAAAGGCATGAACGCTCACCGGCGACGGCGGAACCCCCACGAAGCACAGCGTTCCGGTAGGCCGAAGCGCCGCCACGTACACGCCCCAGTCCTGGTCGGCATTGATGGTGCTCAAAACAAAATCCAGCGTGCCGGCCACTTCCTTCAAGGCCTTCGACTCGCGGCTGTTCACAAAGCGGTTCGCTCCCAGCGCCCGAGCCTCTTCTTCTTTGGCGGCCGAAGTCGAAAACGCGGTGATCTCCGCGCCGAATACCCGAGCAAATTGGATAGCCATATGCCCCAGCCCGCCGATGCCCACAATACCTACCCGCGACGACGGATTCACGCCAAAGGTGCGCATCGGGTTGTACACCGTAATGCCGCCGCACAGCAGTGGAGCCGTCTGCTCGCTCTTGAGCGCCTCGGGGATCGGAATCACAAAGCGCGCATTGGCGCGCACCCGGTCCGCATAGCCGCCATGCCGGTGGACGCAGGTTCCTTCCGACGACGGGCAAAGATTCTCCATGCCCCGGCTGCACCATTCGCAGACCCCGCAGGAGTTGGACTGCCAGCCCAGGCCCACGCGCTGGCCAACTTCGAGCTGCCGCACATCGGCGCCCACTGCCGTCACATTGCCCACAATCTCGTGGCCGGGAATGAACGGGTACTGGCTGATTCCCCAGTCGTTTGCAATCAGGTGAAGGTCGCTGTGGCAGATACCGCAATGAGTAATCGCGATCTCCACATCCTGCAGGCCCAGAGTGCCGGGGTCATACTTGAACGGCAACACTTCCGCTCCCGCCGCATGCGCTGCTAGTCCTTGAATAAGGCTCATCGTCAGTCCTTCAATCTTCTTAGGGGGGTGCAATCAAACCGGCGCGATTGCCCCATCCGCCGCCCCGATTGCCGACGCAGAGACCTTCTCTCCGCCTTTCCTTAGTCTAACCCGCCTCCCGGCTCAATGCGCAGGTTAAGCAGTTGAAAACCGCTGAGAATTCCGCCGGCGGGCGCATCGGCTTCCACCTCCGCCGACTCGCCGTTCAGGCTGGCGTCCTGTGCGGCCCGCTGCGGCTCAAGTGCGTTGGCCACTGAAAGCGGAAGGCTGGAAAGCGTTTGGCCCTCCATGCCGGCCTGCGTCTCCGGTAGCAGCAGGCTCACGTAAATGCGGTCCGCCGGGTGCTGGCGGCGCGCCTGGGCCAGCGCCGTTTCCATGTCCGGTGCGTGGCTGGGCTGGCGCGGCTGGTCCAGCGCCCTGTCCAGCGTAGCGGCATCCGAGACGAGCAGCCGCAAGTTGCCCGTTCCCAGCCGCGCCGGCAGCTTCACCGTAATCCGCACATTACGCGCCGCCTCATGCCATGGCCGCAGCGTTGCCTCCACCACCACCGTGTCGCCGGCATGGACCAGGTTGCCGGAGACCAGCCGCGCCGCCTCCAGCGCCACATCCATGCGCCGCGGTATCGCCTCCACATCCAGATGGATCGAGCGCACCGATCCCCGGCGGCTTCCGTTCGCATAGAGCCGCGCAAACTGCACGGCTGCCCCCAGCGCCAACTCCATCGGCGCGGCTCCCGCGTCTCCAGCCGCAGCCCACAGATTCAGCGGCGACGGCGGGTAACCCTCCAGGTCGATGCTCCCGGTCAGATGGTAGCTCGACTCCGACGTGCTCTCGTTGCTCTGCAGCAGCGCTTCATACAGAACCACCAGCACCGCCTGCGGAGTCAGCGCGGGCAGGTCCAGAATCTCCACATTGATCTTGCGTTCCTGATCCGCTTCATGCACGCGGATCTGCACCGGGATCATCTGTGCCTTTGCTCCGAAGACGCCGCGCAGGGCTGCGTCGCGATCCTCGTTGAAGGCGCCGATCGTCGCTCCGGTATTCACAATCTTGAAGGCGTTCAGCGGCGAAGCCAGCGTGGCCACAA
>CAZQRX010000069.1:0-12652 GCA_964595845.1 uncultured Occallatibacter sp. | reverse complement strand
CCGGCGGCTATCACACCGAGTACAGCTCGATGAAGTTCGCCATGTTCTTCATGGCTGAGTATGCCAACATGATTACGGTGGGTTGCGTGGCCACACTGCTGTTTTTTGGCGGCTGGACCAGCCCCTTCGGCGATCTGATTCCGCCCTCCGAGAATGTCTTCTTCGACGCCGGACTTTCCATCTTCTGGTTTGTGCTCAAGGTTTTTGCATTTCTCTTTTTGTATGTGTGGGTGCGCGGGACGTTGCCGCGCTTCCGCTATGACCAACTCATGAACTTCGGCTGGCGCTGGCTGATGCCGCTGGCCATTCTGAACATTGTGGCGACCAGCCTTTGGCTGGCTTACCGGTGATGTAATGCACTTGCTTTTCTTTATCGTTTTTGCGGGATTCTGCCTGGCTGGAGCGATCAACCTGCTCCTCCAGTCGCATCCCATCAACAGCGCGCTCTCGCTGATTGTGGTGATGGTCTCGCTGGCCGTGCTGTACCTGCTGCTGGGCGCGGAGTTCCTCGCCATTGCGCAGGTGATCGTCTATGCCGGCGCCATCATGGTGCTCTTCACCTTCGTCATCATGCTGCTGAACGCATCGCGCGAGGAGCGTACGCTGGGCAGCCGCGCGGCGCTCAGGGTGGGCTTTCCCTCGGTTGTCGCGATTCTCGCCATCATCGCCACGGTGATTCTGCACACGCAGGGGCTGGGCGTGGCCCGGCTAAGCGACGGCATCACCTCGACCGAAGAACTGAGCAAGGTGCTCTTTACCGATCTGCTGCTGCCCTTCGAGGTCACATCGGTGCTGATTCTCATCGCCATTCTGGGCGCGGTAGCGATGGCCGGCCACGATGAGAAAGACCTCCATAGAAACAGTGAAAGGACGGGCGAAAAATGAATGTATTTTTTTCGCAGGAAGTCCCGCTCTCCTGGTATCTGCTCTTGAGCGCCGTCTTGTTTTCGCTGGGCGTCGTCGGCTTTCTCATCAAGCGCAATCTGATTACTGTCTTCATGTCCATTGAGCTGATGCTCAACGGTGTGAATCTTTCATTTGTCACCTTCGCCCATCAATGGCACGCGGTAAAGGGGCAGATCTTCGTCTTCTTTGTAATGATGGTGGCCGCGGCGGAAGCTGCCGTGGGATTGGCCATCATCATCGCCGTCTTCCGCGCCCGCGCAACCCTGGCCGTCGACCGCATCGACCGGATGAAACTATGAACGGACCTCTCTATCTGTGGCTGATACCGCTGATTCCTTTCGCTGGGTTCCTTATCAATGGAATCCTGGGACGACGGCTGCCCAAGTGGATCGTGACGACGGTTGCGCTCGTGACTCCGTTGGCTGCATTCGGCGTGGTGTTCAACGCGGCAGCGACGATCTATGTTTATATACTTCCACCGTGTGTGCCGTGCGGTCCTCCTGATTGGGGTATTATTCATCTACCCTATACCGAAACCTTCCCGCTGCCCTGGATCGACATCGCCGCGCTGCACGTGGACTTCAGCTTCGTCCTCGATCAGCTTTCATTGGTAATGCTCTTAGTCGTCACCGGCGTTGGCCTCCTGATTCACGTTTACTCCGTCGGCTACATGAAAAACGACGAAGGCTATGCGCGCTACTTCTCGTACCTGAGTCTTTTCTTGTTCTTTATGACGGTGCTGGTGCTGGCCGGCAACGCTCTGGTCATGTTCATCGGCTGGGAGGGCGTGGGCCTCGCCTCGTATCTTTTAATCGGCTTCTGGTTCCAGAAGAAATCCGCCGCCGACGCGGGCAAGAAGGCCTTCATCGTCAACCGCATCGGCGACTTCGGTTTTCTGATTGCAATGTTTCTGCTCGTTGCCAACTTCGGCACGCTGACCTTCACGGAGATTGCCACCAAGCTCGGCCAGGACCCCGGCTGGAACGGCGGCGTAGTCACCGTGATTGCGCTCTGTCTGATGATGGGCGCGGCGGGCAAGAGCGCGCAGCTGCCGCTTTACATCTGGCTGCCCGACGCGATGGAAGGCCCCACGCCGGTCTCCGCGCTGATCCACGCTGCCACCATGGTCACGGCCGGCGTTTACATGGTTGCCCGCATCCACGTTCTCTTCGACCACTCGCCCTTCGCGCTCGGCGTCGTCGCCACGGTCGGCGCGGCCACGGCCATCTTCGCCGCGACCATCGCCCTCGTGCAGAACGACATCAAGCGCGTACTGGCCTACTCGACAATCTCGCAGCTTGGCTATATGTTTCTCGGCTGCGGCGTGGCGGCTTACTCAGCGGCAATCTTCCATCTGATGACGCACGCCTTCTTCAAGGCGCTGCTCTTCCTCGCGGCTGGCTCGGTGATTCACGGCCTCGGCGGCGAGCAGGACCTGCGCAAGATGGGCGGCTTGTGGAAGAAGCTGCCGGTCACCTTTGCTGTGATGACCGTGGGCGTTCTGGCCATCTCCGGAATTCCGCCCTTCGCCGGATTCTTTTCAAAGGACGCAATCCTCTATGCGGCGTTTTTTCAGGGAACCAACGGCAAGATTCTTTATTCTGTCGGACTTTTAACGGCGCTGCTGACCGCGTTCTATATGGCTCGCCTGTGGTATATGACATTCTTGGGAGAACCCCGCAGCCCGCAGAGCCATCCGCATGAGAGCCCGTGGTCGATGCGCGGGCCGCTGCTGATTCTCGCCGCTCTTTCCATCTGCGGAGGCTGGATCTGGCTCTACGGCTTCGGCGAATTTCTCGCCCCAGTCCTCGGAGCAAGAGTCGCCGAGACGGGCGGTTGGCGTCTCCTCATTCCTTATACGCAGTACTCACTCTCCCTGGAGACCGTCCTGAGCATTGTGGCTGTTTTGTTCGCACTGGAAGGCTGGCTGATCGCCGACAAGTTCTACCGGCGCAAACCGGCGCGTCCGGCGCAACTGGCCGCTGCCCTTCCGGAGAGTTACAAGCTGCTGGCCAACAAGTATTTTGTCGACGAGTTCTACGGCGCAACAATCGTCAAACCGCTGCTCAGCTTCTCCAAGATCTTCCTGGAGTGGGTGGTGGATGTGGGTATTCTGGGCGGCGCGGCCTGGCTGCTCGGCGGCATGGCCACCTTTGCGGGAGCGATCCTGCAGCGCTGGCAATCGGGCAATCTGCGCTCCTATGCGGCGTGGCTGGCCGCGGGCGCGGCGGCGGTTCTGCTCTTCCTGCTGGTTCCGTGGACCACGGTTCTGGCATACTTTGCGGCAATTCATCTTGGCATGGCGGGGCATTGAGAGAATGAACGAAATCAACAACTCGATTCTCACGCTAATTCTGCTGCTTCCGTTGGCCGGGGCGGCGTTGGTCCTGCTCGCGCCTGACCGCGCCAAGCTGCCCAACTGGATCGCTCTGCTCACCGCGCTCGCCACCTTAGGCCTCACGCTGCATCTGCCCGCGCACTTCGACAAAGCGCAAACCGGCTTCCAGTTTGTCGTCAATCTCCAGTGGATCGAGAAGCCCGCAATCTTCTATCACCTGGGCGTCGACGGCCTGAGCCTTTGGCTGGTCGTGCTCGTCGGCCTGCTCGCACCCATCGGCGTCGTCGCCAGTTGGAACGCCATCCGAGAGCGCCGCAAAGTGTTCTTCGCGCTCTTTCTCGTCCAGCAAACGGCAATGTTCGGCGTCTTCCTCTCACTCGACCTGATGCTCTACTACGGCTTCTGGGAGCTGTCGCTGGTTCCCATGGCGATTCTCATTGCGATGTACGGCCGCAAGGACGGACCCCGTGCCGCGCTCAAGTTCTTCCTCTTCACCTTCATTCCCTCCGCGCCGTTGCTCGTCGCGATTCTCTGGCTCTACGCCCGGACCGGCAGCTTCGACTTCGCGACCCTCCAGCTATGGGTTGCAAGCGGAGCATTACCCGCCGGAGCGTTGGGTTGGGTGGCGCTGACGTTTCTTTTCGCCTTCGCCGTCAAGGTTCCGGTCTTTCCGCTTCACGGCTGGCTGGCCGACACCTTCTGTGAAGCGCCCGTTGCACTTGCAATGGTCGTCGCCGGCAAGCTGGGCTTCTACTCCATGCTGCGCTTTCACATCGGCCTCTTCCCCACGCAGGCGCGCATCGTTGCGCCCGTGCTGGTGGGCCTCGCCGTCATCGGCATTCTCTATGGCGCGTGTTTAGCTCTCGTGCAGCGCGACTTCTGGCGGCTGATGGCCTTTGCCGCGCTGAGCCATCTGAGCCTCATCACGCTGGGCATCTACGGCCTGACGCTCACCGGCTGGGAGGGCGCGGTCTACCAGATTCTCAACCACGGCGTTGTGGACGGCGCGCTCTTCATGCTGCTGGGCGTGCTCTATGACCGATACCGCACCAGCGAGATCAATGCCTACGGCGGCCTGGCCGCGAAGCTGCCGCGCACGGCTACGTTCTTCGTCTTCGCATCTCTCGCAATGATCGGTCTGCCCATGCTGGGCGGCTTTGTCGGCGAATTCCTGATTCTCATCGGCACCTTCACCGGCGTCAGCAAAGGCTGGGCGATTGCCGCCACGCTGGGTGTGATTCTGGGCGCGGCCTACATGCTCTGGCTGATGCAGCGGCTTTTCTTTGGCCCGGAGAGCAAGCTGGCCGCCTCGGCGCCGCCTGACGATCTGTGCGTTGGTCAACTGGCCGTCCTGTGGCCTCTGGCCGTGCTGATGCTGGTCATGGGCATAGCGCCGATGCTCTGGCTGCCAGCCATCCAGGCCGGCCCGCATCCGCTGCAATCGCTGTCTACTTTATTCCACGGGGAGGGCCAGCGGTGAATCCAGTTCCCGGCATCTTCCGCATCCTTCCCGAAGTGATCCTCACGCTGACCGGTGTGGCTGTGATGCTGCTCGACGCTTCCCTGCCCCCTCGCTGGGCTCGCCGTCCGCTGGGCTGGGTGGCCGCATTCGGAAGCACCTTCGCGCTGTGGGCCAGCCTCTGGCAGATTTCCCTGCCGATGGGAACCGGCTTCTCCGGCACCGTCGAGACCAGCGCCTTCACCGTCTTCTTCCACGTACTGATCTGCGGCCTCGTGCTGGTGGCGCTGCTGCTCTCGCTGGACACGCTCCCTGAAGACAGCCACCACCAGGGCGAGTTCTACGCGCTGATTGTCTTCGGCGCAGTGGGCATGTGCCTGCTCACCGGCGCGGTCGAGCTGCTGCTGGTCTTCATCGCACTGGAGATCTCCTCCATCGCGACGTATGTTCTGGTTGGTTACCGCAAGAACACCGCCCGCGGCCCCGAGGCGGCGATCAAGTACTTTCTGCTCGGCTCCTTCGCCACCGCCTTTCTGCTCTACGGCATCGCATTGATCTTCGGCGCAACCGGCACAACCGGGATTTACGAGATCGCCCGCCTTGCGCCCACCGCGCAGAATCACTCGCTGATCCTGGCTGGGCTGGGGTTGATGCTGGTGGGCATTCTCTTCAAAGTCTCCGCCGCGCCCTTCCACGTGTGGACCCCGGACGTATACGAAGGCGCGCCCTCGCCAGTGGTGGCGCTAATCTCCACCGCGCCCAAGGCCGCTGCATTCGCGCTGCTGCTGCGCGTCATCTACGAGATGCTGCCCACGCTACGCCCGGTCTGGTCGCCGCTGCTATGGGTGGTGGCCGTGCTCTCGATGACCGTTGGCAACCTGGCCGCGCTGCGCCAGACGAACGTGAAGCGCATGCTGGCCTACTCGTCCATCGCCCATGCCGGCTACCTGCTGGCCGCCTTCGCGGGCTTGGGCAACGACGGCATCATGGCCGCCTGCTTCTACATCGCGGCCTACGCAGCCATGAATGTGGGCGTCTTTGCGGTGGTGACGCTGGCCAGCGGCTACAATGAGAAGCTGCCGCTGATCGACGATTTTCGCGGACTGATCTACCGCTCGCCGCTGCTGGGCAGCCTGCTGATCTTCTTTCTCGCTTCGCTGGTCGGCATTCCCTTCACCGGCGGATTCTTCGGCAAGCTGACCACATTTTCAACCGCGCTTGGCGGAGGAGCGATCTGGCTGGTCATTATCGGCCTGCTGAATTCGGGGCTGGCTGCCGCGTACTATCTGCGCCTGGCCCTGGCCGCCGCGCAGCGCCCTGCCGGAGAGAACGCCGCTGTGACTGCGCCCACGGTAGGCGTTGCCGTAGGCGCGGCCCTGCTGCTGGCCGTTGCGGCCACGCTGGTTCTGGGAATTGTTCCCGGCGATGTGCTGCGCGCGGCCGAGGCTGGCGCACATACGCTGCAAGCGCCTCCGGCGGAGAGCGGCGCGCCATAGACATTCTGGGGTGTAGTGAAAAACCATATGAATTGCGACTTGACCACTTTTCCACATACGAAATGTGAATAAATGTTGATTATTTAGGATTATCGCTCTATGATTGCCGAATCAAACATTTCTTCATTTTTGAGGGATTGGGAGATCCGTATCTGATCCTCGCAGGCATTGCTGGTATTCTCCTCGGTTTAGGGGTATTTTGAAGGCGGGAATATGGGGTGGATTGTTTGTCTTGTCTGCGTAGTATTGATTGTCTTTATCACGTGGAAATCACTCGACCACGAGACAACGCGAAATTTGAAGCTTCTTGGCAAGATATCGGGAGCTGTCGTAATTATTATCGTTCTTTGGCTTTTTCTTTTCTTCATCAGCCGGTAAGGCAAAATATCCAGGAGGATCAGTCATGGCGAACAACAATTTGGACACACTGATAAGTCAGATTATAAGTGGGGGCCTCATCGCCCTTGTCATCGGAATTATTGTTTTTTTAATTTGTCGAGAAATCGTCTGTTGGTACTTTAAAATCAACAAGAACATCGCGCTGCTGTATGAAATCAAAAACCTTCTTGCTGCAATAAATAATTCGCTGATTAAAACATCGACTATAAGTGTAAATAGTTCAACTGACACAATAGCTGGCTTTGATCGTGCCCAATGGAATGCACTGATCCAGTATGACAAAGACATAGCCATAGTAGCTGAAAAGTTGGCGCCATTTGGGGATAAATGGATGGATGAATTTGCATCATCCTATATGGCTCTGAACGACAAAGCATATCTGCCACAAATCGAACAGAAATTGATTGCTGCCGCCAGGGCAGAAGCCGAAGAGAATGAGCGGCAGAGAATCAAAGCGGCAGAGGAGCAAAGTGCCGCGGCAGAGGAACAAAGTGAATTTAATCAATGGAAATCGTCGAGATGGGCGCGTCCGAAGTAAATGTGATACTCGAAGAGGTGTGTCTGCCGGATGCACCATATCTCGCTTCTGAGACCAGGATTTCCGCCCCACTCCCCTATGGAATCAGATATACCCCCAGAATTCCTCATCCAGTGTGGCGAGAATCTCTCCATTTGCGCTCGCAAGTTGTATCAGATAACCATCCATGATCTGCGCTTGAGATTTTACCCACGCGGGAAGAATGGAGATTTTACATTAGATCGGATAGAGTGCGGAATCGGCGGTAACCGGCCCGATCCTGGAATCCCTCGTCAGATTCCGCTCCAGCAGACTCTTGTAGTAGCCTACAGTCAGGCCCAGGACGCGCCCGTTGACAAAGTGCTCGATCACCCAGGCGCGAGCGGCCAGGCCCATGCGGCAACGGCGTTTCGGACTGCGCAACAATTGCAGCACGGCCTCGCTGATGGCTACCGGATAGCCGGGAGGAATCAGCAGCCCGGTCACCTCCGGCACCACGGCGTCGCGGGAGCCGGTGCACAAAGTGGTCACCACGGGAATCCCGGTAGCCGCGGCCTCGAGAACGACGTTGGGAAAGCCTTCCCGCCAGGTCGGCAGGACCATCACGTCCATCACACGGTAATAGGGCGACGTGTCGGCGACAAACCCGGTCATGTGAATCCGTGGGTGGCTTTCGATGTGAGAGCGCAGATCATCTCCGAGCGCATCTTCAGCGGCGTCAAACCAGCCCACCAGGAGCAAATGCGCTTTCGGCTTCGCGGCCAGGATGACGTCGAAAGCCTCCACCAGCTCCGGCAGCCCCTTGTCGCGGGTCAATCGCCCCACAAAACCTACAACATGCGCATGGAGCGGAAGACCCAGCCGGGCGCGCAGGTTGCTCGGCCCAGGCTGGAAGCGCTCCACATCGACGCCGTTGCTGCTGCCGCTGCCCAGCATGCGCAGCTTGCTCTCCGGCGCCAGGCCCAACGCGAGCGCCTCGCTGCGCAAGCTGTCGCTATTGCACAGCACGGCATGAGAACAGGCCGAGGCCACTCTCTCCGTGGCCAGAAGAATGCGGCGCTTGACTCCCGTGCAGGTTTCCAGCTTGAGACCGCGCAGGAAATAGACCCGCGTCGGCACTCCGCAGAGCAGGGCGGCAATGGAGCCCAGCAGCCCGGCCTTGGGCGTGCTGAACTCCGTCATCTCCGGCTTGAGCCGGTTGAGCAGCCACCACAGGCGCGCCAGCGAGACAAGATCCGCCAGCGGCGCAATCTCCCTCCGCATGGGAATTGCAATCGACTCGACCCCTTCCTGCGCGGCCGTGCGGCTGAGCAGTTCGCCGGGGCCTGAAACCAGCGTGACGCGAAAGCCCGCCTCGCGCAGTGTGCGCAAGCGGCCGCCCAGCACCAGGCAGGTCTGCGGACTGGTGATGCCGACTACGATGTGAGGGCTTCGCGAAGATTGCGACGCCTGAGCCGGATGAGCGGCTGAGGATGAGAAGCGGTTGCGCACACTATAGGATGTGGGCAAAACAGCGGGAACCGCTGCCTGCAAACTGCGTTTGAACACGAGTCCCTCCCAGAAAGGACCCTCGCGTCCCGATACAGTACCGGATCGAAGACGCGTAGGAAAGGGACTCGACGGATTCAGGAGTTCATGCAAATAGGATGTGTTGCCAGGCAAATCCATGCCCCGGAACATCCACTCCCATTCTCCGCTTAGCAGCTCTCCTCGTGAGAACGCAGAACGAGACCAAAAAGAGGCTCTCTCGTTGGAGTGAGGCAAAACCAATACTTGTAGGAAACATGAGTAAGGTTTAGCTTGTCCGAGCAGAATTGCTCATAAAAATAATAAGTATCGATTGCTGATAATAGAAACGATTGCTTATACTTGCTGAAATCCGGGAGGTTCCCCACAGGTCATGAATCACCGGCCCAGGGTGCTCTTGTTGATTCCCCATCTCGGCGGCGGCGGCGCGGAGCGCGTGATGGCGCTTCTGGCGCGCGGCCTCTCCACGGAGAAGTACGAGCTGCATCTGGGGCTGATCACGCAGGCGGAGGCCGGCGGCGAGGAACTGCCCGCCTGGATTCAAATCCACGCTCTGGGCGCTCCCAGGGTGCGCGCCGGAGCCTTTCGCTTGCTCCGGCTGGTTCGCCGCCTGAAACCCGACTTGATCCTCTCTGGAATATTCCACCTGAACTTTCTCGTGCTGCTGCTGCGTCCCTTCTTTCCGCGCCGTACGTGCGTTATGGTGCGTCAGAACGGGACTGTCTCCTCCGCCCTGAACTTCGGCGGACTGCCCTGGACCACCCGTCCGCTCTACCGCCTGCTTTACCGCCGCGCCGACCTCGTGATCTGCCAGACGCGGGCGATGGCCGAGGATCTCGCGCAAGAACTTGGTCTTCCCGAAGACCGGCTCGCTGTGCTGCCCAACCCGGTGGATGTGGACGAAATTCGCCATTTCATCGGCATGAATCCGGCTCCGCAAACCGGCCCCGGCCCGCATCTGCTGGCGGTTGGAAGGCTCTCGCCGGAGAAGGGGTTCGATCTGCTGCTGCGAGCCTTGGCCTCGGTGCGGAGCGAGTATCCCGGCGTCAGTCTGATGATTGCCGGCAAAGGGCCGGAGGAGGCGGCATTGAACGCCGAGTGTCATGCGCTGGGGCTCGGCGATGCCGTGCGTTTTACCGGCTACCTCGCGCGCCCCTGGTCTATCTTCCCGGAGGCAACACTTTTTGTGCTGCCCTCCCGTCATGAAGGCCTCCCCAATGCCCTGCTGGAGGCGGCTGCCGCGGGACTTCCCATTGTGGCCTTGCCGGCTTGTGAAGGTTTGGTTGAGTTGCTGCGCGGTCAGCGTGGAGTCTGGCTCGCTCCGGAAATCTCCACTGAGGCGCTAGCCACATCCCTGCTCGCCGCTCTTCATGCGCTGCAGCCGGGTGAGCGCTTTGCCCACCCCTTTGTCGAAGCCTTCCGCCTCGACCGCGCTATACAGGCCTATGAGCATCTGATCGACCAAAGCCTCCAGCGGAAGTAGCCCATAACCGCGTCAAATTACGCCCCTTCCGCAGCGCCTTTTGGCAGCAGCTTCCAGCTCCAATACCAGAGGAAGAGGAAGGTGCTCACCGTCCAAAGCGATGTAGCCAAGGCGATGCCCGCTACGCCAAACCAGCGCATGAGAATCAGATTCAGCACCACATCCAGCGCCAGATTCAGCGCGCCACAATAGAAAATCAGATCGCTTCTGCGCATGGCCACCAGAAAGCGGTAGAAGACCCGGCTGGAGACAAAAAAAGGAATCTGGATCGCATACATCGCCAGCACCGGCGTCACTAGCGCCGTGTCGCTCGGCCCAAAGACGCCATGCTGAAAGGCGGTGCGAATCAGCCAGTGCGAGCCGGCAATCAGCGCCAGCGCAATCGGCGCCGACACCAGCGCCGTGAGCCGCACCCAGGTGCGCAGAGTCTGCCGGCAGCCGGACCAGTCCTCATGGGCGATCATCCGCGAAAAATGCGGGACAACGGCTGATGAGACCGCCCCGGCCAGCAGCGTAATCACCACGCTGACAAAGCGGTTGGCGTAGGCCAGCGCGGAGACGCTCCCAGCGGGCAGCATTGCGGCTATCGACTGATCCACCAGCAGCCCGCCCGAGGCCACCACGCCGCTCAACAGCACCGGCCCATACTGCCGCGCCACTTCGTTTGTCGCCTCGGTCGCTCCGTGCCACCACAGGCGAAAGCGGTAGCCGCGCGCGTCCATCATCCACGCCACCGCGCCGGCGTGAATCAGCGCGCCGATGAGCGTCGCGTAGACCATCGCCCAGATTCCGTAGCGCCCGCCCAGCAGCAACGCCCCTAGTATGATCGCCGCCGGGGTCGCCACCGGAGCCAGAGCGGGCAAGGCGAAGTGATCAAAGGTATTCAGTACAGCGGTGCAGTTGGTGGCGATTCCGGTGATCAGCACCACCGGCAGCAGCGCGTAGAAGAGCCGAATCGAGAGCGCCAGCTTCTCCGCGGGAAAGTGCGAGGCAATCAGCGGAAAGAAGCCGTGCGCAGTCAAAGCCATCACCACCGTTGCCGCGGTCAGCAGCACACAGACCCAGAGCATCGAACTAGACAGAAGTTGCTGCGCCCGCTCGTGGCCTTCGCGTTCCCTCACCCGGATCAGCGTCGGCACCAGCGCCTGGTTCATCGATTCGGAGATTAAATTGATGAGCAGGTTGGGAATCAAAAAGGCCGCGAGAAAGGCGTCCATCGCGTCCGAGCGGCCGTAGACTCCAGCGACAGCAAACTCCTTGAAAACAGCGACAATCTTGACCAGAACCCCTGCCGCTGCCACCGACGCAGCCGCGCGCAAGATGCGCCGGTTGACGCTGCCGCCTTGGAAGAGCCGCGCGAGCTGGGGAATCGGAAACATGGAATCGAAAGCAACCTTTGTTCGCCACCGTCAGATGATCGGACTAGTGATAGCACCAAAGCAGGCTTCCTTGCTTTTGCAAGTCAGCATCAAAAAGCACAAAGCCATCCGTATCTTCGGGTTGATTCACCATAAATATCAGTTCCGATCTTCCGTCATTGTCGTAATCGCCGGTATCAATGAGCGACATAAATGAGCCAAACCGTAGAACACTCCCATCCGAAGACACAAAAAACCATGGATCTGAGAGCGGATCGTTTGGGTCATCGACATATCCGCAGTCACCAGCATTCAAGTTTGTCTCTATCAAGAATGAATTCTTGTTGGAAGCGTACGCAACTGGAAAGCTTAGATTCGAATCTGGAAACTTCCAATTGTGTTGCACAATCTCTTCTTCCTTGCAGCGACTAACGTGAGGAAATTCACGACGAAACGCAGTGCGCACAAGCTCTGTAATCTCATCCGGCAGCTGTTGAATACGCTTCCAGCCATCAGGATCGCTATAATTGGGCTTTGAAATAACAACAAGAGGACGCCTTCCCTTAGTTGGTCCTACTGCTAAAGGGGCATATCGTTCGGACGACTCTCCAACAGATGGAATAGCGTTGACAGGTGTTACGATTCTTTGAACAAACGTGAGGTATTCTGATTTCCCCTCTATTGGCTTACTTCCGGCGGGTTCGGCTTGACCTCTGATGTTGCCCAAATTCCTTCCATCAAAGGCTACGGTCCAAGTCATATTTTGCGGAATCGAAAAGGAAGTCACGTCATGCCAGCCCGTACAACTCTTTTCAAATGCTGGCCTGATTAATCTCTGCTTGGCAGTTCCCGGCTTCCAGTTGACCATCTCTTCGCGAGCATCTTCGAGAATTCCAACATAAATCTTTTCTGTGCACTTATTCGGGGAATTTTGTGCATAGAGAACCGCGGTGAGAAACCACAAGATGAGCGATACAGTTGTCGCAAGCGATTTATTCATGGAGGACCTTCCATTTTTCGACTTGACGAGTCCGGCGGATTTCTGCACATATTCTACGCTGGAAACAGTACCTCGTCAGTCGGCCAGCGGCCTGATCTTCGGCCGCTTCCTCTTCGATTCGATCCACAGGTCGTACTGGAGTTGCGCCCTTGAGAAGAAATCCGGTGTA
>CAZQRX010000068.1:0-12936 GCA_964595845.1 uncultured Occallatibacter sp. | reverse complement strand
CCTGCGCAGCAGTCTTCTCGAAGGCGTAGAGGTTCACCACCACCATGTCGATGGGATCGATGCAGTGCGCGGCCACCGCGGCCTCGTGCTCCGCATTGCCACGTATATAGAGCAGGCCGCCGTGAACCCTGGGGTGCAGGGTCTTGACGCGGCCGTCGAGCATCTCCGGAAAGCCTGTCAATTCACTGATATCCTTGACCGTTAGGCCCGCCGCACGCAATGCCGCGGCCGTTCCACCGGTGGAGACCAGCTCCACGCTATAGCCGGCCAATGTCTGGGCAAACTTCACCAGGCCGGTCTTGTCGGTCACACTCAGCAACGCCCGCCTAATTCGTTTTTCCGCACTCACTTTTGCACTCCTCGATTCAACAAATTGTTCGTATTGATTCAAGAATACGGGATTTGATGGCAGGGAATACACCTTTCAGAGCAAATCCCGGGATACTGTAGCCCGATTAGCCCGTTGAAGGTCGCCGCTCTCTCCACCCCTGCGACGAAGACCTGTCGCCGGGGACCCCGGACTGTTGGTCGCGTCGACTTGAGTGCCCTGGTTCCGAGATACGACTACTCTGGTTTTGCTATAGCCGAGAGTTTCCGCGCCGGCTATTCGCCGCCGAAGTGGCGGGGAAGCAGACCACATAGTGGTACAGCGCACGTTGAGTTACTTCTGGAGCATCAGATCGCTGCCTTGCCGCCGGAAATGCTTTAGAGTTAAGGAATGGGAAGTTCCCCCCCCACTTCCGATCCGGAATATCTGCGTCCGGACGGCAGTTTCAATCCGCCCCCACCTCCAGTTCGTCGGCCGCGCCGTTCGTGGTCCTACGCGCCGGCGACCTACGTGCTGGTGGGCATCAACTGCCTGGTTTTTCTGGTGATGGTGGCGCACCACGTCAGTGCGGGTAACCCCACATCCGATCAATTGCTTTACTGGGGCGCTGATAACGCCGGCAATGTGCTCCTCCAGGGCCAGTGGTGGCGCATCGTCACTGCCATGTTCGTACATGTGGGCATTCTGCACCTTGCCACGAATATGTGGTGCCTGTGGAATCTGGGTCTGCTGGCCGAGCCGCTGATGGGTTCGACGGGTGTGCTGGCGGTGTACATTCTCACCGGCGCGGCGGGCAACCTGCTCTCCACCCTTGTGAACTGGCTTTGGTACAACCATGACTGGGTGAAGTTTCACGACATGAGCGTCTTTCCGGCCGGCGCGGGCGCGTCGGGCGCGGTCTTCGGCATCGCCGGAGCGCTGATTATCCTGCTCAAGTCGCACCGGCTGCCGGTGCCGCCGCAGGAACTGCACAAGCTGCGCAAGTCGGTGATCTACTTTGCCGCCATCAACCTGGTGCTGGGCCTCTCCATCAGCTTTGGCACCATGGTGGCGCACTCCGGCCTCAGCATCGACAACATGGCCCACCTGGGCGGCTTCAGTTGCGGCTTGCTCTTTGCGGCTCCAATGGTTCCCCGGATTGGCTCGCCCCGCGAACTGTTTCTCTTCCGCCTGCGCGTGGCCATGGCCCTGGTGGTCGGAATCCTGGTGCTCTTCGGCTTCTATCTGGCCCAGTTGCCGCGGTAAGGGGACAATAATACGCCTATCTTGTCGCCGTGGCGGCGAACTTCTTCACCATCGCCAGCAGCAGCCTGCGGTCGCTGTCGTTCAAATTCGTCGAGTAGCGGCGGATCTGGGTCAGAAAGCGCAGCTCCTCGTCGGAGAGTTTTTGCAGGTTAGCCTGCTTGCCTAGCGAGTCGTCGGCGAAGAACTGGGTGATGGGTAGATCGAGCGCCCGCGCAATCTTCGACAGCGTATCCAGCGACGGAATGGTGTGGCCGTTCTCCACGCGCGAGAGATAACAGCGCAGCAGGCCCGTCTTCTTTTCGATGTCTCCCTGGGAAAGCCCCATTTGCAGCCGGTGAGCGCGGATGGCGGTGCCGATCTTCAGCATGGTGAAACTCCTGTTCGATGATTCCTCTGTTTACTTGCGAGGTAGCCATCAAAAGATTATTGGCATAAGAGTTAACACAGGCCGCAGCGGAATGCAAGGGCTTTCCGCGCGCTAAAGTTTTTTGCCGCCTGGGATCACCCCTGCCAGCTCATATTGCCGGGAATTTAAGAATGCATTGTCCCTGCGTCACGGCTGCTTGATCCTGTTGAGTCCGGGAGTGAGCGGCCAGCTCTGGCCATTGAAGATGAATACGCCGGTGAGCTTGCCGGGCAACGTGATGGTCGCGTTCACTCCCGCGCCCTGGCGTTGATACGCGACCTCGATCAACCCTTCGGGATGCGGGAAGACGGCCTTGAGCGCGGCCAGCGAGCCCAGGTGGGGCGCAATGCGGACCGTGGCAAAGCCGGGAGTGGCCGGCTCAATCCCGGCGACCAGCGTGAGCAGGTCGTAGATGGGATGAGCACTCCAGGCGTGGGAGTCGGAGCGGGTGTTGCCGGGAACCTCGGGCCAGGTGCTGAAGTGCAGCGGAAGCAGCTTGCGCCAGGGATCGATGGAGCGCAGGTACTCGTCCGCCAGGCCGGCATGGTCCAGCGCGCGGGCAAGATAGAAGCGGAAGTAGTAGGAGGCGGAGAGGATGCCGTCGCGTGTAGTTCCGGGGTCGATCGTCAGCAGCCGGCGCAGCACCTCCTGCTGGCGTTCTTTGGGGACTACATCATAAAGGACGGCCAGGATGTTGGCCTGCTGGCTGAAAACTTTCTGATCGGGATTGTCGGCGATGAGGCCGCGTTGGGCGTTCCAGCATTTGTTGAAGAGTCCAGCGCGGACGTGTGCGGCGCGGGCTTGATAGCGGTCGGCCAGTAGCGGATCGCCGAGGCTCTTCTCCAGATCGGCTGCTTCGCCGAGTGCGCCCAGGTATTCGAGTGTGGTCACGCAGGACTCGCCCTTGGCGTCGTACGTAGGAATCTCCTGGTGTTCTGAGACCCAATCGATGAAACTCCACCAGGGGAGTTTTTCGAGCAGGCCGTCGGGCTGCTCGTGAGTGGCGAACCAAGCGAGGACTGTACGGGTTCCGGGCAGCGCGGCGCGCGCCGGCTCCGGGTCGGGACGGTACTGCCAGTAGTCGTGGACCATGCCGATCCAGAGCAGCGAAAACGTGGGGATGATCTGGGGCAGGGAACTGGGATAGCGGCTCATCGTGAGGCCGTCCGCGGTGCGCGACTGGTCGAAGGCTGCAATCGCCTGGCGCGCCAGCCGGTCGTCTCCGGCCACCGCATATGAAATCAGCGCCTGGATGCGCGTGTCGCCCACGTACTGGAACTGCTCGTAGTAGGGCGTGTCCATGTAGGTTTCGTGGGCGTCGAGCCGCGCGGTGCGCCAACTGATCTCGTTGATCTTGTCCAGCTCCGCGTCGCTGGAGTGGAAGCTGGCGCGCTCTTGGAAGGGGTAGGCGGTGAAGGAGGTGGTGAGCGATTCCAGCGTGAGCGGCTCGGAGCCGGTCTCAATGTCGATGTCGAGGTAGCGCCAGGTGCGCCACCATAGCGGTTCAAAGACGCGATGCTCCCCGCCGTCAGGCAGGAAGCTGTCGGTGAGGCCGAGGGCTTTTCGATCCTCGATGGCGTCGCGGTCACCCTTGTGCTGGTCTTTGTCGTAGAGAGCTTCGGCGTAGGTGAGCCGTATCTTTGTGCCCTTGCCGCCGGAAACGGTCAGGCGCGGGTAGGCTGTGGTCAGGGTTTTGCGGTCGAGAAGGATGTGGACGTGGACTCCAGGAGGCAGGCCGGCCGGTGTTCCTGGAAAGTGGGTTAGGCTTGGCTGCTCCGCTGCTATGTTATCGAGACGCACAATCTCGCCTGGGTTGAGCGGCGCGTACTCCATCGCCGGAAGCGCATCAGGCACCAGTGCCCATGCATTGTCGCCAATCACATCCGCGGAGTGCGCCTTGTTGGCCGTCGGATAGATGCTCTCGCGGATGGGCGAGGCGGCAGCTACCCAGGCTGGTCCAACAGCCGAAAGCGAATTCCACTCCCAGTCGTAGCGCACGGCGTCAATCTCTTCGCCGGTTCCGGCGGCCATGTACTCCCAGAAGCCGTTGGCGACGCGCGGCAGCGGACGTTGCCCGGGCTCGACCTCGACCAGCCAGCCCTCCGGCGTGCTGATCGAGTTCGCGCCTGTCGCCTCGCTCTCCAGCAGAAATGCGGTGCGGTCGCTGATCTGCGCCAGCGGCGCATAGACGCCGAAGTTCCACACCGTTGCCGTGATGAGGTTCTTGCCGGGCTGGAGCAATGGAGCCAGATCAAAGCGTCTGTAGCGCCAATGGGCCAGATCGCCGCGGGCCGGGCCGTCGCCCACCCGATGGCCGTTGACGTAAAGAATGAAGCGGTTGTCGGCGCTGACGCGCACCGGATAGCTGGCGGGCACGGCGGCCAGGGTGAGCGCGCGGCGGAAGTGCAGCACCAGCGGCTCGCGCAGCGGGGCGGTGGGATGTGTGGCCCACGAGGCCTGCCACTCGCGGTTGGGCGGGTCGGGCTGGGCCTGAGTCTGGGCGCTGTTTTGCGCGGCAAGGGCAAGAGAGACGAGTGCAAGGGCGGAGAAAGTCAGAATGGAGCGCATGGGCGTGGGCCTTCGGGTTTCAGCTTCCCATGTTAACGAAATTTGGAATCCCATGCGCAATAATTTTCCAATGGATAGGCGAAGCCGGGATTTTCCACCCATGGAGGGGTGTTTTTTCCTCTGCTATGCGCTTCATTTTGCAGCGTTGTAACCTTCTATTCATCTTGGCCCGGTAGGCTGAGGATGGTGATAGCCCAAGTGCCCGAGATTCGTTTCAATCAATCTCAGCTTCTGACCGAGCCCGATCTCCCGGGCGAGCGGCCCTCTGCTCAGCCGGCTCAGCAGGAGGCGTCGGCGATTCGTACCTTCCTGCTGGCGCGCGGCAACTCCGCATGGGCCGACCGCGGCTTCCGCTGGCTGATGGTGCTGTGCGCATTGAGCATCTTCGGCATCGTGGTGCTGATCGCCACCGAGCTGGTGGAACGCTCCAAGTTGGCTTGGGGCGCCTTCGGCCTGGACTTCTTTTACAAAGCCTATATAGACACCTTTACCGGCAAGCCGATGTATTGGGATCCGGTCAACAGCCATTTCAGTGCATTGCCGTTCCTTTACGGCACGCTGGTTTCGTCGCTTCTGGCGCTGCTGCTGGCGGTTCCGCTGGCCATCGGCGTGGCCGTCTTCCTCACCGAGATGTGCCCCGGCTTCCTGCGCGCTCCGCTGGCTTTCATCACCGAGCTATTGGCAGCCATCCCCAGTGTGATCTACGGGTTTTGGGCGGTTAGCGTGCTGGTACCGCTCATGAAGATATACGTCAATCCCGCGCTGATTAAGACTCTCGGCTGGACCGGCTTATTCGCGGACGATAATCCCACTGGCCTGGGCTTTCTCACCTCCGGCATCATTCTGGCCATCATGATTCTGCCCATCGTCTCCTCGCTGACCCGCGAAGTTATGACGGCGGTGCCAACTTCGCAGCGCGAGGCGGTGCTGGCGCTGGGCGCTACACGCTGGGAGATGATCCGCATGGGCGTGCTGAGGAATGCGCGCATCGGCATCGTCGGCGCCATCATTCTGGGCCTGGGGCGAGCGCTGGGCGAGACTATGGCCGTGGCCATGGTGATCGGCAACAGCCCGGAGATTCAGCGCTCGCTGCTGGCCAATGGCAGCACCATGTCGGCGGTGATCGCCAACGAGTTTGCCGAGGCTTCCAGCGATCTGCATCTGAGTGCGCTGATGGAATTGGGATTGGCGCTGTTTATTGTCACCATCATCGTGAACGCCTTTGCCAGAATGCTGGTCTGGATGGTCACGCGCGGCACGCCGTCGTCGGTGCACTAAAAGCAGGGACTAAGGACTATGGGACTAAGGACTAGCTTAGGAGAAGAGACACTGAGAGACGAACACCAGTTGCGGGCAAAGTTACGGACACTGGCGGATGGCGCGGCCACCGGCCTGGCGGTGCTTGCCACTGTGATGGTCGTAGCGCCGCTGGTAGCCATCTTTGTCTATCTTGTCTATAAAGGCGCTGTCTCGCTGAATTGGGCTTTCTTTACGCACAATCCTGTACCCGTTGGCGAAGCGGGCGGCGGCATGGCCAACGCCATCGTCGGCTCGGGAATTCTGTTGGGAGTGGGCAGCCTGATCGGTATTCCCATTGGCATTGCAGGCGGCATCTTCCTCGCCGAGTTCGGCCGCGGCACCAGGCTGGCCAACGCCATCCGCTTTACTGCGGACGTGCTCAACGGCGTGCCCTCCATCGTGATGGGCATTGCTGTCTATTCGCTGGTGGTGGTTCCGCAGGGTCACTTCTCGGCCTTCTCCGGTGGTGTGGCGCTGGGCATCATGATGATTCCCACCGTCTGCCGCACCACGGAGGAGATGCTCTTGATGGTGCCCCATGCGGTGCGCGAGGCGGCGCTGGCCCTGGGCGTGCCCAACTGGCGTTCGGTGCTGTCGATCACCGTGAGAACGGCCTCGGCGGGTATCATCACCGGCTGTATGCTGGCCTTTGCGCGCGTCGCTGGCGAAACGGCGCCGTTGATCTTCACCGCCTTCGGCAATGTGGGATGGAGCGAGAAGCTCAGCGAACCCATCGCCGCCTTGCCCTTGCAGATTTACGTCTATGCCCTCTCTCCGTATGATGAATGGCACCGGCTGGCTTGGGCGGGGGCGCTGGTATTGATTGTGCTGATTGTGCTTGCCGTGTCGCTGGTGCGCTACGTGACCAGCCGCGGCGTTTTGAAAGGGGCAAGCTAAGTGGGCGTCAGCATTGAAGTCACCAACCTGAACGCGTGGTACGGGACCAACCACACGTTGCAGGACATTGATCTGAATATCCCGGCCAACCATGCCACCGCGCTGATTGGCCCGTCGGGCTGCGGCAAGAGCACCTTTGTTCGTTGCCTCAATCGCATGCACGAGACCAATCCCATCGCCCGCGTCACAGGCACCGTGCTCATCGGCGGGCTTGACATTTATGCCGACGCCAAGCCGGTCGAGATTCGCCGCCGCGTGGGCATGGTCTTCCAGCGGCCCAATCCCTTTCCCACCATGTCCATCTATGACAACGTCGCCGCCGGTCTGAAGCTGAACGGCTACAGCAACCGCAAAGTGCTGGATGAGATCGTCGAGAAGTCGCTGAAAAACTCCGCGCTGTGGGAGGAAGTCAAGGATGAACTCAAGAAGAAATCCGGCGCCAGCCTCAGCGGCGGCCAGCAGCAGCGATTGTGTATTGCGCGGGCGCTGGCCGTGGACCCCGAGGTGCTGTTGATGGATGAACCGGCCTCGGCGCTCGATCCCGTCTCCACTTCGAAGATCGAAGACCTGATCTTCCAGTTGAAATCGCAGTACACGATTGTGATTGTGACTCACAATATGCAACAGGCCGCTCGCGTCGCCGAGAAGACGGGCTTCTTTTTGAATGGTAGGATGGTGGAGTTCGACTCGACGCACAAGATCTTCACAAATCCCAGCGACAAACGCACAGAGGATTACATCACAGGCAGGTTCGGATGACGCGCATACGTTTTCAACAGAGTTTGGAGGAACTGAAGGAACAACTGCTGGTGATGGCCGGCCTGGCCGAGCAGTCCATCCAGCGCGCCATCGAGGCTTACCGCGTGCGCGACCTCTCCATCTGCAATCTGGTCAGCATCTCGGAGATGTCCATCAACCGCCTGGAGCGCGAGATCGATCAGGCCGCGCTCGACCTGCTGGCGATGGAGCAGCCCATGGCCATCGACCTGCGCTTCATCCTCAGCGTGATCAAGATCAACGCGGATTTGGAGCGCGTCGGCGACGCGGCCAAGAGCATCAGCGACCGGGTGCGCAGCATGGAGCAGATGGCCCAGGCCGATCTGCCGGTGGACATTCCGCGCATGGCCGAGCTGGCCGAGGAGATGGTGCGCAAGAGCCTGCAAGCCTTCATCGAGGGCGACGCCGAGCTGGCACGCTCCATCCTCACCATGGACGACGCCGTGGACGCGATGAACCGCGCCGCCTACAAGGCGCTGACCAAGGTGATGGAAGAGCAGAGCCACCTGGCTCCGCAAGCCTTGAACGCGCTGATGATCTCGCGCGCTTTGGAGCGCGTAGCCGACCACGCCACCAACATTGCCGAGGACGTGATCTTCTGGGTGCAAGGCGCCGACGTGCGCCACCACAAGAGCCTCAAAACCGCCCCCG
Source organism: uncultured Occallatibacter sp. (assembly GCA_964595845.1). Lineage (GTDB taxonomy): Bacteria > Acidobacteriota > Terriglobia > Terriglobales > Acidobacteriaceae > Telmatobacter. The sequence continues at coordinate 4,765 of CAZQRX010000068.1, read as the reverse complement.
ACCCGCACACGATGGAGTAAGGGCGGAAGCAATTCGCTATTGCTTATCCCTTGGTTCCTTTTGCGCCGGTGTTGAACTCTGCGCTACAGCAATTTCTATGATCCCCGCATCAAGTAGTTTTGCTATAGTACACACGGAAAGGTCATTTCAAAGACCTTCATGCACACATCAGAACAAGATGGAGATGCCGGATCGTGCCATCGACCCAGGACAGAATCTACTCTTCGACGGACTATCATGCGCAAAAGCATGGTGTCAGTCCGGAAGTCTCCGAGTTAATCACTCGCTATCGAACCGATAAGTTCAGCGCGTTCCTGAAGAATGTAAACTCGGAAATTCTTGAGGTCGGCGTCGGTCCGGGATGGAATCTGGTCCGCCTTCCCACGCATCGCCGCGTCGGAATGGATGTGACGCTCACCTATGCCGAGCGGTTGCAACGCCAGGGCATTGAATTCGTCTCTGATCTGTCGCAGCTTTCCGGTCAGCACTTCGATCTGGTGATCCTTTCGCATGTGATGGAGCATCTGCTGGAGCCGGCCACGATGCTGGAGCAAATTGGCGCGCTGCTGAAGCCGGAAGGGGAGTTACTGGTGATTGTTCCGCTGGAATCTCCCGCCCGCAAAATCTCCCCGCGAGACAACAACCACCATTTATTCTCGTGGAACGTTCAGACACTCAATGAATTCCTGCTGGCCTGCGGCTATTCCGTACGCTCTAGCGCAGTGAAACGCTACGGAGCCGACCGATTCGCCGCCAACCTCGCGGTTAAGCTCAAAGGCGGATACCGGCTTTATAGGCTTCTGCTTTTTCTGCTGCGCATTTTTCGGCCGGGCTACGAGATACAGACAATCGCCGGTTACTACTCCGATACCCGGTAACTACGTTGACCTAAGAGCAGCCTTATTGCCCGAAGGCCAGCACCCCCAGCAGCACGAGCCAAACAAGGCTCATGGCCTGCCAGTACCATGCGGTGGCGTCCACGGCGATCTGGCGGAAGTCGACCCGCTTGAACCAGCCCAGCGCGCTCAGGCAGAGGATAAGCGCCGCGACGCCGACGAGCAGATGGGCGGCGTGCAGACCGGTGAAGAGATAGAAAAAGGAAGTAGCCGGTGTGGAGAACTGGTCGAAGGCAAAGCCCCGCGCCGCAAACTGTCTCCATGCCATCCATTGCCCGGTGAGAAAGAGCGCACCCAGCGTAAGCGTGGCTCCCAGCCAGGGCAGAGCGCGATGCAGCGCCGGCCGGCCCATGCCCAGCCACTCCTCCAGCGCGTCGATCTCATGGAAGATATTCCGCCGCGCCAGCTCCATGGTCAGGCAACTGAGCAGCAGCAACGCGGTGCTGAGAAAGAGAATGGGCGGCAGAGGCACCGGATGCCAGTCGCCGATCTGCTCGTGAGTGCGCAGGTCCATGTACGTGTGGCCGTGGAAGGCGAAGAAGATGGAGACCAGCACGGCGAAGATCACCATGTCGCTGGCGAGCGCGGAGAAGAGAAAAAAGCGAACGCGCCGCAGTAGCTCGCGCGGGCCGCGGCTCCCGTCATCCCAGTTGTCGTCGCCCCCGCCTCCGCCGTCGCCGCCGCCGGTGGGCCGCTGCACAACCGGAGGCAGGCCGCCGAGCCCCGGCGCTCGCCGTTGTTTCTTAGCCGGTTTGTGGGTAAAGGTGGCGGGCATCCGCAGCCTCTGTGAGCTTGAGATTACTCCCACTTTGCATTGGACGCACGCAGTATTTTTCGGATATTTTTCAACCGGAATAAGATTAATTCCCAACTCTGGCCGGAGAGCTTGGCGGGTGCCGGTTTTGGCCGGCCGATTGTTCCCTGGCCGCGGCCACAATTTCAACGAAAAGCCGGTGCACGCGGCGGTCGAGGGAGAGCTCGGGATGGAAGGTGGCGGCCAGGATGCGGTCCTGCCGAATCAACGTGGGAAAGCCGTCGCGCCGGGCCAGCACCTCAACGTCCGTGCCGGTGGCGACGATACGCGGGGCGCGGATGAAGACCATCTCCAGCGGCCCTCCGGCGAGGGCAGTCTGGGCGGTCACGATGGCCGAGTCGATCTGGCGGCCATAGGCGTTGCGCTCGACGACGAGATCGAGCAGTCCAAGAGAGCGTTGGGCGGGGTTGAGAACCTCACGCGCCAGCAGAATGGTTCCCGCGCAGGTGCCGAAGACGGGCCTGATGGCGCAGAATCCCTGCAACGCCTCAAAAAAGCGGTGTTTTTCGAGGAACTTCAGCATAGTGGTGGATTCACCGCCGGGCAGCACCAGGCCGTCGAGGCCGGCTAGCTGGGCGGGTTTGCGAACCTCGACAGGTGTCGCGCCAGCCTCGGTGAGTGCTTGCGCATGGCTGGCGTAGTTGCCCTGGATGGCCAGGACGCCGATGCGGGGGCGGCCCAGCGGAACGTCCTTGAGAGAGCGCTGTTGTTCCTCTGTATAGGTCAATAGAATGCTCCGCCCCTGGCCAGGGAATGTCGACAGCGCTTTCATCGGGAAACAACGCCGCTCAAGACAATTTTATCCGCTCGCCACATTCGGTGCGGCAAGCGACTCCGGTCCTCCCGGCCCGATCCTGGCGATTCCCGGCCAAGCGTGCGGAAGAATCGCCGTTTTACCCGGATTCTCGCAGGCAATAGCCTTGCCGCTGCCCAGGCATTTACAATGGCGTCTAAGCATCAGGTGCGCGATTCGTCGCCGCTCCGGCTTGTCCTGACCCTATGAATCTACGAATCTTTCGCACTCCCGCGGCTTTCCTGTTCTCGACGGTGCTGCTCGCAAGCTACCCTTTGGCGCAAACCACGCATCCCGCCGCGCCCGAGAGCCCATACGGCGGCGCCACGGTCGAGGAGATTATCGCCCGGGTCAACGATCAGATCATCACGCGCTCGGACTACGACCGCGCGATGAAGGATCTGGACCAGGAGGCGCGCCAGCACGGCGCCACGGAGGAGCAGATCGCCGCGGCACAAAAGGATATGCTGCGCAACCTGATCGATCAGCAACTGTGGCTCTCCAAGGGCAAGGAACTGGGCATCACCGGCGAGACCGGTGTGATCAAGCGGCTGGACGAGATACGTAAGCAGTACCACCTGGAATCGATGGAAGACTTGGAGAAGGCCGCCAAGGAGCAGGGCATCTCGTTTGAGGATTTCAAGGCCAACATTCGCAACGGCATCATCACCCAGGAGGTGATGCGTGAGGAGGTGGGCAAGCTAATTCAGTTCACCCCCGGCGAGGCGGAGCGCTACTTCGAGCAGCACAAGCAGGAGTACGAGCAGCCGGAAAATGTCACGCTGGCCGAGATTCTCATCTCCACCGGCACGCCCGCGCCCTCGGTGACGGGCGGCGTGCAGCCCGACGATCCCGCAAAACTGGCGGCCGCTAAGGCAAAAGCCGACGATATCGAAGCAAAACTCCACGCCGGGGGCGACTTTGGGCAGCTCGCCCGCACCTTCAGCGACGGATCCACGGCAGCCGAGGGCGGCGATTTGGGGCAGTACAAGCGGGGCGAGTTGGCCAAAGTATTCGAGGATCAGACCTTCGCGCTGAAGGCGGGGCAATACACGCAGCCTATCCGCACCAAGCAGGGCTTCGTCATCATGAAGGTGGTGCAGCACATCCCCGGCGGGGTTCCAACGTATAAGGACGTCGAGGCGCAGGTCCAGCAGAACTTCTTCGCGGAGCGCATGGAGCCGGCGATGCGCGGCTATCTGACCACCATGCGCGAGCAGGCCTTCATTGACATCAAACCGGGCTATACCGATACCGGCGCCAGCGCCAAGCAGACCAAGCCCATCTACAGCGCCTACACGCCGCCCGCGCCCAAGAAAAAGAAAAAGGTGGAGCGCACGCGCTTCCGCGAGAGTACACGCACCTTCCGCCAGAAAACTTCGCAGGCAGCCGCCGTACCAGAAGCCGCCGCGCCTGCCGCGTCTGCGGTAGCGCCAGCCGGGAAGAGCAAGAAGAACAAGAGTTCCGACCTGGCTTCAATGAAGCCCGGCAAGAGGGAAAAGATCCGCTATGGCAAGGCGCCGACCCAGACCCTGCCCAGTGCGCCGCAAAGCCCGACCGAGGACGCGGGTGCGGGCGAGCCAGCCGCCGCTGCCAGTCCGGAGCCGGTGAATCCGCTGGAGTCGAAGGCCAAGCCGACCGAGAAGACCCGCTACAGCTCACGCGCCAAGCAGATCAAGCAGCCCAAGGCCAAGGGACCGAAGTTGGACGTCCTGGCTCCCGCCGCGCCGGATGCCGCCGAGGTTGCCGACCAGCAGACCCAGGCCGGACCGCTCGGCCTGGCTGGCGATACCACCAAGAAAAAGAAAAAGGCTGCCACCACCACGGGCGACAAAACCCGCATAACCGACAAGAAGAAGTCCAAGACTCCGGAGCAGAGCACCGGCGACGTGCCGCTCGGCCCCGCCGTGCAAGCCCCGGCGCCTGCCCCGGCGCCGCAGCCGCAGCAGTAACGCTCCGGGTTTCAATCGGCGCGGCTGGAAGGTTAGGATTCGACTCCCAAACCTGCCGGTCGCGCCGTTTTCAATGCAGAGGAAGACGCAATGCATTCTCTCTGGTTGGGCGAATTCATGGGCACGCTGGTGCTGGTGCTGCTGGGCACCGGCGTCAATGCCGGCGTGATCCTGCGCAAGAACTATGCCGAGGACTCCGGCTGGCTGGTGATCACCATCGGCTGGGCATTGGGCGTGCTCTGCGGCGTGCTGGTTGCGCAGGCCTTTGGCAGCCCCGGCGCAAATCTGAATCCCGCCATCACGCTGGCCG
>CAZQRX010000067.1:0-13097 GCA_964595845.1 uncultured Occallatibacter sp. | reverse complement strand
AAAACCTGAGCAAGAACTACAAGCAGATGGCGCAGATTGCGCATGACCGCAATGTTCAGGTGGCCTCGCTGGGCGCTCTGGCCAATGAAGTGACCGCGCTTTACGGATTGCGGCAGAACAGGCTGGCCAAGTCCGCGCCGGCCGCCACTGCCGCTGCTCAGCCAACGCCCGCCAACCTGGCCTTGACCGACGACCCGGACCAGCAGCAGGTAAAGCTATCCATCGACCAGTTTTACACGCTGCGGAGTCAGGCCATGTCGGGCCGCATCTCCCGCGCCCTGGAGGGCGGCCTATCGCCCAGCTTTGTCGGCGACTGGACGGAATTGGCCGACGCGCCTTCCCTGTGGCCGGTGGAGGGCCGCGTGGGCTCCAGTTTCGGTGAGCGACAGGATCCGATCAACGGCGAAGGAGCCTTCCACTCCGGCCTCGACATTGACGCGCCCAAAGGCACGCCGGTGCGCGCCGCCGCCGACGGCAACGTGACCGATGCTTCGATGAATGCCGGCTACGGCCGCGAAATTATCCTCGATCATGGCCACGACGTGCTGACGGTCTACGGTCATCTCTCCGCGATGGCGGTTGTGCCCGGCCAGCATGTGATTCGCGGGCAGGTGATCGGCTACGTGGGCCAGTCGGGCCGCGCCACCGGTCCGCACCTGCACTATGAAGTGCGCGTCCACAATGTCCCGGTCAATCCGCACAAGTATCTGCGCACCACCTATGAGCAGATCGCCTTCAGCGATCCCGGCGATGCCGCCGCACAAGCAAACTAACGCGTTCACAGCACTCGATTCCGCATCGGCTCCCTCAGTATGGGAGCCGATGCTGTTTGAGGGGGATTGCGCCCGCGCTGGCCCGAAGCCGAACCGCAAGCAGCCCCCGGTGGTATCGTTGTGTCGATGTGCATTTCAACTTGGGAGTTCCCGCAAATGCGTCTCGTGACTCTATCTTTTGCCGCTCTTCTCCTGATCGGCTTGCCCGCAACTGCACAGGATCGTAGCGCAGGCATACAGACGGCCTTTGCCCGCGTCCAGCATCTGAAGCATGGCATCAACGCCTCGGAGTGGTTTGCCCAATCGGCCAGCGACTACTCGGCGGCCCGCACCAACCGCTATACCGATGCGGGCGACATTGCAATGATGGCGCGGCTGGGCTTTGACAGCGTACGCCTGAGCATCGATCCGGCGCCGCTGGAGCAGGGCCCCTTGGGCAAGGACGGCTTCAACACTGACTTTCTGGGGCGGCTGGACACGGTTGTGGATGCCATACTGGCCGATGGCATGGCCGTCCAGATCGACATTCACCCGGAGGATGGCTACAAACTCCAGGTGCGCACCAGCGACGCGGCGGTGGATCGCCTGACGTCGCTGTGGCGGCGGCTGGCCGCGCATTATGCCACGCGCGATCCGGAGATGGTCTTCTTTGAGATTATGAACGAACCGGAGGTGAGCGACCGCTACCGATGGGCTGGCATTCAGGCGCATGTGGCCTCGGCCATACGCGAGGTTGCGCCCAGAAACACGATCATCGCAGCCGGGCCGAATTACTCCGGGCTCAGGGATTTGTTGACCCTGCACCCGCTCCCCGACGGCAACGTGATCTACAACTTCCACTTTTACGATCCAATCGAGTTCACGCATCAGGGCGCGTCGTGGGGCGTTCCGTGGTGGATCAATACGCATGGGATTCCCTATCCGGCGACGGAAAACTCGATGCAGGAGGCGCTGAAACAGGTTCCCGACGCGAGCGACCGCTCTGACCTGGAAGGCTATTGGCTGGGCCACTGGGATGCGCATCGCATCCGGCTGATGATCGACGAGGCCGCGGCGTGGGGCCAGGCGAATCACGTGCCGATGCTCTGCAACGAGTTCGGAGCCTACCGAAAGGCCAGTGACCCTGTCTCGCGCATGAACTGGATTCGCGATATGCGCACGGCGTTGGAGGCCGACGGCATAGGCTGGACGATGTGGGATTATCGAGGCGGCTTTGGCGTGGTGTGGAAGGAAGACGGCCAGCCCGCGAAGGTCGATCCGTCTGTGGTCGAGGCGCTGGGTTTGAAGGGGCGGTGAGAGGCCCGAAGAGCGGAATCCCCTAGCCCGAAAAGAAAAAGCTACGTCATACAATGCCAACATGGGCATATGAAGTGGAGAACCGCTCTATAAACTTCACGAAAGGGTTCCCAGCGCAATGGAAATGGAACGAATCTCAAATGCCGTTGTCGACGCCGGAGAAGTCGAAGTTCCGGATAGCCTGGGCCGGCTGAAGATTCCGTATCTCCATCGCTACTGGCAGCGCTGCTGGCTCATGGTCAAGCAGCCGACGGCAAAGCCCAGCCAGAACCACGGGGAGTGGGACCTGGAGAACACGCTGCTCTCTGGCCTGGGGCTCAACATTCTGGAAACCGGCAGGTTTCTTCACTCCGCAAGCCATACGGGCTTCGACTCCTTTGAGCAGTGGATCATCGAAGCCAATCGCGGGGCTATCGAGGAGGCGCGGCTGACGCGCCTGCGCGACGCTCTTGCGGGCAAGCCTGTCGGCTCCGCTGCCGGCTCTCTGGACGATGTGCCGGGGCTGACGGCTGAGGAACTGGCCTTCTGGGATGAGCACGGGTACGTGGTCGTACCCAACGCTGTGGCGGCCGAGGATCGCGATGCTGCCGCCACGGCCATCTACGAGTTTTTAGACGCCGACCCAGACCGTCCGGAGACCTGGTACGCAAAGAAGTTCGGCGTGACCATCTGGGTTCCCTTGCTGCGCCATCCAGCCTTCCTAGCCAACCGCCAGGCTCCGCGCCTGGTGAAGGCCTTCGCCCAATTATGGGGCAGGGATGATCTCTGGCCCACCATCGACCAGGGCGGTTTCAATCCGCCCGAGAACGAAGGCTGGAAGTTTCCGGGGCCGCATGTGCACTGGGATTCTACGCTTGCACGGCCCCACTGCTTCGGGGTGCAAGGCATCCTCTACCTCACCGATACGCCGGCCGATCAGGGAGCTTTCAGTTGCATTCCCGGATTTCACCGCATATTGGATGCATGGCTGGAGGAGTTGCCTCCGTCGGAGGATCCGCGCCAGGCAATCCTGCGCCATCCGGGATTGAAGCCGATTGCCGGCAAGGCTGGCGACCTGGTGCTGTGGCATCAATCTTTGCCCCACGCCAGTAGCCCGAACCACGGCGTAAAGCCGCGCGTGGTGCAGTACATTTCGCTGCGACCGACCCGGTGGGAGTATACGGAGGAGTGGAAGTGAGCGTTAGAAACAGGTAGCGCCGGCCTCACGGCCTGCTGTCGCGTGGACCTCCCGGTCCACGGCGTACTCTACATAGATAGGGAAAATGAACTATTTGAGCAAGTCCGAGCAGAATGCCCTGGCAAAGATGGCAAAGAGTTTCTTTGCCGATTACAGGGGGAAGCGATGAGCAAACTGTTTGAAGAGATGGTGCAAGGAACGGCGAAAGCCCGCGCCTTCATGGAGGGTGAACGCAAGGGTTACAAGGTCACTCTGCCGGAAGCCGTTGACGTGCGGGGTCTGCGGAAGCGCCTGCGCCTGAGCCAGGGGCGTTTCGCGGAGCGTTTTGGTTTATCCGTGGATGCTGTTCGTCATTGGGAGTCTGGCCGCCGCCAGCCGGAAGCAGCTGCGCGCGCGCTTCTTGTCGTCATTGCCGCCGACCCTGAATTTGTCATGCGTTCCCTGGCTAAAGGTGCATGAACACGAGTAAGCGGTCACCCGATGAGTAGGGGGTAATCTTGTCGATGTCTATGCTTTCACAGGCCTCAAAATCGAGACTTGGTTGCCCCGGCGAATTGTGAGTGACGGTATGAAACTGGAGCGGGTGATCTTAGGAGACTCATGAGGTGAGGAAAGAAGACGATGAGAACTGACGATTCTAGGATCACTAAGCTACAAGCGAAGGCGACTGCCGCGCAGCAAGAGTTTGATCTGGCTGTTGCTTTTCACGAGGTCTGGAAGCCGACCGCCTACGACCAAGACCTCCACGGTCGCTTGGGGGTATCGTATGCTACCCAGGCCTTTCGCGTTATACGAACCGCCCTCCGGCGATAGCTAATCCTTGCTTTGACCCGCCTTTGGGACAAAGACGGTCGAGCTATTGGGATGGAATGCATCGCAAAAGCCCTCGAGGAAAAAGAAGTCATCGACGCCTTGGCTTTGGCGCGAGTCGATCAAAACTTAGTACTCTTCGAAGCAATTCGATCTGATCTTAGCGAGAAAGCGGACAAGGCTATTCAACTGGTCGATAAGTACACCAAAGAAGATGGGGCAGGTAATGCCGTAAACAAAAAACTACGGTCTTTGCGAAATGAACGCTTGGCCCACTGGCAGGTAAAAACCAAAGTCAGAGCGACGGGAGCGACCGCGACTGATGAGGAGATCGAGGAGTTTTACCAAGACAACTCGAAGCTCGTTCACATTCTTCTCAGTATTTTTAACGCGATGGCTTATGACCCGGAGGATACCGCGAAGGTGTTCGGCTTCTATGCCAGTCACTTTTGGGGGGCGTTTCAGAAAGCGGGAAATAGAACGCGATAGGACGGGAGGCCTCGATCCCGACGCACTTTCCCAACCACAATGAGGGTGCCCCCGGTCCCCCGCCTTTGGGGACCGGGGATGGCGAGTGCCTCACCCCGCTAGCCCCGCTTCACTTTCCGCCCACGTAACTCACATGCCAGATTGACCGCGAGCCGTCGTCGGAGACGAACAGCGACCCATCCTTGGCTTCTGCGACGCCTACGGGACGGCCCCAGACGGTGTCGTCGGGCAGGGTGAATCCGGTGAGGAAGTCCTCGTACTCGCCGGTGGCGTGACCGTTCTTCATGGGCAGCCGGATCACCTCGTAGCCGCCTCTTTTGGCGCGGTTCCAGGAGCCGTGCTCCGCCGCGAATCCGTCGCCTTTGTACTCGGCGGGAAACTGAGACCCCGAGTAAAAAAGCATTTCCAGCGAGGCAAAATGTGGATTCACCAGGATGTCTGGAGTAATGACTTTAGCTTGCAGTTCGGGATGCTTGCCGGGGTGACGCGGGTCCTGGATGCCGCCGCCGGGACCGCCGTACAAGAACCAGGGCCAGCCGTAGAAGCCGTCCTCCCGCACGTGGGTAATGTAGTCCGGCGGGTAGTCGTTGCCCAGGCCATCCCTTTCATTCGTCGAGCACCATAGCTCGCCAGTGATGGGGTTGATGGCCTCACCCACGCAGTTGCGCAGGCCGCTGGCGTAGATCTTGACGAAGTTACCCTCGGGCGTGAACTGGAGCACGTCGGCGCGGTGAAACTCCTCGGGATGGGTGTCGGCGTCGTCCACGTTGGAGTGGGAGCCGACCGAGGCAAAGAGCTTCTTACCATCCCGAGAGAAGACCACGTCGCGGGTCCAGTGGCCGCCGCCGCGCAGCCGTCCGCCGCCGGGCAGGTCGGCGATGTGTTGCGAAGGGCCAGCCGCCGTTAGGTCGCCGTTTTTATAGGGGAAGCGAACGATGCCGTCGGTGTTGCCGATGTAGACCCAGGCGGGGTGTGGGCCGGCGGGGTAAAAGGCGATGCCGAAGGGTTGGTGCAGGCCTTCGGCGAAGACCGAAACCTGGGCAGCCTTGCCGTCCGCGCCCACGCCGCGAAAGACTTTGATCTTGCCGGTCTCGCTCTCGGCCAGAAGGAGGTCGCCGTTGGGTGCGGTGCGGATCAGCCGCGGGTTGTCCAGGCCGGTGGCGTACAGCTCCACTTTGAAGCCCTTGGGCGCAATAGGCAGCGCGTTGGCGGGCCGGGGAACAATCTTCGGCCCATTGTCCACCGACTCTTGCGGAGCCGGAGCGGGCAGGTCCGCGACTGTCAGGTGGCGGCGAATGCCGGGCGACTCATGCGCCGCGTCAGTGAAGGCAGCCTGGCCGGTAAGAACAGATTGCTGATTGGGTTGCTGGTGCGTGGCATTCGCCGGCTTTTCGACAATCTGGAGAATAAGAAAGGCTACGAAGCCGAGGGTGCATAGAAGGGCAGCAGTCCTGGAGGACGGATCGGGACGACTCATAAAACCTCCGGGGGATGGCGGTACGTTTTTTGTGGACAATGGAGCGGTGCATAAGGACGCGAATCGCCCGCTTCCGTTGCCTTCTACTTGGACGCGCCGGAATCTGAAGAGGAATCAGCTGGCCCCTTCTGAGCCGCACCCAGGCCGCTGAAGAGCGAACGATCGACCGAGGCCGTGACCACCACGCGCTCGCGCTTCTGGGTGATTTCGGCGGTCTTCAGCAGCTCTTTCAGGCTGCTGTTTTCAGTGCTGCCGTTCAGTTGGACAGTAAATCCGCGGGCCAGCGTGACCAGCGCTTGCAGAGCCGCGGCCTGACGGGCAGCCACCACCTCGCTGGGGGCGATCTCCTCCACTCTCAGAGAGCCGGTCCAGCCGAAGCTGGCGATGATCGTCGAGTCGGCTTCCAGCGGCAGAGAGAGGCCGAGGACGCTGATGGAGCCGCTCTCATTGAAGGGCAGGCCGATTTGGCCCACGCCCCAGGCCAGCGAAAGCAGCGGCACCTCGTGGTAGTGCTGGCGGAGCAGCGTGGAGCCGGCAAAGGGCCACGCGGCGGTCGCATGCCGGTCGAGCATGGAGTGAATCATCTCCGGCGCCGGATAGTTGGAGACGGCGACCATGTCGTAGCCAATCTGCGCCACCCGCACGGTCCGGTCCTCGGAGGGGATGGAATAGACGGTGTGGCCGGCGTAGGACTCGCGGCTGGCGGCGTGCGCTTCAAGCCAGGCGCTCAGACGCTGGCCGGTAATCTTCTTGCCTACCAGAACCATGGAGTACGCCACCGGCCCGTTGGGGCCGCGGGGATCGTCCATGCGGTGCAGCGCGATGGCCACCTCGTCCACGTCCCGCTCCGGGTCGATGCCGGTAGCTTCGATGAATTGCTGGTATTCCGGCACGCGTTGGGGCGGCTTCAAATCCTTGCGGAAGAAGGCATGAACCGGCCTGAGGTTGACGTAGATAATCCCGTCGGACTCGGGCAGCAGGCGCGCGGCCTCGGGCGGGGCTTTGGAGCGCAGGAAGATGGCCACGGCCAGAAACAGCAGGACCGCGGCCACTATCCAGAGCGTTCTGCGCGTGCGTCTGTTCATCAAGGGCCGTCAGGAATACCCTATCACTCTTTGCGTGAGCCCAATGTTGGTTCCACTGGCGGCTCGGATCGCCCTTGCCAGTGGAGTTCGGCCCCGGCTCCGCTGCCATCGTTCCGAGCGCTGCGTGGATGGCTAGTGCTTCTTCTTGATGTTGTCGGCCTCGGTGCCTATCCTCATCTTCTTGAACTGCTTGTCCAGTGCTTTGCCGAAGGCTTTTTCTGAGTCCTTCACGAATTTGTCCGCGTTCACAATTCTGGCGAAGGCCAGGATCTCTCCGGTCTTGGCGTCTGCCATTGTTAGGATGAGGGTCGCCACGGAGTCCGTTGGCCCTGCAAGGAGAATGCCAAACGCCTGTTTTCCGCCGGTGAGAACCTGTCCCTGCCCCTCAACGAAGACCAGAACATCCGCGGTGGCATCGCAGGGCAGCAACGCCACATCGTCGCCGAGGGTAAACCGGGACTTGCCTATATCCTTGGGATGTTTGTCGATTTGAGCGGAGATTCCGGCATACTTTTGTTGCAGTTGCAACAGTACCTGGCGGAGTTCGTCGTCGGACGCGCCGCTGCCCGAGGCGCCTGCGGCGGGAGAAACCTGAACGCCCGCGGTCTTCAGATGAGACTCGACGATGGTTTGCAGCTCCGTGCTCCATGTATCCGACTCTTTGGACATGCCCTCGCTGCCTTTCATGCCCAACTTCGAGAGTTTTCCTTCGGCTGGCATCATGCAAGCGGTGCGTATGCGAAAATCTCCCGAAGTCACTTTGGGACTTTCGTAGGACCAGGAACCCGTAGCGGAAGCGTTGACAGTGAATAGCAAAGCTACCATGATGGCAGGGCAGACGTGAGAAACGAACTTCATTGGACTTTCCTCCTAAGGATTACTTCGACGCTTTCAGGAACCTGACGGGCAAACTATGACCGTCACTGTGACTGCGGTGGTTGCGGAGCCGCCAGCTTTTCGACTGCGGCCAGCCGGCGCTCTATCCGGATGCGGTCGATGCTGGTGCCGGCGACCAGTTCGACGTAACGGCGGTATTCTTTGGCGGCGTCGGCATACTTCGCTTGCTGTTCGTAAAGGAAGCCAAGCCCACGGTACGCTCCTGCGAACGAAGGATTACGCTGAATCACGCTCTGGTAGATGATCTCCGCCTTGTCGAGATTATCGCGGAGCGCGGCTTGACCTTCGGGTTTCTGCAAAAGCCGCTTTTGCAATTCCGCCTCCGTCAGCTTGAAGTACTCCTTGCGGTCTTCCTCCTGCCCGTGACGGTTGAGCTCCTCCTCGGAGGGAGCCTTGGTTCTTGCTCCGAGTAATCGATAGGCGTCCCCTAGCAGGACTTGATACTTCGGGTCATCGGGGAACGCTGTGGTCAGCCGCGTGGCCCGGGCAACCGCAGTGCGAGCCCTGCGGTTGTTCATATCCGTTTCAATGTTGTAGCAGATGGCCGGGGAGACCTTTTCGAGATACTCCTTCTCGGAACCGGGCCGTGGTTCATTGACGGGGTGTGCCGAAGCGAAGTCGAGGGCCGTTGTGCGCCGCTCGGTAAGCTTGGGATGATCGTGGTAGAAGCCTTGAAGCGGTTCGAATTCAAGTTTTATATCTCCATCCATCAGTTCGAAGGAGCGTGCCATGGCGCGAGGATCGTAATTGGCCGAGACCATAGAGGCCAGGCCATCGCTGTCCGCCTGACGTTCCATCTCTCGCGAATAGCCGTAAATGGTTGCAATCAGTATCTCGGAGCTTAATGTAGCACCCAGTTGAATCGCGACACAGAAGACCTGAGTTGCCACGCTGAGATATGTTCCTCCGCCGGGAACCAAGGATGCGGCGCCTTGAATGATATTGATCGCCAGTATCTTCTTGCGCGCGCTGCGGTTCTCAAGATAACCATGGCGGTCGAAAACGTGCGAAGTTTCATGACCCAGCACCGCAGCCAGTTGGGCCTCGTTCTCCAATAGAGACAAGAGGCCGGTGGTCACATAGACCGAGCCGTTCGGCAAGGCAAACGCGTTCACCATCGGATCGCGCACCACCCGGAATCGGAACTCGACCTGCTCGGGAGCCGGACGCGCGCCGATCACGCGCTTGCCGACCGAGTCCAAGTACGCATCCAGGTCGGGGTTGTGAAGGACCAGGCCCTTCTTCTCCATCTGGCGGTCAAACTCGTTGACCTCGTCGAGAACCTGGGTGTCAACTTTTGTGAATTGGAATCCAGAGGCTGCATTGCCCTGTCCGTGCATGCCCGGCACCAAGAGGGGGCAAAAAAGGAGAAGGACCAAAACACGAGCATTACAGGAAGTACGCCATGCTTGCTGAAACACAACTGTGAGAAGGTTTTTGCGCACGGATCCTCTCCAAATTCGTTACAATTCAAAACCGCCAAAACTATTCAAGAATGGCAATAGAATCATCCACCCAAACCCCTGCTTTTCGCAAGAAGAATATTAGAGGGGCAAAAGAGCCGCAGGGCCAGCCCCGTTTCCGGAGTGGCCCTGCGGATTGCAGGCCTGCGCAATGGGCGGGCTCAATGTGCCGGAGGCGTCCTAATTACCCACGCTGAAGCAATAGATCTTCCAGTTGCTTCCCTCGGAGCCGCCTTGCGGTTTGGGCGCGAGCAACCCATACTCGCCCTTAACAATGCCGGAACTCAGGGTGATCTGGTAGAGGCGCGGCGCGATCTTTTCCGAAGTAATCACGACCGCGTCCTTGTCGATCTCATTGTTATTGCTCTCTTTGGAGATCAGGCTGGAGGAGATGTGGAACTCGCGTTCGTTGGATTTGACCAGCAGCTTCATGAGCCGGTACTCGGCGATGGTGTGGCCTTCCGGCACGTAGACGGCGAGCGTGACAGGAAGGGGCGCGCTCAGGTGGGCCTTGGCGCCGAGAATATGGCCCTTGATGGAGCCAACATTATTATCCCCAACGGAAAAGCCCGCGGACTTTGCCGTCACAATCTCCGAGGCGATTGGCTTCCATGCGCTACTGCTGTCCTGATAATAGACTCCCACTAAGTCGATGCCGGGGGGAAGAGCGGACGCGGCAGCTGCGGGCTGCGGCGGAGGAGGAGCGGGTATGGCAGCCGCGGGCGCTGGTGGCGGAGGGGCGGGGATAGTGGGCATCGGCGGCAGTGGTGGCGGTGGAGGCGGCTCTGGCGCGGGCGCTGGCGTCGGTGGCGCTGGTGCGGGCTCTGGCACCGGAGGCGGTGTGGGCGCAGCAGGCGTTGGCGGCGGAGTGGGGGCAACGGACGCTGGCGGCGGAGGAGCAGCGGCAGAGGCCTTGGCTACGATTGCTCCGACCACCTTGTCGCTGGCGCCGGCGCTCTTCAGCGCAATCAGCCCCTCTGGAGAGGTGTCGTAGCTTCCCGGCATCAGATTGATGGTGGTGATAACCAGATCTTCCGACAGGCCGGCCTTGACCATCTTGATCACAGCTGCATTGTTGAGCTCCAGTTGGGCGTAGAGCAGGGGGGTGATCGCTAAAAAGACTATTGCGAGAATGTACTTGCGCACGGGTCATCTCCTTACAATTCAAAACCGCTAACACTTTCAGTAAAAGGCAATAAAATCATCCTCCTGCAACCCTGCCTTTCGCAAGTAGTTTTTTGGAAATATGAATCAGCACGGAAAACCCAGGTCCGAAAATCCGGACCTGGGGCACCCAAATAGATGTGATTTTGGAGGTTTGTTTAGCGTCCGACGACCAGCACGGTGAAGCTGCCGGGCACGATGGCGGGGCGGGGGCGGGGATTGTCGGCGGTGGGCGCGGGCGCAGGTCCGAAGTCGGCGGTGACTAGGTAGATGCGGTCGGCGGCGGAGTCGTAGGCCATGGTGCGCGCGCCGCGCTGAGTGGGCAGAGACTCGATAGTGGGATAGCCCGGAGCGCCGGCATCGATCACCGAGAGAACTCCCTCGCCGCAGGAGGCGAAGGCCAGCTTGTGGGCGGCGTTCCAACCGGCGGCGTCGGGGCCGTTCCCGATCTCAGCAGTAGCGAGCACCTTGCCGGTGCTGGAGTCAATCACGCCCATCACCTTGTTGTGGCAGACCGGGAAGAGGCGGCTGCCGGCCACGTCGATGGCCAGGCCGCTGGGTCCGTCGCAGCCGGTGAGTGGCCACTCGGCGGTGAGTTTGAGGGTCTTGGCGTCGAGGCGGACGATCTCGCTCTTGTCTTCGATGTTGTCGAAGACCAAGCCCTTGCCATCGACGGCGGCGAATTCGGGCTTGCCGGGCAGCGGGATTGTTGCGATGACTTTCCACCCCAGCGACGAAGACCCGTCGCCGGGGTCCCCGGTTTTTCGCGTAGCGGCGTCGATTACAGTGGCGTCGTGGCTACGGCCGTTGAAGGCCCAGACGGTCTGCGTGGCCGGCTCGAAGACGATGGCGTCGGGGTTGGTTCCGGCGGGGATGGTGGCCACAGTGGCCAGGGTGGCGCGGTCGAAGACGACGACCGCGTTGCCGCCGCCGTCGGAGATATAGCCGAATTTTCCGGCGGTGTCGAGGGCGACGCCGTGCGTTCCATGCAGGCCGGCGATGGAACCGATCGGCTTTCCAGTCTGCGTGTCGAGCACATCGACGTGGTTGCCGCGGGTGAGGTAGAGCCGATGGGCCAGAGGATCGGCGAGCAGGTAATCCCAAAAGCCCTCGCCGCCTAGCTTCCAGTGGTCAAGAACTTTGTAGGGCTGCTGCGCGGCAATGGGACGAACGGCGGCCACAAGGCCGCAGAGCAAAGCCGCGGCCGCGAAGGACCGGACTACGAGGCGAAGGGTGCGCTGTTTGGACATGGATAAGCTCCTGGTACAACAGGGGAAGAATAGCATCTCCGGTAACACTAAGGAAGAATCGGCGCGGCCAACCCTGCCTGCGATGCGTTACCCTCATAACAGCCGGCCACTAACGGCTCAAGGACTTCACCTTGCGCATTGTTCTCTCGAATATCGGCACCCTCGGAGATACCAATCCACTGATCGCCATTGCCCTGGAATTGAAGCGGCGGGGCCACACCCCGGTGATGGCGCTGCCGGCGGTCTATGAGCCGAAGATTCGGCCACTGGGGTTGGAATTTCACGCCATCCGGCCGGACATCGATCCCACCAACACCATCCTGGTGGAGATGGTTTACGACATCAAGAACGGCACTGAGCACGGGCTGCGGGATTTTCTCTTTCCGGTGCTGCGCCAGACCTATGCCGACCTGCTTGACGCTGCCACCAAACCGGAGCGCGCCGATCTGCTGCTGCTGGGCGAGCTGAACTATGCCGGGCCGCTGGTGGCCGAGGTGACCGGGATTCCCTGGGCCAGCTACGTGCTCGCGCCGCTCTCGTTCTTCTCCGCTTTCGACCCGCCGGTGCTGCCCCCGTACCCGCGGCTGGCGCGCGCCGACAAGGTAGTCCCGGGCTTCGGACGGGTTATCCGGCGTGTGGCGCGCTTTGTCAGCCGCAAGTGGCCGGAGCCGATCTACGAGTTGCGCCGCGAACTGGGGCTGTCCAGGGGCGCGAATCCGCTCTTCGACGCCAAGCATTCGCCCTCACTGGTGCTGGCGCTCTTCTCCCGCATGCTGGGCGTGGAGCAAAAAGACTGGCCGGAGCACACGCTGATTACCGGCTTCTGCTACTACGACGCCGACTCAGGAAACCAGGCGCTGCCTGCGAATCTCGAGAAGTTTCTAGACGCGGGCGAGCCGCCGGTGGTCTTCACGCTGGGCTCGGCGGCAGTGCTGGCCGCGGGAGATTTCTACGAGGTTTCCGCGAAGGCCGCCATCCGGTTGGGCATTCGCGCGGTGCTGTTGATAGGAACAGACCCACGCAACCAGTTGAAGACCCCGCTGCCGGAGTCTGTCTGCGTGGCCGAGTACGCGCCCTACTCGGAACTCTTCAAGCGCGCGGCGATGGTGGTGCATCAGGGCGGCGTGGGGACGACGGCGCAATGCCTGCGCGCCGGCAAGCCGATGCTCATCATGCCCTTCTCGCACGACCAGCCGGACAACGCCCGGCGGATGAA
>CAZQRX010000066.1:0-13405 GCA_964595845.1 uncultured Occallatibacter sp. | reverse complement strand
TCACAGGCAAAGCGCGCCAGCTCCAGCGCTTCTTCGCGCGCTCCCGGAACGTGGTCGAGAAGCTCACTCATATGGATGAGCGAATCGCGCACGGCATGTGCAAAGGGCCGTTCCAGCCGCTCGCGGAGCGCGTCCCAATCCGGTTCGCGCTCCAGGACAAAGCCGTGCATCCAGCGATCGCGGCTCTTGAGCATTTCGATCAGCAGCGCTTCCATCTCCTGCCATGCGTTGTCGCGCCACAGCAAAAGCTCTTCAATAGCCGCTCCGAGAGCCGAGCCGGTCTGATCGATCTTCCGGAGGGTTTCGCGGGCGGCGCGGCGATAGAGTTCGTCGGGCTGCTCGGCGATCTCCAGGCCGCCGCCCAGGCCGGAGAGCAGCGGCTGCTGCAAGGCCAGTTCGCGGCAGAAGGAATCAATCGTCGAAATGCGCAGTTGGGCGGGCAGGTCGAGCAGATTCCAGCCGTGCGCCTGCGAGTGATCCAACACGTGGCGGGCGAGAGGACTGGGCTCCTCCTTTCTCAGCTCATCGAGAATCCGGTTGCGCATCTCGGCGGCGGCGGCGTTGGTGAAGGTGATGGCAACAACTTGGCCAGGCTCGTCCACCTCGCACAGCAAGCGCAGGAATCGTTCGGCAAGCAGGGCTGTCTTGCCCGAGCCGGCAGGGGCTTGCACCAGAATTGACCGTCCGGGATCGAGGGCACGCTGGCGCTCAAACTGATCGGGAGGCTCAGGGCGGGAAGGTCTACTCATCGCCGACCTCCTCGCTGTTGGATTCGTCTTCGTCTTCCAGTTGCGCCACCCATTCCTGAATGCGGCAGAGGGTTTGCAGGCCGCAGCGCTCGCAGGTCTTGGGAGCCTCGCGCGGGTCAACTTCAGCGCGTCCGGCGAGGAAGTCCCTGGCTAGCTGCTGGATGCAATCCCGCCAGGCTTCAAGCTGATCGAGGGTGAGTTTGTTTTTAACCAGAGAGCTGGTTCCCTTAAGACCGCTGGAGAGAGTGGCCGCGGGATCGAAGACCTGTCCCGTAAAACCTGATTCGCCGGCCCGCACCTTGGCAAAGACCAGCCCGCCGAGGCGCTCTCGCTCACGATCGAGGGCAAAGCCGGCATAGAGCGGCAGTTGCACGTCGTCGGGGCGGGGTAGATCCCAGGATTTCGTCGATGCGGCGCCGGATTTGTAGTCGATGACCAGTTGGGAGCCGTCGCGGAGCAGGTCAAGACGGTCGAGGCGCAGGTCGAAGGTGAGCCCGGCGATGTGCACCGTGCGCTTGACCTCGGTGTCGGCGACCTCGAATTCGATGCGCGTGGCTTCATAGTCCAGCCACTCGGTGACCAGGCGAGTCAGCCGCTGCGCTTCCAGTTCCAGATAGCGGCGGGGCATGATCTCGCGCAGGTGCGGACGCAGCTCCCGTGCTAGAACGCGCTGAACATGGGCGTAGACGAAGGCTTGCCGGTCGTTCAGGCTCATCAGTTCGGCGTAACTCCGAATGCCGTCGGGTTTTCCTGCCCAGACCGCGTGGAGGATAGCGTGGAGCAGGCTGCCGCGCTGCGCGGCGGTCAGGCCGGCCTCGGCTGGCTTCCACTCCTGTGCGGCCAGACGCGCCGTGGCGAAGGCTTTGAAGGGGCACTGCGACTGCGCGGTGAGAACAGCAGCGCCCCCCGCGACCTTGCCCGGAGGGAAGGGAATGCGGCAGAAGTCCTCGAACCGGACGGTAAGCGGGGACGGGGCGGCTGGCGCGGCCAGTTCCGGCGGCAGGGGCTGCGGCGGGCCGGCGAATTGTGCGATCAAACGCGAAGGGCGGGTTTCGGCCTGCTCGTTTTGCCTGGCAAAGCTAAAGTGGACCTCCGGCGCGGCGACCAGAATGCGCCGGGTGATGGCCGCTGCAAGCTCCCAATCGTGCTGCGGAGTGGCGTGGGGCATTCCCGCCTCGCGCTGAACTTCCACGGGCAGCAGCGGATGCGTCGCGCCGCTCGCGGGCCATGCGTCCTCATCGGCTCCCAGGAACCAGACGGCGTCGGCGGTGAGGCCGGCCGACTCGGCGGGACCGGCGATCTGGATGGGCGCATCGCGCGATTCGGGAGCGAAGAGCGTCTCCTCCAGCGTGCGGTCGAGTTGCGAGAGGAAATCCTTCCAGCCGATGCGGCGGCCATCGAAGCCCAGCGAGCCGCAGCTTTCCACGGCCTGATGCCAGCGGCGAAGGGCCTGGAACTCGGCGCTGGTGAGCGGTCGCGCGACGGCAAAATGAAGCTCGTCAAGCAGGCGCGGAATCAGCTCCGCCCAATCGAGCGGGCTTTGAGGGCGGCGCGTGAAGCCGGACAGAAGGCGCTGCGCCGCGCTGATGCGCTCAACCCATGGAGTTGGAAGCAACTCAGCGGAGCACCGCTCGCCGAGGAAGGCAGCCAGAGTCCACTGGGTACGTTCCAGGCCGTAGTGGCGCAGGGCGCGCATGGTTGCCTGCAACGCCGCGGACTCCTGGGCGCTGGCGGCGGCGTGGCCTGTGGAAAGCAGCCAGTCGAGTTCGTTTTCGGCAAGTGAACCATCGAGCCAGCGCAGCACAAGGTGCGCCGCACGAGCCAGCGTGACCTGACTGAGCGGGACTCCTAGCGAAAATTCGAAGGCCGGGCCAGTGTGTTGCAGAAAGGCGCGTTCGATTTCGCCACGGCGCGCGCTGACGGCCTGGGTGACGACCAAGAGGCGAGCGCTGGGGTTGGCGGCGAGCTGGCGGCCGCACCAGATCACGCAGGCAACGAGTTCGGCTTGCGCGTCAGCGGCGGCGTGGAAGTGGACCTCGGCGGCCGGTTCGCCTTGGGCTGCCTCGCGCCAATCGCCCCAGGCGTCGAAGAGGCTGCGTTGCATGGGCAAAATGCGGTCGAATCCGGCCAGAAGCAGCGGTTGACGCACTGCCGGGTCTGCTTGGAGCAACGGAATCAGCTCGTGTGGCAGACGGCTGGGGCTGATCAGACTCCCCGCCCGGCAGGCCTCGTCAAAGGCTGCCAGCCAGCCGCTGAAGGCCGCCGCGTCCTGCCGCCAACTGGCGCGGGCGGACGGGCGCAGGAACTGCGGAGCGTAGGAGCAGAGCAGTTCGTGGGCCTCCATGGCCAGAGTCGCCAAACGGTGGCATGGGCCTTCGAGAAGCGTGGCGAGCGAGCGGTCCCGGCTGGCGATCTCCACCCAGAGCGCCTGCTCTTGCGCGGGATTGAGCAGCAAGCGAGCGTCGGCGGTCCGTTGCTCCCAGGTTCTTCGGACAAAGCTCTTCCAGTCGAGAATGTTGGGCGTGGGCCAGGCGTAGAGGCCTTCGGACAGGCGGGCGCGATGGAAGCCGGCGGCAAGGGCGCGCGCGGCGCGGTCGCTGGCCGTAACCACCAGGCCGCCCTCGCGCAGCCATGTGTTGATCTCGTCCGCGGCCAAGGCTCCCATTTTGTCGTTATACTCCGTTGGGCCGGGCGTGTGCCATGCGCTGTTGCCGATGTTGAGTCCATGATGAACCAGGTTCAGCGGCGCGCGCGTCGGCGTCGGAGCCGTCCGAAGGCGCGGATAATCGTAAGTATGGAAACCGCGCGCAATCTATCGCTTCTGAAGGACTACCAAGCCTATCTGCGCGTGGAAAAAGGCCTGCGTCCGCTCACTTGCGAGGCCTACGACGGCGACCTGAAGACCTTTGCCGAGTTCATCGAGGGGCGCAGCGGCGTGCTGTTGACGGCGATGCAGGAGGACGTGGCTGCCTTTCTGGAGCATCTGCGCGCCCACGGCATCGACCAGCGCTCGGCGGCGCGCAAGCTTAGCTGCCTGCGCGGCTTCTACAAGTGGCTCCTGCTCGACCGGCGCATCCATCACGACCCGACGGTGAAAATTGAGTCGCCCAAGGCTTGGAAGGTGCTGCCCAAGTCGCTGGCTGAGCCGGAGGTGGCGGAGATGCTGGAGCGGGCTCAGATGAACGCCGAGCATCCCCAAGCGCGGGCCACCGATCTGCGCGACCGGGCGATTCTGGAACTGCTTTACGCGGGCGGCCTGCGCGTCTCCGAGGTCACGGCGCTCTCCACCGGCGATCTGGCGCTCGACCTGGGGCGCGTGCAGGTGCGCGGCAAGGGCGACAAGGAGCGCATCGTGCCGCTGGGACGCGCCGCCGTCGAGACACTGGAGATTTATCTGCGCGAGGGACGGCCCCATCTGGCCCGCATCAGTTCGGCGCATACCAGTTCGGCCCGCAAGGCTCCCGCGACTCGACAGGATTCGACGCGTCTCTTTCTCTCACTGCGCGGAATGCCGCTGACCCGCCAGTGGGTCTGGCACATCGTCAAGATGGCCAACGGCCAAGCCAGCCCGCACCGGCTGCGCCACAGTTGCGCCACGCACATGGTGGAGCACGGCGCCGACCTGCGCAGCGTGCAGCTGCTGCTGGGCCACGCCGACATCTCCACCACCCAGGTCTATACGCACCTGGCGCTGGGGCGGCTGAAGGAGGTGCATCGCCTGCACCATCCGCGCGCCACGCGGCAACTCCCTCAGCCATCGGAGTCCTTCGTTCCCACCCAAACCAGCCGCAAAGGCCTTCATCTGGTTTCCAGCGCCAAGACCATCGCTGCTGCGAGCGAGGAGCCGGCATGAGCGCCGCGGCCGTACCCATCCTCGCCGCTTCGCTGGATTCGCTGGTGGCCGATTATCTGCGCGTGCTGGCCAACGAGCGCGGCGCATCGGCGCACACGTTGCGCGCCTATCAGCGAGAGCTTCACGGTTTTACCGCTTACATTTCCGAGCACTATGGAAAAGATCAAGGCCCGGAGGGCATCGAGCACACCCACATCCGCGCCTACCTGGGCACGCTCTATGATCGCGGGCTGGCGAAGGCCTCCGCCGCGCGGGCGCTGGCGGCCATTCGCAGTTGGTTCAAATGGCTGGCCCGTGCCGGGCTTCTGGAGCAGAATGCCGCCTCGCTGGTGGCCACGCCCAAGCTGCCCAGGCATCTGCCCCGCGTGCCGTCGATTGAGCAGATGAATCGCGTCGTCGAGTCGGTGGGCGAAGACGCCGCCAGTTGGCCGGCACGTGACACGGCGATTCTCGAACTGCTCTACGGCTGCGGCATCCGCAACGCCGAGCTGGTCGGCCTCAACCTCGAAGACATTCACTGGGCCAACGAAGCGATTCTGATTCGCGGCAAGGGGCAAAAGCAGCGCTACGTCCCGCTGGGCGACGCGGCGGCCCAGGCCCTGCGCGCCTACATGGCCGAGCGCGCGGCGCTGCTGGCATCAGGGAAGGGAATCGAGACGCCCGCGCTCTTCCTCAACCTGCAACTGCGCGGCCTCGGCAAGCAGAGCCAGGCCCGTCTGACCACGCGCAGCGTCGGACGCATCGTCAAGCGCATCGCCGTTTTACGAGGGCTCTCCGCCGATGTGCATCCGCACACGCTGCGCCATGCTTTCGGGACGCATCTGCTGGAAGAAGGCGCCGACCTGCGCGCCATTCAGGAGTTGTTAGGCCACGAGCGCCTCTCCACCACCCAGCGCTACACGCAACTGACCACCGCGCAGTTGACGGTGGTCTACGACCGGACGCATCCGCGGGCGCGGTAAGTGCTCGCAGAATATGGTCATAGGATCGATAGCGAAGAGCCGGCCAACCACCAATTCGATCGCCATAAATCTCATAGATTTCGGGTCGTTCGGTCATCGCGTATTACCCATCACAGACAGGAGCACGGAATGACGATGATCATCAGCGCATGGCCGTATCGGTCCATTTCGGCGAGGCGCTGGCCCTGGGGCTGGCCTCCGGACCTGCCTGCATCGCAGCCTGCGGACCCGTGGTGGTTCCTTCTTTGCTTACAGAGCGCGCGGGGTTGAGGCCCCATGCCCGCTATCTCTCTGTCTTCCTGGGAGCGCGGCTGGCGGGATACCTGCTGTTTGCCGCCGTGGCGTGGGAGATTGGCGCGCTGGTGTCGTTGCCGCCGGGGCCGCGCGTGCTGCTGATGGGCGCGGTCAATGTGCTGCTCGCCGGCGTGCTGATCTGGTATGCATGGTCCGCTAGAAGCCTCTGCGGCTCATCGTGTGTGGGTTCGCAGTTGGTGAATATCGGGGAAAAGAAGAATCGCAGAGCTGCCGGGCCGGCGGCGTTGGGTTTGCTGACCGGGTTAAGCCTCTGTCCTCCGTTTGTGGCCGCCGGCGTCAGGGCGGCTGAACTGGGCAGCGTGGCTCAGGCGCTGCTCTTCTTCTTTTTCTTTTTTATTGGAACTTCTGTCTGGTTTATGCCGTTTATCAGCTTTGGTTGCATTGCGCGCAACGAAGCGGTGATTACCGTCGCGCGGATGGCGATGGCGCTTATTGCACTCTATTACATCTCTTTGGGAATTGCCATGCTGATAGGGAGAAAAGCCTATGGCTACTAACATTCAACTGCCGCGCCTGACCCGCCCGGAGCCACGCGGCATCGGCTGGTCGCTTCTGCTGACCCTGCCGATCTTCATCTGGTCGCTGCTCATGCTCTTTCGCCCCGGCATGGATACGGACCTCAAGTCGCGGATCGCCGCCACGATCACCACAATCTTCATGACGGTGCTCTTTTTTATGATGATGCGGACGGGAAGCACCTATCGCTGGCGGCGCATCTTTTTCGTGAGTGTGGGAGTCCTCTTTCCCGTCGGCTTTATCTACAATATCGTCCTCGCGCGCGGCACGATGGGCATTCCGCTTGAAGAGATGATTGCCGGGCGGACGCCGTTCTGCTTCATGCCCATTCCGATGCTGATTTTGCCGGCTGCGCTCACCAAGACGTTGATATTCCCAGGGACCATCGCCAGTACCAACCACGGCATTGCGCCCATGGTGGGCATGTGGCTGGCTCTGACACTGGTACTCGGTAAAGGCTGGTGCAGCTACGCGTGTTTCTTCGGGGGAATTGAAGAGGGCGTGGCCGCGATTCCCGCGCGGGCCAGAATCCGCAAGCTCGACCCGCGCTGGCGCTATGGCCCATGGGCCGTGCTGCTGGCCATGGTGCTGCTCTCGCTGGCCCTCTTTGAGCCGGCTTACTGTATGTGGCTCTGCCCCTTCAAGGCCGTCTCGGAGTACGTTACCGCCCGCAACACGATTGGCCTGGTGCAGAATGGAATCTTTGTCCTGCTCTTTGCGGGACTGGTGATTGCGCTGCCGTTTCTGACAAAAAAACGAACGCAATGCTCATTCTTCTGCCCGTTCGGCGCATTTCAATCCATCTTCAACAAGATCAGCGCCTTTGAAATAAAAATTGACAAGGGTCGCTGCAAGCCCTGCCTGCTCTGCCAGAACGCCTGCCCGAATCTATCCTTGTCGAAGGAATCCATTGCGCGCGGCGAGACGCTGATGTCGTGCATGAAGTGCGGCGCGTGCGTGGATGCGTGTCCGCGGCAAGCCGTCGTCTGGCATATCAAGGGAACCGAGGCCGCCTGCAAGCCGGAGCGCGCGCGGCTGATGTTTCTGTATGCTGCCTGGGCCATGGCCGTCATGTTCGGCGGCACCATCATCTACGGGGGCGTTGCCACCATACTGCACTTTATTGCTTAGGAGGCGCTTATGAAACTCCGTCCTATTCTCGGCTACACGGCGGCGGGCGCGACAGTCCTTGTGGCAATGCTGACGCCTTTTGTGTTGATGGGGTATTTTGCGAATGGCGTCGCCGCTCTCCCGCTGCAAGTGGATGAGGTGTACTCCGGCGGTCCCAAGGCGCGCACGGTTCAGATGGGCGCATACTCGATTGTGATTCACCGGCCTGTCCGCCCGCACTTTTTGCAAAGCGAAAAGCCCTTTGTGCAATTGGATTGGACTCCCGTGAGCGCCCTGCCGCAGCACGTCTCAGACATGGTGGACATCGATGGCAATGGGCAGCCCGATATCCGCGTAACGTTCGATGTGCCAAAGGATCCTAAGGCTCCGCTACGTGTTGATGTGGAGCCGCTCAACCCGCGCTATCAGGCCATGCACAGCGCAGGCAAGGAGAGATTCTCCAGGTTGATCGTGCGCGTTGACAATGCGATCCTGGTGCGCGTTCCGCTCGCGAATCCGTAGTCCCAGACGTTGGCCGCCTTGGGTGAGATCTTCGCCGAGTAGCCGGATTTCCTATAAGTTGAAATGGAAGACGACGGCAACCGATGCGAGCGCTGCGCCAGCCTGCTCGGCAAGCACAATCAGCGCCTGCCTCGGAGCGCGCGGCAGCCACTTGATTGCGAAGAACGCCACGACCGGCAACTGCGCAGCCATGAGGAGCTGCCAAAGATGCGCGGCAGCGCCCTCATCGGCTTCACGGGCAGTGCCGTAGATGGCAATGTGGCCAAGCACAATCGCCAGCGCGGTGAGCGACATCGCGATGGGAAGAATGGCGCTGGGCCGCTTCAGAATTGCGCGAACAGAGTTAGAATTCTGGTCCATTTTGACTCCTTTAGTTGGGGACATTCGCATCTTCTACCGCATCGGTCCACTGATAATCGCAGCTTTCGCAGAGCCAGCTATTGACCGGATCGACGCTTTCCAGCAGCGGGTCTTCGGCGCCGCACCTGGGGCAGGCTGGAGGCATGTACTCCTCATCCGGCAACTTGGATTGCTCGACGATGGCCTGCGGAATCGGCCTTGATGCGACCTCGCGCGCCTGCTCCAGTTGATCGGCTGCAACCAGAATCCGGGGATAGTTGATCCCTTCCACAATCCGGTAGCCTTGTCCATCGCTCCAGCTCTCGATTCCCGCTTGCCGCAGCGCCTCGCGGACCATCCATGCTTCATCGCTGTCATTACATTCGCAGAGCAGCGTCTTCCAGGTGTATTCGCGGGGCAGAACGCTCTCCTCCGCTCCGTCTTCGGTCTTGGGCGTATCGGCGTCAGCATCCCAGGCCGAAGCCGCGGTGTGCTCGGAGAGCTTGGCCTCTATGCTTGCCGGGCGCGGCCGAGCTAGCCTGCGCGTCTTCATCTCGTCGCGGAGGATCTGTTGCGCTTGTTCGGTCAGACCGGCGAAATCAGCATCCAGTTCGTACAACTCCTCGTCGCTCATCTCGCGGTAGAGCTGAGAGAGACGCCGCCATTCCTCGAAAGGGTCGATGCGCATATGCAGCAGTATAGCCGTCGTGGATTTTCAGAAGTTGACCTTGCGCTCCGGGAACCAGGTGAGCTGAATGGTGGTGGTCGTCACAGTCTGCGGCCCGGGAAGGTAAATGGGGGCTTTCCAGTGTTCAATTGCAAAGTTTCCGTTGACTTCGAAGTCCTTGCCGAAGCGCTTGACGGCCTGGAAGTTGATGTCGTTCAGCGTAGTGCCGCCGGGGATCAGGCATGAGGAGTAGTTGTAGGGGCAGGATTGCGGTGAGGCAGGGGTTGAGCCAGGGATGGTTTGAGTCGTCGAGCCGGGAATAAAATTGCTGGTGGCCTTTTGATTGCGGTAACCTGCCTGGATCATCTCGTTGCCGCTAAGGTGCCAGGTAATCCAGGCCTGGCCGCCCTTGTCCTCGCGTCCGATCCAGTCGCCGAAGAGCTGGCCCTGGTTGGTATAGCCCTGCTTCTGGATCTGTTCCCAGTACATGAATTGGCCGTATTGGATTGCGGTGTTTGAACTGGAAGGATCGGTGGAGGCGGCTTCCACGCGCAGGTCCAGCTTGGGAAGGCCGGGTACATGGGAGAGATAGAGGCCGGGCCGGTAGGAGGCGCGCCGTGGAGCGTCGATGGGGGAAACATCGTCGTGCACCTCGGAGTCCGTATAGAGCGTGAGCCAATTGCGGACGAAGGGCAGCCGGTAAGAGAAGTCGAAGGCGCCAAAGCGAGCGCCGGGGTCCATAGAGTCGTTCTTGTCCGCGCCGGAGGGAGAGGTGACGCTGAAGAAGCTCCTCAGGAAGCTCTTGACGTTGACGGCTCCGTGGCCCTTGCCGGCCCAGATCACGGTGCGCTCAAAGCCGAATTCAAGGTTCTTCGTCGGCCGGAAGCTGATCTTCTCGACGT
This sequence comes from uncultured Occallatibacter sp., assembly GCA_964595845.1. Classification (GTDB taxonomy): domain Bacteria; phylum Acidobacteriota; class Terriglobia; order Terriglobales; family Acidobacteriaceae; genus Telmatobacter. Next base: position 3,470 of record CAZQRX010000066.1, on the reverse strand, counting down.
GGACCCAAGGGTCGCCCGGATTGATCACATTCGGCTGAGTCGTTGATGGTGGGTTTGCCACATAGGCAGGATTGGGCATATAGGTGTGCCCACGGAGCGCTCCGACCAGGAAATCGTAGCGGAAGGGTCCAGTTAGCAGGGAGAGTCCGGGAACGTGCAGCGGCTCGCTGCGGTTGATGCGGAAGGAATAGATGTTTGCGGCATTGTTGGAGTAAGCCATGCCGCCGCCCAGGCCAGGCCCGAGCCAGTCGTCCTGTCTGCCGAAGGAGATTTCGTGGCTGAGGACGTGAGCGGAGACGAAGGCCTCGATCACCCGCACGTCGGCGGTGGTGGCGATCGGTCCCATGGGAATGGTGGCCTGGTTGTAGGGGAGCCCGGTGGCGGCGTTAAGGAAGGTAGTAGCGTCCACGGTGCTGAGCGCCTGGGCAAGAGCCTGCGAATAGCCGGTGGCCGATGGTGCCGCCTGAAACTCGCCGCGCGCATAGAACACGAAGCGGCCGGTGGAGGCATAGCCGCTGGCGCCGGTGTAGTTGTTCAATCCACTTTCGTAGGGGCGGCCGTAGTCGTTGATGACGGTCGAGCCGAGGTGATAGCTGTCGCGCAGCGGGGTACCGCTGATACCACGCGCCACCGAATAAACCGACTCCATGCGGGCGAGGCCCTGGTGCGGCAGGCATGGGCCCTGGCTGTCGTAGCGCAGTTCGCGCACGAGCGCGTCGTAGATGCCCTTAGCCTCATTGGTGTCTGTTCCCTCGTCGGCGTCCGCGATCTCCTCACCGGCTTGCTCGACCATGCGGCCCAAGCTGGCGCGCGTCCAGGGGCGCATGCCAAGAAAGACATCGTCCACGTAGCCGAGCGAGTAGAGCCGCAGCATGGCCGGATAGACCCAGCTATCGACGGGAATGTAGGGCGAACCGAGCGCGGGCGGCGCGCATTCCGGCGCAAAGTCGCCGTCGTGGCTGGCGTCCTGAGGCGCGGCGGCTTTGGGCGCTGCGGGCTGTTGAGCAGCGACAGGAGTGGCGGTCAAGAAAGAAAGCGTCGCCAGCAACATGGCGCAGGGGAGAAAAGCAGCCTTGAACCAACGGTTACTCAAATTCATATTCCTCATTTTATCACTGGTTTACCTTGACTGGATGCAGGAAACGACGGAGCAAATACAAATCCGCTGCGCGTTAGGAAGGTCAACTCAATCACCGGGCCGCAGCTTCGACGGCGTCGTCCAACTCCCGTTTGAAGGCGGCGGCGACCTGGCGCTTTCCTTCCTCGCTGAAGAGGCCCTTGCGGGTGAGGTAGGTCTCCATCCGCAGGAGAGGGTCGCGGGCCTCTGAGTGCTCAAAGATGCAGTCGATGAGTGTGGGTCCGTTGCCCTTGCGGGCGTGGGTGATGGCCTCGGTTGAGACGCGATAGACGGCCACAGCGTCGTTGCCGTCGACGGGGATGACGGGAATGCCGCAGGCCTCCGTGGCTCCGGTCTGCATTTTGCCCCGCGGCGGCTCGGCCGGGAGGCGAGTCTGGCGAACGAAGAGGATGGGCAACTGCCGGTCGCCGGCAGCCTTGAGCGACTCAGGGGAGAAACTGGAGCCGTTGCTGAAGAAGGCTACGGAGATTCTGCCGTTCTTCGCCGCTTTTTTGGCTTGGGCCGCGACGGTAGCGAGCTTGAATTGGGCGGCAGGGCTGGGACGGGCGGTGTGGGAGTTCAGGTAGATGAAGAGTTTGTCCAGCGGCTCGCCATGAATCTCGTTCCAGATGAAGTGGACGAACAAGTCGCCGGGCGAGGCAGCGACGGTGTCCTCCGGCAGCAGGTCGATGGCAACCCCCACAGCGACCGCCTCCCGGCTGGCGGAGCCGCGCAGGCCGGTGGGCTTGCTTCGCGGGAAGGGAAGCTGCACACGCTCTTCGAGGGCACGGCACTTCACCATGGCGGCGTAGAGCTGGAGCAGCTTTTCGTTGGAGATGATGGAGAAGCCGGGTTTGCCTGCCAGGGCGGCGGCGCTCTGCTCTTTCGTTCTGGTCATCGTTGCTGGTTCCTCGCCGGTTTCTGCGATTGTAACCGGGGACGGGACTGATTGCGAGGGAGGAAGGCAGTTGGGGAGTAAAATCCATTTTGGGTAGCATTCGTGAGGGAGGATTACGATGCAATATCGCAGTTTTGGACGGCTTGACTGGAAGGCTTCGGCACTGGGTTTTGGCTGTATGCGCCTTCCCACCTCCGATGGAGAACGCCTCAGCCCCAATATTGTCGAGGACGAGGCCAAGCGCATGATTCGCCGCGCCATCGACTCTGGGGTGAATTATCTTGACACGGCTTACCCCTATCATGGCGGCCAGAGCGAAGTGGTTGTAGGCAAGGCGCTCAAGGACGGCTATCGGGAGCGGGTCAGGCTGGCCACCAAGCTGCCGGTGTGGATGGTGGAGTGCGCGGCGGACCTTGATCGCTTGCTTAACGAGCAGTTAGAGAAGTTACAGACGGACCACATCGACTTTTACTTGCTGCACGCGCTGAGTCACAGCCGGTGGCAGGAGATTGTTTTGAAGCATGACCTACTAACTCGCGCCGAGGCCGCGCTGGCCGACGGGCGCATCCGGCATCTGGGCTTCTCCTTTCACGACGAGTATGAAGCATTCGAGGAGATCGTCAACGGCACCAAGTTATGGAGCTTTTGCCAGATTCAATATAACTACATGGACGCCGAGAACCAGGCGGGCGTGCGCGGGCTGAAACTCGCGGCAGAGAAAGGCCTGGCCGTGGTTATCATGGAGCCGCTGATGGGCGGCAGGCTGGCCGATCCGCCTAAGGACATCCGGGCAGCAATGGAGAGCTTTCCGCTGCGGCGGTCTCCGGTCGAGTGGGCGCTCGGATGGCTCTGGGATCAGCCGGAGGTTTCGGTGGTTCTGAGCGGCATGAGCACGATGGAGCAAGTGGAAGAGAATCTGCGCGTTGCCGATCAGGCACGTGTCGGGAGTTTCACTTCGTCTGATCAGGTGCTGATTGCCGAGGTCCGGGAAAAGTATCGCGCGCGCACTGTGATTCCTTGCAGCAAGTGTAACTACTGCATGCCCTGTCCCAACGGCGTGTACATTCCGGCCAACTTCGAGTTTTATAACTACGCGCACTTGTTCGACGATCTTGGGGCGGCTCGCTTCCACTACCAGGTCTTTCTCAACGCGGCGCAACGCTCCAGCGCTTGCATCGCCTGCGGCACGTGCGAGGGATTGTGCCCGCAGCAGATCGCGATCAGCGAGTGGATGCCCAAGGTGACTGCTCTGCTGGCGTGAAGGGACGTTGGGAAGTGGTCAGCCGCAAGTGAAGTCGTGCTCTGCTATAAAGCGGCTGCTGCACATTCTCGTGTTTCATGTACGTTGTTGCCAGTGTGCTGGATCGCGGCTGCCGTGGAAGCAGGCGATGATAGAGAGCGTTTCATCAGCCTCGATGACGAACATCAGCGCGTAGGGAAAGCGGCGAAGCAGGG
>CAZQRX010000065.1:0-13789 GCA_964595845.1 uncultured Occallatibacter sp. | reverse complement strand
GGAAAAACATGCCGCTCTCCGGAGAAGCCATTCGCCTGATGAACTACATTGACGATGTTGCCGTGACCCTGCGCCGGGTGCTGGCCACCGTCCCCACGCTCTCCGACGAGGAGCGCTTCCGCGTGGCCGAGCATCTGTTGCACGCCAGCCCCAGCGCCGACGACGTGGCTCAGGCTTTGGCTACCAAGCCCCACCCGGTTGCCTGAGAGCGTCGCCATCATCGGAGCCGGGCCGCTGGGCCGCTGGCTGGCCCTCGCGGCTGCTCGCGCGGGATTTCGTGTGCAACTGGAAGACGTGATGCCCGCCAACCTGCACCATGCCCAGGAGCTGCTGCGCCAAGAGCTCGGCCGCGAAGCCCTGCCGGAGGTCGCCTTCGTCTCCACCATCGAGGAGGCGGTGCGCAACGCCGATTTGGTCATCGACTGCGTGCCGGATGAGCTGGAATCCAAGCTGGAAATCCTTTGGCTGCTCGACCGCATGGCCCCGCCGCGCACGGTCTTCGCCACGCCGACGACGCGGCTTTCGATTGCCGACCTGGCCAATTGCACTTATCGTCCGGAGAAGTGCATCGCCATTGCCGCTGAGTCGGGCGCGCTGGCTGGCGATGCGGGCGGGGAGATTCTTCTGCGCACGACCAGCCGCACCGCGCCGGAGACCGTAGCGCTACTGGAATGCTTTTGGCGGCGGCTGGGCTTCTCGCCGGTCTTCGAGGCGGACGCCGGAGAGCAACCTCGCTAGCACACGCGCTCACGACCCTCCATGCTAACCTGAGGTTTCAGCCTGTGGAGATTTCTTTTGCAATCCAACGCCTTTCTGATCGCCATCTTCGAATTCGTTATTCTCATCTTCTCGCTCTGCGTGCATGAGTGCGCGCACGCCTGGATGGCCTCGCGGCTGGGCGACCAGACCGCCCGCATGGAAGGCCGCATCACGCTGAATCCGATGTACCATGTGGACCCCATCGGCACGCTACTCTTTCCCGCGATCATGATCTTCGGGCCGTTCATCGGATTCAGTATGTTCGGAGGGATGCTGGTGGGCTGGGCCAAACCTACCCCGGTGATCACGCGCAACTTTCGCAAGATCGTGCGCGACGACAACCTGACCACTCTGGCCGGTCCGGTCTCGAATCTGCTGATGGTGCTGGTGGCCGTCATCGTTCTGATCATTACCGCGAAGATGATTCCCGACGGACGGTCCGTTGTTCTGGCCTCGTTCTTTGCCACCTTCAACCCGTCCGCCGACTTCACTCCGCAGCCTCTGGTGCTGGCCTGCACGGTGGCCATTCTGATCAACCTCTCGCTTTTCGTCTTCAACCTGCTGCCGATTCCGCCGCTCGACGGCAGCCGCATGGTGCGCAATCTGCTGCCTTACAACGCGGTGCAGGTCTACGACCGGATTCCGATCTGGGTCAGCTACCTGTTCATGATCCTGGTGGGCGGCACAGTGATCCGGGCCTTCGTCAGCCCGGCGCTGGAGCTGGTGATCCGGGCGCTGATGCGCGCATAAGCTGAGCCGCACGCTATTCACCATCGCTTCCCGCTACAATGGAATGAGCCGTTTCTCAGTGAATGCTGAAAGGGACTTCCGCATTCGCAGGGCGGCGCATCTTTTCGCATTACCCAAAATCGAAATCCGGAAAAGATAAGCAAAATGCCTGAATCCGCAATTTCCACCTCTCGTCCGCGCGTGTTGAGCGGCATGCGCCCCACCGGCAAGCTCCATCTGGGCAACTACATGGGCGCGCTGGCCAACTGGGTCAAGCTGCAAGACCCGTACGAGTGCTACTTCTTCATCGCGGATCTGCACGCGCTGACGACCGACTACGCCGACACTTCCAAGATTGCGCCCAACACGCTGGAAGTGGCGCTGGATTTTCTGGCCGCTGGCCTCGATCCGGAGAAATGTACCATCTTTGTGCAAAGCCATGTGACGCAGCACTCCGAACTGCCGCTGTTGCTGGGCATGATTACGCCGCTGGGCTGGCTGGAGCGCGTTCCCAGCTACAAGGAGATGCAGGAGAATCTTGCCAGCAAGGATCTGACCACCTTTGGGTTCCTGGGCTACCCGGTGCTGATGGCCTCGGACATTCTGCTCTATCAGGCCGATTTTGTGCCGGTGGGACAGGACCAGCAGGCGCACGTTGAGCTGACGCGCGAGGTGGCGCGGCGCTTCAACCAGTTTTATCCTAAGGCGAAAGCGGCGACATCTACTTTGGAAGGTCTTGACGCTTTATATGGTTCCTCTGAGGCAAATTCGGAAGGTTTAGAAGGTCTGTATGGTCTTTCCGAGTCAGAGGTCCAGCAGAAACCTAAGCAATTAAGCGCGTTCCGAAGGGCAGCCCATCTAGAATATGTCCTTCCGGAGCCGCAGGTGCTACTGACCCCCTCGCCTTTGGAAGGTCTTGACGCTTTATATGGTTCCTCTGAGGCAAATTCGGAAGGTTTAGAAGGTCTGTATGGTCTTTCCGAGTCAGAGGTCCAGCAGAAACCTAAGCAATTAAGCGCGTTCCGAAGGGCAGCCCATCTAGAAGCAGCCCATCTAGAATATGTCCTTCCGGAGCCGCAGGTGCTGCTGACCCCCTCGCCCAAGCTGCCCGGCACCGACGGCCGCAAAATGTCCAAGAGCTACGGCAACACGATTCTGTTGACCGACCCGGAGCCGGTGGTGCGCCAGAAGCTCAAGACGATGGTCACCGACCCAGCACGCGTCCGCCGCACCGACGCGGGCGACCCGGACAAGTGCCCTGTCGGCGATCTGCACAAGGTCTTCTCGCCGCCTGAGACGCTGGCAAAGATGTATGACGGCTGCCGCTCGGCGGGGATCGGCTGCATCGAGTGCAAGAGCTGGGCCGCAGACGGACTGGTGCGGATTTTGCAGCCCATTCAGGAGCGGCGCGCCGGTTTTACCGAGACGCAGGTGGTCGAAATCCTAAAAGAAGGTTCCCGCCGTGCCCGCGTCCGCGCCGAGCAGACGATGGAGCAGGTGCGCGCCGCCATGCAGATGACGCGCGATTCCGGCCAATGAGGCGTCCCCGGAGAGAAACAAGCATCGGTGCGGCAAAGGGCAAACCAAGCGCGGTTTGAATCCCCGGAGAAGTGCTCATGGCAGAAAAGGCAATCCCGTGGTGGCGCAAGGCGCTGAAGTTTGCGCTGGGCGGCATTCGCTCCGGGTTTGGATTTTTTCCGCGGGCCACCAGGCAGGAATCCGGCACGGAGCCGATGTTTTCAGGTAGTTTGGAAGAGAGACGAGAAGACGAAACAGCCTTGACCGATCGGTCTTCTCAACACGAAGATGCTGCCGCTACTGAGATCGTGATTGTGTTAGCCCAGGAGCCGGTTGAAATTGTCGAAGCTGTGGTGGAGGTTGAGCCGGAGGCTGCGGAGATCGCCGAAGTGGAAGTTGTGAGCGATTCTGTTTCGGAGCCGGTTGACGCCGTCGAACTTGAAGTCGCCGATTCCGTCGTGGAAGCCGAGCCAGAAGCTGCAGAGATTCTTGAAGTCGAAGCTATTGTGGAGGCTGAGCCGGAGTCTGAGGAGATAACAGAAGTCGAAGACGTGAATGCGATTGTTCCAGAGCAGGATGAAGAGATTGAACCTGCTGTAGAAGTTGAGCTGGAAGTTGCGGAGATCGCGGAAGCCGAGGCTGTAATCGAGTTTGTTCCAGAGCCGGTTGAAACACTCGAAGTTGTTATAGAAGATGATCCGGGAATTGCAGAGATTGCTGAAGTCGAAGCTATTCTTGAGGCAGATCCGGTAGTTTTAGAGATTGCAGAAGCTAAGGCTGTGATCGAGATTGTTCCAGAGCTGGTTGAAGAGATCGAACCTGCCGTGGAAGCCGAACAGGAAGTTGCGGAGAGTGTCGTAGTCGAAGTTGTGAGCGAGTCTGCTACGGAGGCGGTAGAAGTTGTTGAAGCTGTTGCGGAGGCAGAATCTGAAGGCGCGGAGATTGTGGAAGTCGAGTTTGTGAGCGAGTCTGACCCGGGGACAGTTGAAGCCGTCGAAGCGTTTGTGGAAGTTGAGCCGGTAGCTGAGACTGAAGAGATCGCGGAATTTGAGCCTGTTGATGAGGCCAATCCAGAGCAGGAAGAAAGCGCCGAGGCTGTTGTGGAGGCTGAGCCGGAAGTCGCGGAGATTGCGGAAGTCGAAGCAGTGAGTGAATCTGTCCCGGAAGCGATTGAAGTCGTCGAAGCGATTGTAGAAGCCGAGCCGGAAGCTGAACTTGCAGAGATTGTGGAAGCCGAGGTTGTGATCGAAATTGCGCGGGAGGCTGTTGAAGTTGTCGAAGCTGTTGTGGAGGCTGAGGTGAAGGCTGAGGAACAAGTCGACGAGAAGTCCGCGGAAAAGGCCGCCGCCAAACAGGCCGCGCGGCAGAAGAAGCTGGACGAAAGCAGCGAGCAATCTCCCTTTTCGGTGTTTGTGGGGCAGGTTTACGACGGCCCGCTCGACCTGCTTTTGGACCTGATCCGCAAGCAGGACATCGACATCTACGACATACCCATTGCCCGGATCACCGCGCAGTTCCTGGCCTACGTCAATCAGCTCAAGGCCGGCGACGTGGATGTGGCCGGGGAGTTCATCTACACCGCTTCACTGCTGATCCACATCAAGAGCAAGATGCTGCTGCCGCGCGCGCCCACGGGCCCGGAAGACGTTGCCGAAGATCCCCGCCGCGAGCTGGTGGAGCGGCTGCTGGAGCATGAGCGCTTCAAAAACGCCGCCCAGATGCTGCAACAGAAGCAGATGCTGGAAGCGGCCAGCTGGTCCAACCCCGGCATCCGCGAATTCAAGGAAGCGGAGGTCGCGGAGCCGGAGATCGCCGCCGACACGGTGGACCTGGTGCGCGTCTTCCGCGAGATTCTGGAGCGCGCCCGGACGCGCCCCATCCTCGATGTTGAAGAAGACTCGGTCACCGTAGACCAGATGATCCAATTCCTCGCCCGCCGGCTCAACATGGAAGACAAGCCGGTGGCGCTGCGCCGGCTGTTGAGTCATACGCACAGCGAGCGGGCGCTGATCGCCATCTTTCTGGCGCTGCTGGAGATGGTCCGCATACAGGCCATCCTTCTCCGCCAGGACCGCGCCTTCAGCGAAATCTTCGTCAAGAAGCACACTGGCTTTGACGCGGTGATGAACGAAGGACTGATGAACGCCCGCGACGACTGGCGGTAGAGCATTTTCACAGTTCGGGCGTCGTGGTATCCCTCCCTAGCCGCAACAGTTGCTCGAAGCAGATCCTTCGACTTCGCTGCGCTTCGCTCCCTATGAATAAAACTGTTTAAGACTTGGATCTTCTTTCTCTCTTTGCCAAAACCGTCGAGGACGGTTTAACCATTTAGCAGGTTAGCCACCGCTGCGCGGTGATAGCGAGTTAGCGAGTTAGTAGGTTCATCACCGGCGTAACTTGCGGTAGCGAGTTGGTCTGCTCAGGATGACAGCGGCAAGGGCGGGCACACACAGATGAGGGATTGCCGAGCTGGTTCTTATTCAAAGTTGTTTCACCGCGGTGTGATCCAAGTCACGGATTCAACGGGTCAAAGTCGATAGCCTTGAAGATAGGGCCTGTGCGCCGTGAGCGCTCAAGCGACCCAGGAGTTTCATCATGGCTTATGTAATTACCGATGCCTGCATCAAGGACTATATCTGCGCTGCGGAGTGCGCTACCGCCGCCATCGCGCCCGCCTCCGCCGACGATCCAGCCGCCGCCGGCGTCTCCCAGTTGTTCATCAACCCGGATGAGTGCATCGACTGCGGCAACTGCGCGTCGATCTGTCCCTCGGGCGCGATCTTTGTGGAAGACGAACTTCCGGCCGGCAAGGAGCACTTCGCCGGCAAGAACAAAGCCTATTTCAACTAAGAGCTTATCCGTAAATTGAGAAATTTGTAGCGCCGCTCTCCAGAGCGGCTGTCGTGCAGGTCTCCAGACCTGCACCCACCGTCTCTGGCGTCTTGGAAGCCGCCAGTACAGCCGGTCTGGAGACCGGCGCTACAATTCTCATGGCTCGCTCCTGGCGGGCTGGGCCGGGGCGGCCGCGGGCTGAGTCTGCGCTGGGCTACCCGCTGACGCCGGTACATTCACCAGCTTCACCGGCAAGATCAGTGTCTGCACCGTCTCCGGATCGTCGCGCAACTTCAGGTAGAGGACGCCGTTCAGCGGATGGGGGACGCTCGCCTGGGTTCCGGTAAACTCCGGCGGGACATCGGCGGAGTCGTCGAAATCCGGCGTGGCGGCGATCGACGCTGCCAGGAAGAGGTTGCTCCCGGTCAGCGTGCAGGGCTTGGCCAAGGTGTGCGGGCAGTGCAACTCTTTGAAGCCGGGCAGCCGCACCAGCGTTCCCAAGGGCAGCCAATCGCCGGTGACTCCATCCTCCGAGAGAGCGCGAGCCCGCAGCGGCCCAAAGGCCGAGGAGCCGAAGCGGGCCAGCGGTTCCACAACGCCCAGGGCGGTTTTTGCATCTTCGAGCATCAGGCTGCCATCGGCCAGCGACAGCACAGTGCTGAAACTGCCGTCGGCCGCGGCTACCTCAACCTTTTCACCGCGGGGGAAGCGCGGCGGCACGCTGGTGCGGAGAAAGAAGACCAGCCGCCGCTCGACGGGCAGGTCGTCGGGGCTGCCCAGTTGCACCGGCGCGGGCGGGGCGGAGGTTTCATCCTGCGTGCCTTTGCTGAGCAGCGTCACCTGCGGGCGGGGCGGCTCCACAGTGACCGGCACGCGCAGCAGACGGCCGTCCTGCAACAGCACGCCGGCATAGGCGCTTTTTCCCGGCTCCAGGGCGGCCGTTGAGCCGTCGGCGTTCATCGCCAACTGGTCATAGTCCTGCACGCGGCTGAGTGCGGATGGGGTCCAGGTGATGCCGCCCAGGGTGACTTTGGCCACCTCATCCAGCCGGTTGCCTTTCAACAGCGCCACCGCGTCGCCCGCGCTCAGCGTCAGGCGGTCGAGCGCCGCCGCCTCGGCGTAGGCGACCATCGGCAACGGGTCCGGCTTTTCCAATCCGTATTGGTAGATCTCTAGGCTTACCGGTCCCGGAGCAGCGTCCTTCATGGGGACGACCACCTCCAATTGATCCGGTTTGGGAGACTTCCAGACCAGCTTGAGCGGAGCGCCGGGGGCGGCTGCCTGTAGCTCAATCCGTTCGACGCACAGCGCATTTTCCCCCTCGATGTGCAGGGTGTCCTCGCGGCCCACCACCAGCGCCGACTGGTCGGCTGCCGTCAGGCTCCATTTGTCCGCCTGCGCCGCGCGCAGGTGGAAGCGCGGCCCCTCCCAATCGTCAAAGCCCCACTTGCCGCGCACCACGCCGGTCAGTTCGCCCGCCGGCAAGGGCGGCGCGGGTTGCGTCAGCGCCAGCACCAGGCCGCCCTGCGACGGATCGGCCTTCACCGGCAGATCCACCGGGCTGCTCTTGTTCTTCTTGCTGCTTTTGTCCTCAATGCGCAGCTTGAGATCGTGTGCCAGTTCCGCGGCAAAGACCAGAGGCGCGCCCTCAGCCGGCAGCACCAGCTCAGGCTTCGTGGCGCAAAATCTATCCGCCGGGTTCACCGGATGCAGCGGCGGCAGCTTGAGCGCGCCCACCGGCGGAAGCGCCACCACCACCACCGACTTGGGATCGCGGAACGAGGGCGGCACATTCAGCCGCAAGTTGAGCGTGTCCTTTGCCGGCAGCGCCAGCGCGGGAATGTACTGGAAATGCGCCGTGTGCAGCGAGGCAAGAATCCTGGCCGTGTCCATGATGGCGCCGACATAAGGGCTGAAAGCGCCCGCGCCGGCCAGAGTCGAGTAGCTGAGCTGGTTCATCAGGTCCGCGCTCGAACCGCTGGTCAGTTGCGCCACTCGCGACTGCGCATTGGCGTCGTCCAGCACCAGCCCTTCCGTGTGTTGCAACAGGCAGGGCGCCTGCTGCTCGCTGGGTTTGTCAAAGCATTGCTGGTCAAGCCGGATGCCCAGGCTGCGCGCCGCTCGCTCGGCGCGCTCCTTCAGCAAGCCGGGATCGGTCTGGGAGGTCTCTTTGACTTCGGCCAGGTAGGCGTCCAGGCGCATCCGGTCCCCGCTGGCCGCCTGCAAGTCCTGCACGGCGCGGACAAATGCACCGGGGCGGCCGCGCACCGCGGCGCGCAGCGTACTGAAGTCGCCGCCTGTCTCCGGCGCCAGAAAGATCAGCGCCTGCTGGGCTTCTTCGGGCACAATGACGAAGACGCCTTCTTCGCTCGCCTGGCGGCTCCAGGTCTCCACGCGGGTAAACCACTCCGGCGGCGGCGGGTTCATCGCCCCGCGCAGAAAAGCGACAATCAGCACATAATGGGCCGACTGGCTCTCGGGAAAGTCGGGGTGAATCCACAGCCGGTCTCCGGGCAGCAGGTTGGGGGTCTCGCCGATCGGCAGCGTGACCGCTCCCCGCTTGACGTGGATGTCCACCTTCGGCCCGGAAAGATCGAAAGCCGGCTCGGCGGCGTGTACTCCGGCCGAAACCAGAAACCAAAGCAGAAACAATTGCAAACAGCGGTGCATATCTTCTATTGTACGGAGCAAGCCCCCGGATAGAACGGCGGCGGAAGCGCAACTTGCCCAGGCATTCGCGGTGAACGGAGCGGCTGCGGCCAAGATAACTATTTTTTGCAAAACTGCTCGCAAAACCGTTTTATCGTTTACACTGGGGGATGAATTGCTTCAAGCTGAGCGATTAGCTAGAGTTTTTCTCCCATTCATCTGCGTGGAAGCAACCAGCGGAAATGGCCATGATTCGGGCAAAGTCCTGAAAGAGCAATGAGCCGCATTAACTTCATCAGGAAATACATACGCTTGCCTGAGAATGGCAGGCGCCCTTCCAACGGATCGTAACCAAGCTCGAAGCATCGCCCGGGACGCGCCCAGGGCCGCCCGCAACTCAGGATGAATTGCAAGTCAGTCCTTGACGCGATGAGTGAATTTTTAAACTAAGGCTGCTCACTCTTGTCCGCGGCTCAAATTCCGGAAGCAGGCGATAAACCGGCCGGAGAGCTTGCAGCGCAGGCGTACAGCAGCGGCAGCATTACGGAGAAGGAAAAATGAAATCGACAAAAGCAGTTCAAAGTAGCGTAGAAATAGGCAATCTGAGCATACCCGACGCGGAAGAGATCATCGAAGAAGCTCTGAATGAACTAGCCACCTCAACCGATCCCAACCTGGCGCAAGCCCTGCCTTTCCTGGCGCCTCCGGGCTATCAGGCGATTGTCGAGCTGTGCGGCGAAAACGGGCGCAGCAAACGGCGCAACGCGATGGCGAATTCGTGGTCGCCGGAGGAGGACGAGGTGCGCATCTACTTCGAGCGCATCGACGGCGCCGAGGCCGCTCCGCATCCCATCCGGGTTGCGCGCGCCATCTCCGGGAACAGCTTCGAAGCCGATGACGAAGACGGCCAGGAGGCGCTGATTCCCGCCGATCTGGACGCGCGCGTGAAGGAGCTTTGCTCGTCGCTGGCCGAGGCAGAGCGGGGCGGTCACGCCTTCATCGCCCTCAAGTGGTTCCGCGATTCCTTCCTGCCGCGCAAGGCCTTCCGCTGGAATCAGCATCCCGAGTCGCGCCAGGCGGTACTGGCCGAGGCAATCCAGCGCGGCGTTGTGGTGACCAGCAAGATTGCCAACCCCAAGACTCCGGCCTATCCCACCACCACCATCCGCCTCAACCGCGCCGAGGCCGGCATGCCCGACGAGGCGCAGCGCTTCCACCCGGTCGCGGCGCATGGCGAATCCATCGCCGAAGCAATTGAAGAAGAACGAGGGAACCTGTGAGCTGCTACTTTCTTGAGGCTACCGCCTTCGCCAAGCTCTTTGTTCAGGAGCAGGGTACCGACGAGCTGATCCGCCTGATGGAGGCCGTGGAGGACAACCGCAAGCTGATCTCCGCCTCCACGCCGCTGGAGGTCTACGGGGCCGTCCGGCGGCGCGAGCGGGCCGGCGGCATCAGCGCCGAAGACGCAGTCGCTGCGCTGGAGATTTTGCGCATGGAGGCTGCTCGCATGGTCCAGGAGCCGCTCAACCCGGCTGTTCTGGAAGCCGCGCGCCAGCTTCTCGACCGCACCACGCTGCGCTGGCCCGACGCGCTGCAACTGGCCGCCGCCATCGTCGCCCGCGATATGTTCCAGGGCACCGAGATTATCTTCGTCTCCGCCTCCCCGCTGCTGCTGGAAGCCGCCAAGAACGAAGGATTCCATACGCTCGACCCGGCGAAGGAAGCGGTTGCGGCGGTGACGGAAGCTACTGAGCCCGTCCCGGAAGCGGATTAAGGGGCGTCCGCAAGTAAATGCAAGAGGAGTTTTCGCTCACTATGAAAGCCGCGAAGATCCAGCCCGGCCTTGAACCCTTCCCCAACTGCCCAGCCCTCGACGGCTGCCACTGCGTCACTTACTCCCTGGCCAAGATCTTTCATCATGCCGGCCATCCTCTCTCCGAGGAGATGCTGCTGGGCCTGGGCGCCGGAATGGGGTTCATCTATTGGCAGATGAAGATGGGCGCGGGCATGTACATCTTTGTCGGCGGCAGGGGAAACAACAAGAACTTCTACCAGGATCTGGGCGCGAGGACCGGCGTGAGGATTGGCGAGGTTACGACCTCCAGCGCCTCTAAGGCCGAGGCTGCTCTATTGCAGCAGTTGGCGCGGAAAGAGCCGGTGATGCTGGGCGGCGATATGGGCTTTCTGCCCTGGTTCCATTTCCCGCAGGAATATCACTTCGGAGGGCACGCCTTTGTGGTCTGCGGCTATGACGGCGGACGCACCGTTCTGGCCTCCGATATGGACCTGCGGATGGCCGGAATGAAAAAGGGCTTCTATGCGCCGGTAACTTTGGAGCAGCTCGCCAAGGCTCGCAGCTCGCCCTACAAGCCGTTTCCGCCTAAGAACCTGCGCCTGGAGTTCAACTTTGCCGGATTTCGCAATCCGGGGAGCAAGGAGATCACCGCCTCGATTGCGCAGACGGTCGATGCTCTGCTCCATCCGCCGATCAAGAACTTTGGCGTCATGGGTTTGCGCCATACCTCCAGCCAGTTGTTGAAGTGGCCGGCGATCTTCACTGACAAAGAGCTGCGCATGAACATCTTCAACCTCTACGTCTTCATCGAGATCGGCGGCACCGGAGGGGGCTGCTTCCGGCCCATGTACGCGCGTTTTCTGGAAGAAGGCGCGAAGATCGCCGGCAAACCGGAGCTGGCGAGCGCCGCGGAGATCTTCCATCAATCCGGCGGCAAGTTCACCGAGATCGCGATGCTCTTCAAGGAGGCCGAAACGATGAAGGGCGTGGAGGAGAAGGCGCGTACCGCCTCGCGGCTCTTCGGCGAGATCGCCGATCTGGAAGAAAAGGCCTGCCTGCTTCTCGAAACAGGCCTTTGAGCGGCGGCGAAAACCGTGTCCTTTCAAAGCCTGCATTTCCCACAGACTCCATTCAAGAGCAATGCCAATAGCACAAAGCGAGCGAAAGGCGATAGGATCGGGAGCAAGAGGAAGGTACGATGCTCGAAACGCTGGCAGGCAGATTGAAGTGGGAGCGGACAGGCGATGGCATTCGCGTAGTGATTCCTGTGCGGATACACTGGCTGTCGGCATTTTCTGGAATTTGGCTGTTTATGCTTCCACACTTTACCGCAGAAATAATAGGCAAAGCCAAGTTCGGATCTGGACCGACGTCATTCGCTCCTGAATGGTTTGGTCTCTGTCTCGTCGTCCTCTGGTTTATGATGATTTTCACCGCCCAGCAAATATTCACACTGAATCCTACCGAGATGGAATTTCAGACGTGCATATTCGGGATCGGAGTGAAGAAAGACATATACGCGACTAGCCGTCTGCAATGTCTGCGATTCGTTTCGTCAGAATATGGTGATTGGGTATCCATGAACAAGATGAGTAAGATTCAGATCGATAGAGATTTCAAAACTCGTAACTTCGCTTTCGGAATTACCGAGCAGGAAGCCGATACCCTGATCAAAAAGATGATGGAAGTTTATAAGTTTCCGAAATATCCTGAGATCAACACCACTGCATCCGTACAAGTTAATTAACTTACTTCGCCCTCCACCTCGCCCAGCGGATCGTTGTCGCGGTCGGTCACCTCGACCAGCGCGGCCAGCTTTGCGGCCAGCTCAGGGGTCCAGCAAGCCTCCGGGGCGCGCCAATTCCAGTTGCCGGCGGCTACGGCGGGCGTATTCATGCGGGCTTCGGAACCCAGCTCCAGCAGATCCTGCGCCGGAATCACCGTCATCTGCGCCACGCTGGCCTCGACCGCGCGAATCAGCGGCCAGACCGGCTGCTTGCCCACCGGCCCCACGTAGGCCTCGACGGCGGCGCGCTCGACTTTGGGGGCAGACTTCCACCAGCCCAGCGTGGTGTTGTTGTCGTGCGTGCCGGTGTAGGCGACGGTGGCGGGGGTATAGCGGTGAGGCAAGTGGATGTGCGCGCCCCGGTCGCTGAAGCCGAATTGCAGCACCTTCATTCCCGGCAGGCCCAGTTCCTTTCTGAGCGCGTCCACTTCGGGAGTGATCACGCCCAGGTCCTCGGCCACCAGCGGCAACGGACCCAGCGCCGCCTCCAGCGCGCGGAAGAGCGCGAGGCCCGGCGCTTTGACCCACTCGCCTTTGACGGCCGTCTTCTCGGCGGCGGGAATCGCCCAGTAGGACTCGAAGCCGCGGAAGTGGTCCAGGCGCACGATGTCATACAGCTCGCAGGTACGGCGGATGCGCTCAATCCACCAGTCGAAGCCCCGCCCGGCCAGCACATCCCAGCGATAGAGCGGGTTGCCCCAGCGCTGGCCGGTCGAGGAAAAGTAGTCGGGCGGCACGCCGGCGATGCGAATTGGCCGGAGCTGCTCATCCAGCTCAAAGAGATCCGGATGAACCCATACGTCAGCCGAATCCATGTTGACGAAGATGGCCACGTCGCCCAGGATGCGTATCCCTTTTTCCGCAGCGGCCACGCGGAGATCGTTCCACTGCGTGGCAAAGGCAAACTGCAGGACCTGCTCCTCGGCTATCCGACGCGCATGGGTGGCGGCGGCATCGGCCAGCGCCTGCGGCTCACGGCGGCGCAGCGGCTCCGGCCAGGCCGTCCATGCGCCGGTGGAGAACTGGCGGCGCAGCTCGGCGTAGAGCGCGTAGTCGGGAAGCCAGGCCGCCTCGGCCCGGCAGAACTTCTCATAGTGCGCCCACTGCCAAGCCAGCTTTGGATCGTACGGCCCGCGGTCGAGAAAGTTGCCCGCGGCCTCGTAGAGCAGCTTGACCTTCCGCGACTCGACCTCTTCAAAGTTCACTGCTCCGCTGCGCTCGCCCTGGCCGGCGATGCGCTCCGGGGCGATCCAGCCCCATTCTGAGAGATATTCAAGGCTTATGAGGAAGGGATTGCCGGCAAACGCCGACGTGCCCGCATAGGGCGAGTTGCCGTAGCCGGTGGGGCAGAGCGGCAACACCTGCCAGACGTGCTGCCTGGCCGCGGCGAGAAAGGCCACAAACTCATGGGCGGCAGGCCCCAGATCGCCGATTCCGCCCAAAGAGGGCAGGGAAGTGACGTGTAACAGAACTCCGGAGGAACGCAGAAAATCCATAGTTATATTATCGGCGCAGCCGGCGGGCTGCTTACCAGTTTTGCCGAGAGACGGGTTGAGCCGCTTCACCCGATGTCATTTGGAATGCCACTCAACGTAAGAAAGGGACGGCATTGTGCCGTCCCTCTCTGTTTGAATCCGAACCGTGTGAAGGGGGTAACCCTTAGACGACCTGGACGTTCTCAGCCTGCCAGCCCTTGGGGCCCTTGGTTACGTTGAACTGGA
>CAZQRX010000064.1:0-14812 GCA_964595845.1 uncultured Occallatibacter sp. | reverse complement strand
GTGGGGCCGATGGAGGGCGCGAGGACGGCGACGAGGCCATAGAGAGCAAAGGCCTGGCCGCGCTTCTGCGGCTCGAAGCTGTCGGCCATGATGGCCTGGGCCATGGGCTGCATTCCGCCGCCGCCGGCTCCTTGCAGCACGCGGCAGACGAGCAGCATGGGCAGCGACGGCGCCGCTCCGCAGAGAAAGCTGGCGACCGTAAAAATCACAATGCAAAACAGGAAGAAGTTGCGGCGGCCCATCACGCTGGAAGCCCATGCGCCGATGGGCAGGACGATTGCATTGGAGACCAGGTAGCTGGTCAGCACCCACGTGCCCTGATTGGTAGAAGCGCCCAGCGAGCCGGCGATGTGGGGCAGCGCCACGTTGGCAATGGAGGTGTCGAGCACTTCCATGAAGGCGGCCAGCGCCACGGTTGCGGCAATGATCCAGGGGTTGACACGGGGCTTCCAGAGTGCGACGGGGCCCTGCTGATTTTTGATTAGCAATGGCGACGGTCGCTCCTGTGGGGTGGGGAACTCCATACATCAGGATAATCGATGGCGGGCCGGATGATGGCGCAGGGAGAATCGTAAAGCTCACGCAACCGGAAGAGATATGCATCCGTCTCGATTCAGGAATGTGCAATTGTGACCGTTACAAGGGGACGGAAAAACATAGGATGGTTGTACGCCAGCCATGAAGGAGAGCGCGGGCACGAAATATTGAACAAGACCATAGCCGCCCCTTCGCGGCAAACGCTGTGCGGACTCGATTGGCTGAATTTTCTACTCGCTGCTGTGCAGTCTGGAGTGGGCCCATTTCTCGTTTTGTATTTCTTTCCGCCGGAGACACGCAACTTGCGATTGGAAAATGCATGACGGGCATAACGCGTATCGTCATCACGCTCGCTGTTTTCACGGCCATGCTGGCGCTGGTGGTGATGCGTCCGCGCCGCTGGAACGAGGCGTGGTGGACGATGCTCGGAGCGGCATTGATGCTCGCTCTCGGCCTGGTCACGCCGCACGATGCGCTGGGCGCGATTCTTGCCGGCAAAAACGCGCTTCTCTTTCTTCTCTCGCTTCTTGCGCTGTCGCTGCTCGTCGGCAAGAGCGGCTTCTTCGAGTGGGCCGCGATTCGCTGCGCGCGCGTTGCCAGGGGTGACGCACACTCGCTATATCGCAATGCGTTTGTGGCCGGCGCGATCATCACGGCGATTCTGTCGCTGGACACTACAGCGGTGATGCTGACACCGGTGCTGCTGGCTCTGGTCAAGCGGCTCAAGGTTCCGGCGGCGCCGTACGTGGTGCTGTGCGCGTTTGTCGCCAACGTGGGTTCGCTGGCGCTGCCCATCAGCAATCTCACCAACCTGCTCTTCGCGGACTCATTCCACCAGACCTTTGCGGCCTTTGCGGCAAGAATGATCGTGCCGCAACTGGTCGCGCTCGTTACCACATTTGCTGTTCTGCGCTGGTACTTTCGCCGCGAACTGCCGCAGCGCTTCGACGGCGAGTCGCTGCCGGAGCCGGCGAGCGTGGTTCCGCATCAGGCTTACTTCCTGGTTTGCATCACCGTACTTGCCGTCGTGCTCGTCGGATATTTTCTTGCGCCGCTGATGGGGCTTGAGCCTTTCGTATTCGCCATCGCGGGCTGCGGAGTGCTGCTCATCGTCGGCGTTGCGGCCGGACGCGTGCACCTGCGAGCGGCAGGCGAAATCTTGTGGCATATATTCCCATTCGTCATCGGACTCTTCATCGCGGTGCAGGCGCTGGAAAACCTGGGCATCATCGGCTATGAGTCCGGCTGGCTTGCGAGCATGAGACAGGGGTCGCCGGAAAAGTTCCTCGCGGCCGCGGGCGCAACGGCCTTCGCTTCGAATCTCATGAACAATCTTCCGGCGGCGTTGATTGCGCGCAGCGTGCTGTTGCGCTCTCATGCGCATATGGGCACGGTTCTCTCCTCGCTCATTGGGGCAAACGTGGGACCGATGATCACGCCGTTCGGCTCGCTGGCAACGATGCTGGTGCTGGCTTTTGCGCGGCGTGATGGGGAAGAGATGCACACAGGAAGGCTGGTGATGTTCGGCTTGTGGGCAGCGCCTGTGATTGTTCTCCTGACCACGCTTGCCCTGGCCCTCAGCTTCGCGCTGGTTCGGTGACCGCTGACAACCGAGCAGGACAACGAGCTTGTGTGATACATTTTTAGAATACGTGCTACGGTGTTTTCCAGCCCTCATCGGATCGTTGCACGCCACCCAAGAGGAACCTGATGACCTTCTTTCTGCGGGCAATGCGAAAGGTCGAGCCGGGCAGCACCAAAGCCAAGGTCATCGCTTTGTACGCGCTGCTGATCGGCTTCAATCTGGCGGCATGGTGCTGGGCGTTCATCGCCTTTCATCGTTTTCCGGTGCTGCTGGGCACGGCGTTTCTGGCTTACAGCTTTGGACTGCGCCATGCCGTCGACGCCGATCACATTGCGGCCATCGACAACGTCACGCGCAAGCTGATGCAGCAGGGCAAGCGGCCGGTCGCCGTGGGACTGATGTTCTCGCTGGGACACTCCACCATCGTCATCTTCGGTTCGATCGCCATAGCCGGCGCCGCGCTCGCGTTACAGCATCGCATCGACGGCGTGCGCCAGATTGGCGGCGTCGTCGGCACACTGGTCTCGACTCTCTTTCTCTTTGCAATTGCGATCGTCAACATGATCGTGCTTCATTCGGTCTATCGCAGCTTCCAACGGGTGCGGCGCGGAGAGCCTTATGTGGAAGAAGACTTTGACCTGCTGCTGGGCAATCGCGGCTTTCTCTCGCGCTTGTTTCGCCCCATGTTCAACCTGATTCAATTCAGTTGGCATATGTATCCGCTGGGCTTCCTCTTTGGACTGGGCTTCGATACCGCGACCGAGATCGGCCTGCTCGGCCTGAGCGCCGCCGAAGCCTCCAAGGGGCTCTCGCTCTCGTCGGTGCTGGTCTTCCCGGTGCTCTTCGCCGCGGGCATGTCGCTGATCGACGCGACCGACAATGTTCTGATGCTGGGCGCTTACGGCTGGGCCTTTGTGAAGCCCATCCGCAAGCTCTACTACAACATTACGATCACCTCGGTCTCGGTGGTGGTCGCGCTGGCGGTGGGCGGGATTGAGGCGCTGGGGCTGCTGGCGAGCGAATTCCATCTGACAGGCGGAATGTGGGGCTGGGTGGGCAAACTCAATGAGAACTTCGGCGTGCTGGGCTATTGCATTATCGCGCTCTTTGCCGGGAGCTGGATCTTATCGATTGTGATTTACAAGTGGCGGCGTTTTGACGATCTCGAACTGGTTGCCAGGGATGCGGGTTGAAGGCTTATTTTTGCAAATAATGTGATATAGAACACAAAAAATATTCATGCTTTCCCCGTCGCGCGATTCGAACCTTGATTCATTGCAAAAAAAACCTCCACAAGTATCAACAAAAGCGATTCCTTTACGTCCATAATGCAAAAGTGAGTATACGTTTCATTCTTCAACTCAGGAGACTTGTGATGCGGACACAATGGATGCAGAGAGCTATTCTTGTGGTTGGACTGGCCGCGCTGGCCGGGGCGGCTTACGCGCAGACGGATGTGGCGTTGAGCGTTTACGGAGCGTTTACCGGAACCACCACGGGCAACGGAACGATTCAGAGCCCAGCGAATGCGGCCGGCGGGCTGCTGGAGGTGAGGCACATCTCCCACCCGTGGTTCGGCTTTGAAGGCACTTACGCCTACAACCGCGCCAACCAGAATTACTCGTATGGCGTGGTTCCTCTCGGAGCTGCCTGCCCCTCTAGCGGTTGCACTATCACATCGGGCGTGGTTTCAGCCAATGCGCATGAGGTAACGGGCGATTATATCGCGTCGTTGAAGTTGAAGCTGACCGGCTTCCGGCCCTTTGCGCTGGCGGGCGCAGGCCTTCTGCTGAATGTTCCCAGCAGCGGGCAAACCTATTGCAGTCCTCTCATCACAGGCTGTACTACTGTCCCTACCAGCAACACCACCAAGCCGGTCTTTGTCTACGGCGCGGGCGTGGACTGGACGCTGCTGCCGCACATCGGCCTGCGCCTGCAATATCGCGGCAACCTCTACAAGGCGCCCGACCTGACCAAGCTCTTCACCTCGACCGACGCCTTCACACACACTGCTGAGCCGATGCTCGGCGCTTTCTTCCGCTTCTGATGCGGCGCGACAGCCGCCGCTAGAAGAACAGTACAAAAGGATATTCTTTTTTGGGAAAGAGTTTCGCGCGAGTCCGGCTTCGCGCATGGCTGATTTATTCCGCATTAGCCGATTTACCTGAACGCAAAGAGGGCGGGGTATGATGCACTCATGTCTTTCCATCGAGGCAGAAAACTCTTCCTGGCAATCGTCTTTGTATTCCTGGCGGGAGGAGCCCGGCCGGCGAATACTCAGGCAGCTGCGCCCGCGCCACTGACCGCGGCGCAGATTGTGGACGAGATGCAGCGCCGTAACCTGGCGCGGACGGAAGCGCTGAAAGAAGCGCATTCTGTTCGCCATTATCAGGTGGAGTACCGGGGCTTTTCCAAGGTGATCGATGCCAATATGGAGGTTGCATACCATTACGACGCTGCGTCGGGGAAGAGCTTTCGCATCGTGTCGCAGAGCGGGTCAAAGATGTTTTGCGAGAAGGTGCTGAAACGGGCGGTGGAGAGCGAGAAGGAAGCCTCGCAGGACAAGACGGCGACGGCCCTGACGGCGGTCAATTACCGTTTCCACCTGGTGGGAAGCGAGAACGTGGGCGGGCGGCCGGCTTATCTTCTGGAGGTAGAGCCGATCTCGCCGAGCAAGTTTTTAATCCGAGGCAAAATCTGGGTGGATGCGGAGGATTATGCGCTGGTGAGGGTGGATGCGGAGCCGGCCAAGAGCCCTTCGTTCTGGATTGCGCGGACTCAGATCGAGCAGATCTGCGCCAGGACGGACGGCTTCTGGCTGCCGGAGCGGAACCGGAGCGAGACCAAGGTGCGGATCGGCGGAACGGCGGTCTTCACGATCGACTACGGGACGTACCGGACGGAGTCGAAGGCGGCGCGTTGAGGTGCGCGATTACGGAACGGAAGAGGAGCAAGTCTGCCCTGATTAAGAGTTTCCACGGTCGCAATTCCATCTATTCCGACATGATTCATAAGACGGTATTCTTCGCGGAAAAGCTGGCGGCGAAGCCGGCAATGTCCTCCAATAGAACGCCTGCCGCGCAAAGTGGACATTCCTGAACGGTCCACAGATTGTTGGGAGCATCGGCAAGGCTGATGAGAGCGAGATTCATCAGGTTGGCAAACTCCGCTGCGGCGCTTCCGAGAACGAGCAGCGCGCAGATGGCGACGACGTTGGCTCCGCACTCGCGCAGATCGGAATAAGTCCCTATGACAGCGGAGCCGGCATTGATCACGTCGTTCACAATGGCGACTCGCTTGTTTTGAAGTCGGCGGCGCAGCGCGGCGGGAACACGGTAGCCGGCCGGAAAGAGTCCGTTCGCCGCAGGCCGGGTATAGCGCTCAGAATATGTGAACTCCACATCAAGCCGACCGGCAACCATCAACCCGGCGAAAGCGCCCTCAACCAAAGGAGCGCAAATGGCATCGACGCCCAGCGGCTCCAGCCGCTTTGCCAGTTCATCGATGAGCGGTTGAAGCCGCCGAGGCCGCAGAAAAAGCGCCTCAAGATTGAGCCAAAGCTCTCCATGATGGCCGGATTCCAAAAGAAAATGCCCCTTTTGCGGCGCCAACAGATTCAGAATGGTTGCTTGCACAGTCTTCCCTTCTTGAATGAAGAATATCTCTACCGGGTCGTCCGGTGTTTGAGAACGCCCGGCCTTGTGCGTCCAGCTCCAGCGGCTGCTGTGTTACCGTTTGAGTACGGCGTCTCTGAGCCGGGCCGGTTGAGAGGCCTGCGCCGTATGCCTGTGGTTGGGCGGGAATCGGGGACGGCGGGCGAATAACCATAATGTCCCAGCAGCCGGAACAGACGTCGCTTCCCCTTGCCCCGAACCCGGCTCCCGCGCCTGGGTCTGCATCCGGTATCCTGCCAGTCGTTCAGCCGGCGACGAATGGGTCAGGACACGCGCCGCAGCGGATTCCGCACTGGCTGGAGCGCGCTGAGTTGTTCTTGCGCGTGCTGCTGAGGATGTACATCGGCCTGGCGATCTGCTATGCGCCGTGGTCAAGGATGTTCTGGGACCAAAACCCTTTGTTTATGCACTTTCCCGCACTGGGAAATTTTGCGGCCCAGGGGGCGGTGCGCGGCCTGGTGTCGGGGCTGGGGCTATTGAATCTGTGGATCGCGTTTCAGGACGCGCTCCGCCATCGGGATGGATGAGATGAATGAACAGGGACCAGGGACTAAGGGACTAGGGACTAGGGATCAGGCAGTTAGCGTGCATGCCATGGATCCCCAAGTGGCAATTGAAGTATCCG
Source organism: uncultured Occallatibacter sp. (assembly GCA_964595845.1). GTDB lineage: Bacteria > Acidobacteriota > Terriglobia > Terriglobales > Acidobacteriaceae > Telmatobacter. Next base: position 8,391 of record CAZQRX010000064.1, on the reverse strand, counting down.
CGGCTTCCTCGGACCCCAAAGCCGGCGTAGACAAATCTGCGATGCAGATTTCGCCATCGAGTCCCTTAGTCCCTAGTCCCTTAGTCCCTAGCCCCTCGGCCGCGGTGATTCCCGGCAATGGAGCGCCGCCGCCGCCGCTGGAGATCGCTCCGCTGGCCTATGAGAACTCCGGCTTTCTGAACAGCGCCGACGGGCGGCTGATTCGCATTGTCTCCGAGTATATGGAGCCGCTGGCGCGCTTCCGGCGCGAGCGGATTCAGGACACGGTGGTCTTCTTCGGCTCTGCTCGCTTTCGCGGGCTCGAGGAGGCCGGCCATGAGTTGGAACTGCTGGAAAACACCGGCTCCGCGCAACCAGCGCCCAGCAATGAACAGCCGGCGAAAGCGCTGGAGATTGCCGCCGGCCAAGCGACGGAGTTGCAGCTCAAGCGGGCCGCGGCGGCGGTAGAGATGGCCCGCTACTATGAGGACGCGCGGCGGCTGTCTGGAATGCTGACGCACTGGGCCAAGACAATTCCCTCGCGGCGACACCGGTTTGTGGTCACCTCGGGCGGCGGGCCGGGCATCATGGAGGCGGCCAACCGCGGCGCGCATGAGGCTGGCGGAAAGACCATCGGGATGAACATCCGCCTGCCCTTCGAGCAGCACCCCAACCCCTACATCACGCCCTCGCTCAACTTTGAGTTCCATTACTTCTTCATGCGCAAGCTGTGGTTCGCCTACCTGGCCAAGGCGCTGGTGGTCTTTCCCGGCGGCTTCGGCACGCTGGACGAGATGTTCGAGATTCTCACCCTGGCGCAGACCCACAAGCTGGCCAAAAAGATCACCGTGGTCGTCTACGGCTCGGAGTACTGGAAGAAGGTCTTCAACCTGGACGTGCTGGTGGATACCGGCGCCATCTCGCCCAAGGACATCGAGCTTTTTCAGTTTGCCGACACGCCGGAGCAGGCCTTCGAGCTGCTGCGCCAGGGCTTGACGGAGAATTATCTGCTGGCCGAGGCAGCCGCTGGCACATTAGCCGAGAGCAAGGAGATGCCTCAAGGCGAGGATCTGATGGCCGGTTGGACGGTAGAGGATTTTCTCGGTCCGGAGATGGCCAAGACGAGCAAGTAGATGTAATGGAATCTTAGAGTGCCAGAGTTCAGGGCAGAGGCCAGTTTCCGGATCGACGACCAACCTCCCGGGATCTTATGAATGAGCGGTTCGGCATTCGCCCCAGCGACGAGAAAAATGCTTAGTTTTTGCGTTCAGACCGTTATAATCTGTTCTTATGCTTTCTGATTTTCGCTTGACTGAAAACGCGATGACTCGCGGCATTGCACGCATAACCACGCTGTTATTAGTAGTCGGAATTATTTGCGCCTGTCGCAGCAATAGGGCGCAGTCTTTCGAAGTTGAGTCGGCAAAGAAATCGAATTCCAACATCAGAAGCGCTACGTTTCCTTTGTCAAAAGGCTCCAGCCCCACTGAAGTGTTCACAACAAAAACGTTATCCCTTGTCGTAAAGACCGGAGATACCACACCTTCCGATAGGTTCCAGCGCTCGCTATATTTGTGGGAACCTGGCAAGGAGCCGAAGCTTCTCGTCAGTGGGCACTTCCTAGAAGTGATACGTCTGTCGGACGACGATTTTGCCGCCACTTGGTATTTAACAAATAGTGAAAATAGTCCAGTTGCATTTGTCACTCTGAACGCTAACGGACACATATTGCAACCCCTTATGCTTCCTCCAAGCGGACCTACTGGGTGGGGAGGATGCGAAGGGAACACTCGTTATGTGGCCTGTATTGGCAATTTGCCGAAAATGAGGGCCGACGATAAGGACTATGACGAAATGGGCTTTAGTGCTGTCCTGATCATTGATCTGAAGCAGCAAAAAACATCGTGGTTCCCGGTCAAGCATCAGACATATTTTCATTTCGATCCTGTGCGCAAACATATCTATGTGAGTGACGACCAACATGACTTGAACTTAAACAGCCGTGCGGAGTCCTTTGACCTGGTTGGTAACACGCTTGGAGAGGCACATGTCTTGGATCTGACCCTGTCGCCGTCGGGTCATTTTGCCGACTCTTTACAGGAAGATGGCGCCGATTCGTGGGAGGTTTATGATGCTGCGAGCAAGAGGGCGCTCCTAACATTCGGTTGCGACAAACCCGGATGCAAACCTGGCGATCGTCAAGAGGGCCATTACTGGAATCCGGTATTCGATGGCCAGTTTGTTGCGCTCAGAACGGGCGGCGCCTATGACTACGGCGGCATATGTGATGTTTATCAAGCTGAGCCACCTCGTCTGGTAAAAAGTGTCCCCTGTGCCGGATTGCCTGTTTTCGATTGGAGTAGAGACGGTCGTGAACTCATCACTATCAAATACGAAGGAGGGGAATATAGGCGCGAGCTTATAAACGAACCGACGCAAAATCGCCCTCCAACACAGTGAAAGCCGATGGGTGCTATCGGATGCAATCTTCTCCTCTATCTTTTGCCCTCCGGGCAGGTGACCGGCAAATCGGAAACTGCACCAATGCTGCATTTTGTCTTCCCCTGATTTTTCTAGGGTCTTCTCGTAACTTTCTTGATTCCTTCGCTAATTGAACCGTTATTAGTGCTACATTCATCCAGCGTTTATATCAAACCGGCAAACTTGTTGCAGAGATTCCGATTCCCCTTCGGAATTCACGTGCGTCTTCGCAGTCAAGGAGCCGATATGGCCAGCTCGACGATTTCGTACCTGTGGCGCGACAAGAAGGCCTCGCAAGGCTTTCGGACCGGTGTTTCGCTGCACAGCCACACCAATCAATCGCATGAGACGCTGGACTTTCTGGCGAACTTCGGCAACCAGTACCCGGTGATGCGTCCGCTGCTTTCGCGGCTGGAGCAGCGCTCGGAGCGGGTTCACGGGGTGCGCATCAACTACGCGGCCAGCTACTGGACGCCGCCGATGACTCCCAAACTGGCCTTCGACCTGGAAACCCGGCAGATTGAAAAGCTGGATCTTGCGCCGATGGTTTCCCTCACCGACCACGACACCATCAACGCGCCGATGCTGCTGCGCACGGTTCCCAGCGCGCGGCAAATTCCGGTTTCGGTGGAGTGGACGGCGCCGTATGGCGAGCAATCCTTTCACCTGGGCGTGCACAACCTGCCCAGCGCCCGGGCGAACGAGTGGATGGCGACGCTGGCCGATTACACCGCAACCCCTAGTGACAAACGGTTCACAGAGATTCTGCGCGCGCTGGACGAGGAACCGAATGTGCTGGTGGTCTTCAACCATCCGCTGTGGGATTTGTACCTAATCGGCCAGGAGCGGCACGAGTTTCTGGTTAACGAATTCCTGCTCGTCAACGGCAATTATCTGCACGCGCTGGAGCTGAACGGGCTGCGCAACTGGGACGAGAACCGTGCGGTGCGGCGGCTGGCGGAGCAGTGGAATATGCTGCTGATCTGCGGCGGCGACCGGCACGGCGTGGAGCCGAACGCCAATCTCAACCTGAGCAACGCTTCGAGCTTTACCGAGTTCGTGCATGAGATTCGGCGGGAGAAAAAGAGCGATATGCTCTTCATGCCGCAATACGCCCAGCCGTGGAAGCACCGCCTGCTGCAATCGACCATCGACGCTATCCGCCATTACCCGGAGTTTCCGCAAGGCTCGCGCACCTGGGACGAGCGCGTCTATCATCCTGACCTGAACGGCGTCATCCGGCCGCTGAGCGAGTTGTGGCCCAACGAGAGGCCGCCGCGGACGATGAGCTGGATACTCAGTATGGTGCTGTTGATGGGCGCGGCGCCGCTCTCAGGCGGGTTGCGGCTCGCGTGGAGCGAGTCGCGCCAGTTGCGGCTGGCGCTGGGCGAGTAGGACGGGTGGAGCGGGGTTAGCGGGGTTTGCGGAGCTATCAGTATAAGCGGAGTTAGCGGTGTAAACGGAGTTAGTAGAGTTAGTGGTGTTAGCAGGGTTAGCGAAGTTAACGCTGTTAGTACGGTTAGCTGCCGCCGTGCGCCATAGGCGCAGAGTTGATTAGCCCCGCGCTTCAGCGTGGGGCAGCTGGTTGGAGATGAGGGCGGAGTCCCGTAGGGACGGCGCTTGCTTTTTGTCTTTTGAGCTTGAGGAAATGAATGTCTCTACTACAAGAACTTCAAGAAAGCCAAGTGCTAACTCCGCCAGCAACGCTAACTCCGCTAACTCCGCTCCGCGTGGCTTACTTCCCCGACTCCTTTTATGAGGTGAACGGGGTGGCGCACACCAGCCGCCACTTCGAGGACTTTGCGCGGCGGCGGGGTCTGCCCTTTCTTTGCGTTCGCGCAGGAGACCGCGCGCAGGCCGTCACCGAAGACGGCAGCGTTTGGACGCTGGAGCTGCCGCGCGGCTTTCTCTCCTTTGCCCTGGAAAAAGACCTGCGCTTCGATCCCGCGTTCCTGCGCCACTATTCGCTCGTCTGCAAGGTGCTCCAGCGCTTCCAGCCCGACCTGATTCACATCACCGGCCCCAGCGAGGTGGGGATGCTGGGCGCATGGCTGGCGCACCACCTGCGGCTGCCGCTGGCCGCCAGTTGGCACACCAATGTGCATGAGTACGCGGCGCGGCGTTCGGAGTGGTTTCTGCGCCTGCTGCCTAAGCGCCAATCGGCGGCGGTCGGGCAGAAGATCGAGGATCTGTCGATGGCCGTGCTGGCGCGCTTCTATTCCATGGCTCGCATTCTCTTTGCGCCCAACCCGGAACTGTGCGCGCTTCTGGAGCGGACGACGGGCCGGCCCTGCCACCGGATGCCGCGCGGCGTGGACGCTGAGCTTTTCAATCCGGAGAAGCGCAGGCGCAACCCCGATGACCGCGAAACCGTGCTGGGCTTTGTCGGGCGGCTCTCGGTGGAGAAGAACGTCGCACTGCTGGCCAAGGTGCAGCAAGAGTTGGAAGGGATGGGGCAAACTAACTTCCGCTTCCTCATCGTCGGCCATGGCAACGAAGAAGGCTGGCTGCGCGAGCGCCTGCCGCGCGCCGAGTTTACCGGAGTGCTGAAGGGCGAGCCGCTGGCCGAGGCTTATGCGCGCATGGACCTCTTCGTCTTTCCCTCGCACACCGACACCTTCGGCAACGTGATTCTGGAGGCGCTGGCCAGCGGCGTTCCGGCTATTGTCACTCCCGACGGCGGCCCGGCGTCGATTGTGCGCGACGGTGAGACCGGACGGATTGTTTCTGATGAAGAGTTTGCCGCCGCAATAGCCGGTGTATTAACCGACCCGGCGCGCCATGCCCAGATGCGGCTGGCGGCGCGGAGTTATGCGCTGACGATGAGTTGGGACTCGGTCTTCGAAGGCGTCTATGCGGCCTATGAGACGATGCTGCCGGCGTGGGAGCAGGCGGCAGTAGCTGGATAAGACCCTTCAGAGGCGCATCACAGCTACGCTTTGTAGTGCAGAATCCAGTCTTCCTGTTCCTGCGTGTCGGGCACGGTCATGCCGCGAGCGGTCGAAATGGCAGCCAGAGCCGCGTTGGGCGTCCAGCCCAGATGAATCAGCGCGCAGGCCGCCGCGACGGCGGATCGGCCGATGCTTCCCCGGCAATGGATGCCAACAGCTTCCCCGGCGCGGAGACGATCTGCCAGCCTTCCCGCAAATGCCCTGAAAGAGGCCCTGTCTTGCGGTAGATGAGCGTCGGGAATCGGATACGAGAGAAACTGCAATCCGATCTGCTCCGCAAGCCGGCCTTCTTCTGAGAGTCCAAGCAGGTGGGCTTCCTCCTGTCCCAGAAGTGAAACCAGAGTTTCAATGCCTCGAATCTTCATGGTGAGCAGTTCATCGCGCAGTCCCCGGCCGCCTGGCGGACAGAGCACGATGGCCAGCGCCGCGGGCGGATTGCCGCTTATCCAGAAGATGTCCCTCATACTCGTTAGACTCCCACGAACCGATTAAGGTGGTCGCGGACGCGGATACCCCGTGGCCGAGCGCCACGCCGTCTTTAATGTATCGATGATAGACAGTAGAACGTAAGGGTGAATCCGGTCAAGATCGATTGACGGGGCTGGTAAGGAATGTTATCTTTACTTTCAGGAATCGAGGTAAAGATGCCGCCATCCAGCACCATCAGCAGCAAGGGTCAGGTCACCGTGCCCATCGAAGTTCGCCACCGGCTTGGTCTCAGACAGGGCGACCGCGTGGAGTTCGTCTTCGAGGACGGGCGCACCGTTCTGCGGCCCGCGCGGACGGAAAAGAACCCTTTTACGGCTTATCTTGGGGCGCTCCCGGCATTTTCTTCTCTGGAAGAAATCAATGCCTGGGTTAGCGAGATGCGTGATGACGATCCATGGGTGGTCAAGAACTCTGAAGAAGGTCAAAAGTGAAAACGGCTATCGACACCAATGTATTTTCGGCGATCTGGTCGTGGGAATCGGCGGCGGAGAGGGCCACGGTTCAGTTGAAAGAGGCAAAGTCAATGGGTGCTTTGATTATCTCTCCATTCGTCTTTGCGGAGTTGCTCGCTTATCCCCGTGCGACTGAGGCGTTCGTACATAGGTTTCTTGAGGCAACCGGTGTCGTCATTGATTACAAGCTGGAAGAACGGATCTGGACCGAAGCAGGTCTGCGCTATGCACGTTACGCTGCTCGGCGGAGAAAGGCCACAAGTGAAGGTCCGCGGCGCATTCTTGCCGACTTTCTGACTGGCGCACACGCGCTGGTGCAGGCGGAGCGGCTGTTGACACTGGACCCGAAGCGTTATACGCAGGATTTCCCGGAGCTGCGGCTGTTGTAAGAGCCTGATTATCTCTTCAAACTCCATTTCCAAAGGATTCGACTTTCAGTCAAATCTCTGCCGCTCATTATCCAGGAGTTGATTCAGCAGAAATGCTCCCATCCGTGCGGCTTCAGCGGCTGGGGGCCTTGCGGCGTGAGGAGAGTAATGGCGGGCTGGCCGGCGCGGGATTTGAGGATGCGGCCGATTCGTGTGACCGGGACGCCGGCGATGGAGCGGGGCAGGCGGGCGCTGACGGGCGCGGTGAAGAGCAGTTCGTAGTCTTCACCGCCATGGAGAGCCTGGGCGAGGGTTGCGGCCGGGTGGATGGGCAGCAGAGTTGCATCGACCTCGGCCGCGACGCCGGACTCCTCGCAGAGATGAGCGAGGTCGGTGGAGAGGCCGTCGCTCAGGTCGAGTGCGGCGGAGGCCATGCAGCGGCGCTGGAGCCAGAGGCCCTGATGGATGCGCGGCTGCGGATAGAGGTGCGGGGCGAACATCGCTTTCAGCTTTTTGGGGATGAGGGGCGGGTTAGGCGCGGCGGGCTGGGCTTGGGCTAGCTCGGCCAGGTGCGCGAGTCCGGCGGCAGCTCCGCCGAGAGCGCCGGTGACGTAGAGCATATCGCCGGGGTGCGCGCCGGAGCGGAGCAGCGCGCGGCCCTGGGGAACGGCGCCGACGAGGACGATGTCGGCCACGGCGATCGGAGATTCGGCGAGGTCTCCGCCGGCCAGAGGGGTATTGTGGGCCTCAGCCAGGGCAAGAAGGCCGTCAAGAAAACGTTGGACCCAGGAGCGCCGGCGGCCCGAAGCGATTGTCAGCTCGCGCGGTAAACCCAGTGAAAGAAAGGCGGCTACGGGACGAGCGCCCATCGCGGCCAGGTCGCTCAAGCCGCGCGCCAGGGCGCGATGGCCAACGGCTTCAGGCGGGTGCCAGTCGAGGCGGAAGTGACGGCCGGCGATCGATAAATCCGTTGTTACAGACACTTCCTCGCCCTGGCGCGGAGCCAGCAGGGCGCAGTCGTCGCCGATGCCCAGGCGAAGGCCGCCGGCCGAGGAGCGGGCTGCCCGCTTGCGTATCTCGACGAGCAGGGCGCGTTCGCCTCGTCCGGCGTAAATTCCTGAATGGGTGCGCTTCATGCCCACTCTACGAGAATATGACAAAGTCGTAAGGATTATTACTGGCCGAGCATCATAAATGGGCAATTTTGCACCAATTCTTCGACGATGTTGTCAGTGTGTTGTGGAGAATTCCGTTGACTGGGCAAGGGCCGGTTTGCTAACCTTAACAAACGTTACAGAAGCGCGCCCGTTGGGGCGAGATGCGTTGTTTTGGGGGTCGAACGGCTCTGTTGCCTTGGCTTTGATTGAGTACACGGCGAATTGCGGCCCTGCTTACGGCAGGATGAAAGGCGAAAATGCTGCGCAAGCGCTATTACATTCTATTTGTCGCCAGAGATGAAGACGGCCGGATTCGCAAGATTCCCCTGCCGCTTCAGTATGTATATGGATTTGTGGCCGCCGCGCTGGTGGGGGCCTTTACAATCGTGGGGCTGGCCGGGTCCTACACCCGCATGCTGCTCAAGACCGAAAGCTTCAATCAGCTCCGGCAGGATAAAGAAAACCTGAGCAAGAACTACAAGCAGATGGCGCAGATTGCGCATGACCGCAATGT
>CAZQRX010000063.1:0-15354 GCA_964595845.1 uncultured Occallatibacter sp. | reverse complement strand
CCTTGTAGAAGCCGGCGACAGCCAGCAGGTCGGGAATGTAGACCTCGTTGAGGAACTCATCCGCCTGATCGATCAGCCGCTTGACCAGGTTGAGCCGCTCGCTGTTGATCGCCGCCACTTCATTCATGTTGATGGAACAGGGCACGCCGCCGACTAAATAATTCGGATGCGGATTCTTGCCGCCGAAGACAGCGTGAATCTTGACGATCTCCTTTTGCCAGACCAGCGCGTCCAGGTAGTGCGCCACCGCGATCAGATTGACTTCCGGCGGCAGCTTGTAGGCCGGATGGCCCCAGTAGCCGTTGGCGAAGATGCCCAGCCCGCTGGCGGCAAAGGCCTTGATCTTGTCCTGCACTTCGGCGAAATAGGTGGGCGTGTTCTTGTCCCACTTGGAGAAAGTTGCCGCAATCTCCGCGGCCTTCTTGGGATCGGCCTTGAGCGCGTTGACGATGTCCACCCAGTCCAGCGCGTGCAGGTGATAGAAGTGGATCACGTGATCCTGCACGTACTGCGTGGTCATCATGATGTTGCGGATGATTTCGGCGGTGGGCGGAATGGTGATGCCCAGCGCGCTCTCGACGGCCCTGACGCTGGTCAGCGCGTGTACCGTGGTGCAGACGCCGCAGACGCGCTCGGTGATGGCCCAGGCGTCGCGCGGATCGCGGCCCATGAGAATCTTCTCCAGGCCGCGCACCATCGTGCCTGCGCTGAATGCGTCTGTGATGACGCCATTTTCCACCACTGCCTCGATGCGCAGGTGGCCTTCAATGCGAGTGACCGGATCGACGACAATGCGTGTCATAGGCTCTTACGACTCCTTCTGGTCTTCGGCGTGGACTTCCGCAATCACGCTCCGTTTGCGTATGTTGGTCACCACGGCGTGCGCGGCGACTCCGGCCAGCGTGGCCACTCCCACCACCGTGCCGATGGTGTCCGCGGTGCTCTCGATGCCGAAGCCGGGGAACGATGCCAGGTGTTGATAGAACGGGCCGTTGTCCCAGAAGCCCTCCTCGCTGCAACCGATGCAGCCGTGGCCGGACTGGATGGGATAGCTGGTGCCTTCGTTCCACTTGATGACACTGCAAGCGTTGTAAGTGACCGGGCCGCGGCAGCCCATCTTGTACAGGCAATAGCCCTTGCGCGCGTTCTCGTCGTCAAACGACTCGACGAACAAGCCGGCGTCGTAGTTGGGGCGGCGATAGCAGGTGTCGTGCACACGGCGGCCGTAAAACTCCTTGGGCCGGCCCTGGCTGTCGAGCGCCGGAAGCTGGCCTAGCACTAATAGGTGCGTCACCACGCCCATCATCACGTCGGCGATGGGCGGGCAGCCGGGCACGTTGATCACAGGCTTGTCCACCAGCTTGTAGATCGGCGTGGCGCCGGTCGGGTTCGGCCTGGCCGCCTGCACGCATCCGTTGGAGGCGCAACTGCCCCACGCCACCACCGCGGCCGCATCCTTGGCTACCGTCTGCAAGATCGATTCGGCCGTCTTGCCGCCGATCATGCAGTAGACGCCGTCCTCTTTGGTGGGAACCGCGCCTTCCACCAGCACAATGTACTTGCCCTTGTTGTTGGTGATGGTGTCAGTGAGGCACTTCTCCGCCTGGAAGCCGGAGGCCGCCATCAGCGTCTCGGTGTAGTTCAGGTTCAGCACGTCCAGCAGCACATCCAGCACAATCGGGTGCGACGCGCGAATGAACGACTCGCTGCAACAGGTGCACTCCTGGAAGTGCAGCCACACCACAGCCGGTTTGTCTTTCTTTTCAAAGGCCGAGACGACCTGGGCAACGCCGGTTTGACCGAAGCCAGCCACCGTTGCGGCCGCGGCGCAGAATTGCAGAAAATCTCTGCGGCTGTAGCCCTTCTGCTGCATTGAATTCCAAATGGATTGACCCATGTCTACCTCACTCTGCGTGCTGGAACCGGGAAGCCGCTGCTGGCAATCAAACGTCTTTCGGTAGCCGCCTCTGGCTCACCGTGGATGTAAGAGACGGTACTCAGCGGAAAGTATGGTCGGCTGTGATCTGCGTCACACTCATAAATGTGGAATATCCGATAATTAGCTTTCAAGGCGGTCAAGAGATGCATCACGCCTCCCGCTCCCAGCGGGATGCAGGGCCTGGCCGTGTGCGGCTCGCGCCTGATTTTGCTTCCTGTCCTGCCTATACCCTGGAAAGTCTGTGTTATGCTGGCCTTTATCTATGGAAATCTCCGTCATTCTTGCGCATCCCGAGCCGCGCAGCTTCAACCACGCCATCGCCCTGGCTGCCTGCCGCACGCTCAAGCGCGGCGGGCACACCGTCCGCTTTCATGACCTCTATGAAGAGGGCTTCGATCCCCTACTGCCCTCCGCCGAGCTGGACGCGCAGACTCAGCCTCCCTCGGACCTGGCGCTCTACTGCGAAGAGTTGCAGCGGTCGGAGGGATTGGTCATCGTTCATCCCAACTGGTGGGGCCAGCCGCCGGCCGCGATGAAGGGCTGGATCGATCGCGCCTTCCGCCCCGGCGTGGCTTACAAATTTGCGGAGGGCGACGACGGCGAGGGAGTGCCGGTCGGCCTGCTTCGGGCGCGGACGGCGGTCATCTTCAACACCTCGAACACTCCGCCGGAGCGCGAACTGGAAGTCTTCGGCGACCCACTCGACAATCTCTGGAAGAGATGCATTTTTGATTTCTGCGACGTGAAGAACGTCGTTCGCGAGACCTTCAGCGTGGTGATCACCAGCACACCGGAACAACGCGCCGCTTGGCTGCGCCAAGTCGAGCAGATCGTCGCAGCGACATTCCCGAAGACAAACGGCTAAGAACTCTCCGATTGAGCCGATGTCTTGAAAGGGCACGACTTCAGTCGTGCCGCAAGAGCCGCAAAAACGGACGGGCTTTAGCCACTGAGGAAAGTTTTCTCGAATTTTCACAGCCACACGCCTTTTTTCCGCCGTCAAATCGGTTTCCACTCTCGCGCTAGAATAAGACGGGGGGATAGAGTACACGACAGCGGAGGAAAGATGAAAGGTGAATGTAGTCGATGTAAGGAACCATTGATAAATGAAAATGCTTCGCCCGATGTTGTCAAAACGGGCTATGGTCGTTGCCGGAAATGTGAAAATGCACACACAAAAATAAAATCACGAACAATTGGCGGAAGATATACAGCAGGACGTTCTCAAGCCAAGCACAATAATCATAATTGGGAGTTGAGCTTACAGCAATATGCTGCGATAGTGTCTTCTGACCAATGCTTCTATTGCGAGAAACCGCTTCCAATAGCGGCAGCCGGTTTGGACCGCAAAGATAATGGTGATTACACATGGGATACAGTGTTGCCTTGTTGCAGCAAGCAGCCACGAATTCCTGGTGCGCGAGGGTGTAACGAAACGAAAAGTTATAAGATGGCACCGATTATTCTATTTACTTGGAGACAATTTCAAAAATATGGAAAGCTTCCCACAGAACAGGATTTCATTAACAGAATTCACGAGTTCGAAGCTGAACGAGACAAAGTCTTCGAGGTCATATGCGGATTAAATTCAAATGAAATCAAAATTTTAAAGAGAGCCAAATCAGTTCGGGAAAGCCTTGAAAAGCTCAGGAAAACGAAACCGATATTGTAAGACCGAATTTCAGACAACTGGGTTTCCCAGGTCCGGACTTTCGGACCTGGGAAACCACGAAAACTACTTGGCCCGCGCGCCCAGTTTGCCGATTACTTGCTTCAACTCTTCCAGCTTCGCTCCGGCCTCGGCCAGTTTCCCCGCCGCTGTGAGCCGCTGATAATCGTCAAAGTCCTTGCTCGCCTGCGCGATCAGCGCATTCAAGTCTTGCGTGGGAGCGGGCGCGCCCGCCTGCGCCGCCGTTGGCCCTGCCGGAGACTCCATCGCGCTTAGCGAGGAGATATTTCCGCCGAAGAGCGACGAGAGCGCCGCCTCGAAGGTTGGCCCGTAGGCGAGCTTGTCTTGCAGCGCCAGCACGACAAGCCGCAGCTCCGGCATGGGGCTGCGGTCGGCTTGCAGGTAAATCGGCTCCGCATAAAGCAGCGCGCGTCCAGATGGAATCACCAGCAGCGTTCCCCGCCGCACATGCGAGCCCTGCTGATTCCACAGCGTCAACTGGCCCGATAACTGCGCGTTCTGATCGATGCGCGCCTCGATCTGCAATGGCCCATCGACTAACTTCGTCTTGGGAAAGTCATAGACGATCGAAGTCCCGTAGTGCTCGCCGTCCGAGCGCCCCGCGATCCAGCCAATAAGATTGTTACGATTGGCCGGCGTAAAGGGCAGAATCTCCACAAACTCGACGCCGTTCTCGCCGGGCAGCTTCATCAGCACGAAGTTAGGCACCATCGACTGCGTCTGCTGCGCGCCGCTTTCGCCCAGGCCAACCTCCGTCGCCACTGTCCATAAGTCTTCGCGGTTATAGAAGACTTCGGGATTGGTCATGTGATAGAGGCCGTAGACTTCGGCTTGCAGCTTGAGCAGTAACTCCGGATAGCGAACATGCTTGCGCAGATCAGGCGGCATGGCGGAGGCATCCTTGAATAAGCTCGGGAAGATGCCGCGATAGGCAGCCAGAATCGGATCTTGCGCATCGAAGACATAAAACGTCGTTGTCCCGTCATAGGCGTCAATCACCACCTTAACGCTGTTCCGCATGTAGTTAAGATCCTGGCCGCCCACCGAGTAATGCGTCGAGTAGGGATAAGTGTCAGACTGCGTGAAAGCATCGAGAATCCAGGAGAGCTTTCCATCTTCGCCGAGAACAATATACGGGTCCTGATCGAAGGTGAGAAATGGCGCCAGAGCCGCGACGCGCTCGCGCAAAGTGCGCCGCATCAGCAACCGGCTCTCAGAGTTTACATCGTCGCTGAAGGGCAGCTTGGCCAGGTCGCCGCGGTCGAAGGCAATCAGCGCCCGGCGCAAAAAGCCGCCTAACTCGATGCCGCCGTTGCCCTGATAGTAGGCAAGGTTGTTGGTGTCGCCCTGCGGGTAGTTGAACTCCTGCTGGCGCGTCTTCACGTAGACATCGGTATTGGTCTGCTCGCCAAAGTAAATCTCGGGTCGAGTTACATTCAGCCCCGGCGCCGTGCTTTGCACCGGCATATTGCTCAGCAGCAGCGTGGGCAGCCCTTCGCTCGTGAATCCATTCACCGGATTCATCGTGATGCCGTAACCGTGCGTGTAAATCAGCTTGTCGTTGATCCAGTTGCGGCTGCTCTCCGGAAGCTTGTCCACATTCAGTTCGCGCGCGGCAAGCATCACCTCGCGCACCGAGCCATTGATGTTATAGCGGTCAATGTCAATGTCGGGAAAGTCGTAGTAAGTGCGAATCTCCTGAATCTGGCGCAACGTATCCTGGAGCGCGTGCCAGTCCCACAGGCGGATATTTTGCAGCGTGGCCTGATTGTTGGCCGGATCGGTCGCGTCCACGGTGGTTTCGGCGGGAAACTCGCGCTGCTGGAAGCGGTCCAGGCCATAAGCCTGCCGAGTCATCTCGATGTTATTAGCAATGTAAGGCTGCTCGCGAACCAGTTCGTTGGGCTTGACGACAAAGCTGCTGACATACCAGCCCACAACCCCGACCCCGGCGTAACAGATCACGGCCGGAAGAACAGAGACGATCAGCCAGCGCCCGCGCGGCGCAAACAAGCCGCCCGCCATCGCGATCACCGCTCCCAGAATGAGCGCCACGCACACGACTAACATTCCAGTGAGCGTCACGTGCGCGCCGGTGTAAGTCACCCCGTCGAAGATGGTATGGTGCTCGAAGAGCTGCTCGAAGCGGCCGAGAAAGACACGACCGGCAACGATAAGCAACAAAAATGCGGCCGAGATGGAAAGCCCGCGCCAGGGCAGCTCGCTGAGGCTTTCGCGGCTGCCGCTGAGCGCGCGCGAGCTGCCGGAGACCAGCAGAAATATTACCGCGAGCACGCAACTGATTACGCTGAGCGTCAGCAGCCAGCCGAGAATTAACTGCCACGCCGGCAGCGTGAAGAGATAGAAGCCGAGCGGCCGGCCGAAGATGGGATCGGCCACGCCCGCGCCCTGCGGCGCGTACCACCAGAGCGCCAGCGTCTGCCAATCCGCGGCCATTGCGCCGCCGGTAATGAGAGCGATAACCAGCGAGCCGCCGATGGAAACCAGGCGCAGCACCGGCTTGAGCGAGAGATTGATCGGCTGCCCGCCGATGAAGATGGTGTGATCCGCGGGCAAATCGTCCTCGTGGGCGTGCTTGAGCGCGGAAAAGATTCCCATCAACAGAAGAAATGTCAGCGCAAAAAAGCCTGCAAAGATGCCCCACTCCAGGCCGCGCGTCTTCCAGAAAACCTCACTATAGCCGAGCGACCTGAACCAAAGCAGGTCAACCCAGAAGGAGATTGCGCCGCGGCTGCCGAAAATGACAACGGCAACGATGGCGATGAAGAAGAGCAATCCGCGGCGGCTGCGGCGCGGCGGCGGCGAAGTCAACTTGGGCCAATCAATCGTTTCAGGCATTTCGATTCCACTCTTTCCATTGCGGCGCTTCCGGGACTCGAGGGCTTGGCAGCCTCTCCAACTCCACTTTAGTCCTCTTCACGCCCGTCTGCTTGCCGCTTCCTCATAAACCGCTGCATACTCCCGCGCCGGCTGCTCCCAGCTATAGTTCCGCGCCATGCCGTTCAGCATCAGCCGCTTCCAGCCGACCTGGTCTTCGAAGGCAGCCAGCGCCCGCTCAATCTCCGCCAGCAGCGCCCCACCGCTCAAACCCTTGAATTTGAAGCCCGTCCCGGTTCCCTGCTGCGGGTTCCACTCCTCGATAGTGTCGTCCAGGCCGCCGGTCGCTCGCACCACCGGGACCGTGCCGTACTTGAGCGAATAAATCTGGTTCAGCCCGCACGGCTCATAGAGCGAGGGCATCAGAAACAGATCCGTCCCGGCCTCGATCTTGTGCGCCAGCGCGTCGTTGTAGCCAATGCGCACAGCCACATTAGCCTTGTTCCAGAAGGCCCAATCGCGGAAGAACTTCTCGTAGGCCGGCTCACCCGAGCCCAGCGCCACCACGGCCACTTCCAGCTCCGACAACCGCCCCGCGATCTCCTCCAGCAAGTCAAAGCCCTTCTGCGCGGCAAAACGCGAGACAATGCCGATCACTGGCGTAGAGTCGTTCGTCCGCTCCAATCCAACAGCGCTCAGCAGATCGGCGCGGCAGGCGCGCTTCCCGGCCAGATTCTCCGGGGTGTAATGCGCCGCCAGGTGAGCGTCCGTGGCCGGATTCCACTGCGTATAGTCCACGCCGTTCAGAATCCCGCGCATATCTTGAGAGCGTTCGCGCAGCACGCCGTCCAGCCCTTCGCCGAACTCCGCCGTCTGAATCTCCTCGGCATACCTGCGGCTCACCGTGGTGAGAATGTCGGCGTAGACCAGTCCGCCTTTGAGGAAGTTGAAGCGGTCATACTGCTCCACCTTGTCCAGCGTGAAAACCTCCCAGGGAAAGAGCAACAGCTCGGTGGTCGCCGGCGGAAATGCGCCCTGGTAGGCGGCATTGTGAATCGTCAGTACTACCGCGGCGCGGCTCAGCGCTGGGTCGGAGTTGTAGGTTGTGCGCAGGTAGACAGGAATCAACGCCGCCTGCCAGTCATGCACATGGAAGACCGAGGGCACACCCAACTGCTTACTCGCCTCCAGCACCGCACGGCAATAGAGCGCAAAGCGCTCGGCGTTGTCCGGATAATCGCCCGCGGCCGTTCCATACAGCCCAGGCCGATCGAAGAGTTCCGGGCAATCGACAAAGTAGTACTGCACTCCGTCGCGCCTGCCGCCGTCCACAATGCCCGCAAGGCGGTCGTAGGACTGAAACGGAATGGTGATGGAGCGGATCGCGTAGGTCAATTCGCCCGCAAGATGCCGGCGCACGCTCACATAGAGCGGCAGGTAGACGGTAACCTGGTGGCCCAGCTTGACCAGCTCCGGCGGCAGCGCGCCCACCACGTCCGCCAATCCGCCTGTCTTGGCAAACGGCACGCACTCCGAGGCGGCAAAAACAATGTGCAAGATGACTTCTCCGCGGGCGCAAAGCCAGGCCCGTACAAATCATAAACGCCACTTGCAAAGCGCGCCCACAAACAAATATGTAGTTTCCCGGCGTTGAGGAAATGACACATTCATGCCTTGAAATCGTGGTTTTGTTCTAAGCTGTTCTCCTCCAGCGCAGAATCGGCTTGCGGGCCGCCTGTACTTCGTCGAGCTTTGAAACGCGGGTCGAGTGCGGGGCGGTCTTGACTAACTCCGGCGTTTCCTCGACTTCGCGGGCGATGGCGCGCATGGCTGCGATGAACAGGTCGAGCTCCTCCAGCGACTCGCTCTCCGTCGGCTCGATCATCAGCGCGCCGTGGACGATCATCGGGAAGCTGACCGTGTAGGGATGGAAGCCATAGTCGATCAGCCGCTTGGCGATCTCGCCGGTCGTGGCCCCGAGCGCCCTCTGCCGCTTGTCGTTGAAGACCACCTCGTGCATCGACGCGGTCTTGTAAGGTAACTCGTAGATGTCTTCGAGCTTGGCGCGTATGTAGTTGGCGTTGAGTACGGCGTCTTCGGTGGTCTGGCGCAGGCCGTCTGGTCCGTTGGCCAGTATGTAAGCCAGCGCGCGAATGAACATTCCCACGTTGCCGTAAAAGGCGCGGACGCGGCCTACGGAGTTAGGCCGGTCATAACTCCAGGACTTAGTGCCGTTTTCGTTTTGGTGGAGTACCGGAGTCGGCAGGAACGGTTCCAGAAAGGTCTTGCAAGCCACCGGGCCGGAGCCGGGTCCGCCGCCGCCGTGCGGGGTCGAGAAAGTCTTGTGCAGGTTCAGGTGCATCACATCCACGCCGAAGTCGCCGGGGCGCGCCTTGCCCACCAGCGCGTTCATGTTCGCGCCGTCCATGTAGAGCAGCGCGCCCTTGGCGTGGAGAATCTCGGCGATCTGCGCGATCTGGCTCTCGAAGACGCCAATCGTCGAGGGATTAGTCAGCATCAGCGCGGCGGTTTCCTCATCCACCTGCCGAGTTAGTGCCTCCAAGTCGATGCCGCCCTCGGAGTTAGATTTCAGGTTCTCGACGGTGTAGCCGCAGATGGCCGCGGTCGCGGGGTTCGTGCCGTGAGCGGAGTCGGGGATCAGTATCTTTTTGCGCGCGTTTCCTTGCGACTCATGCCATGCGCGGACTAACAAGATTCCGGTAAATTCCCCATGCGCGCCGGCGGCCGGCTGAAGAGTGATCGCGTCCATGCCGGTGATTTCCAGCAGGCAGCGCTGGAGTAGTTCGATGACTTCGAGAATCCCCTGGGCGAGTGAGTCTGGCCGGTAGGGATGCGCCTCGGCGAGGCCCTCGATGCGGGCGACTAACTCGTTCACGCGCGGGTTGTACTTCATCGTGCAGGAGCCGAGCGGATACATTCCCAGATCGATGGCGTAATTCCAGGTCGAGAGGCGCGTGAAGTGGCGAATGATTTCGATCTCGCTTAACTCAGGTAACTCGCCTGGAGTAGTGCGATGGGCCGCGCCGAGCAGAGTTGCCGCATCGACCTCAGGTACATCGAGCGGAGGCAGCTTGTAGGCGCGCTTGCCCGGCGAGGATTTTTCGAAGAGCAGAGCTTCGTTCTGCGTCTGATGGGAGCGGACTTTGCCAGTGGTTGCGCGAGGAAGAATCATTGCGTCGGTAGTCATAATGCCTCCACGAGCTTGGCTGCCAGAGCATTGGCCGCGGTATCGATGTTAGCGCGAGTAATAACTTCGGTGGCGCACCAGAGGGTGCAGTTTTGCAGTTCGGGATACCAGCGGCTCAGATCGATGCCGCCGACGATCTTGTTGTCGAGGAGGCGCTGACTCCATTGCGCCGGAGACTCTTCGGTTTGTAAAACAAACTCGTGGAAGCGGGGCGCGCCTTTGAAAAGAAGTTTTGCGCCGGGTTGTGAACTGAGCGTTTGCGCGGCGTAATTTGCTTTGGCTAAGTTATGCTCGGCTAACTCGCGGATGCCTTCTTTGCCGTAGACGCTCAAGAAGATTGTCGCCATCAGCGCGACCAGGGCTTGATTGGTGCATATGTTAGATGTGGCCTTTTCGCGGCGGATGTGCTGCTCGCGGGTGGAAAGCGTCAGCACAAAGCCGCGATAGCCGCTGCTGTCAACGGTTTGGCCGACGAGGCGGCCCGGCATCTGGCGGACGAATTGTTCTTTCGCCGCGATCACGCCGCAGAACGGGCCGCCATAACTCAACGCGACGCCGAAAGATTGCGCCTCCATGCTGACGATGTCCGCCTCAACCGGTGGGCGAACCACGCCCAACGAGATAGCTTCGGCAATGGAGACAATCAGCAGCGCGCTTTTGGCGTGGGCAATAGCGGCGATGGCCGGAATGTCTTCGATCACTCCAAAGAAGTTAGGGCTTTGCACTAACACTGCCGCTGTTTCCTGAGTAACTTCCGCTTCCAGCGCGGCCAGGTCGAGGCGTCCGGTTTCGGCGTTGTAGCCGACCAGAGTCGTGGGCAGGCCTTGGTGCTTCGCATAGGTGGCCAGCACCTCGCGGTATTCGGGATGGACGGTCGAGGCAACGACTGCCTTATGGCGGCCGGTCACTCGAACGGCCATCATCACCGCTTCGGCCGCGCCGGTTGAACCGTCGTACATGCTGGCGTTTGCGACGTCCATGCCGGTCAGCTCGGCGATCATCGTTTGAAACTCGAAGATCGCCTGCAATGTGCCCTGCGAGATTTCGGCCTGATAGGGCGTATAACTCGTCAGAAACTCGCCGCGCTGAATCAGTGAGTCGATGATGACCGGGCGGTAGTGGCGATAGGCTCCCGCGCCCAGGAAGCTGGCGTAATCAGTGGCGTTCTTTGCGCCCGCCGCGCGGAAGTAGTCGATGATCTCGCTCTCGGCGTACGCGCGGGGCACGTACAGATCGCGGTTCAGGCGATGCCCGGCGGGGATGACGGCGAACAAATCGTCAATGGACAAAGCGCCGATTTCGGCCAGCATTTGCTCCCGCTCGGCGGGAGATTTGGGTAAGTAGCGCATTTGCAGCTTTCAGCCCTCAGCTTTCAGCTTTCAGCTAAAAGCCCGTTGGGCAGGCCAGCGTTCGGCCAGCCGTAATAGAACAAATGGAGAGTTCTGGCAGCAGTTGCTTCCAATCTCAAGCTAAGAGCTGAAAGCTGATAGCTGACAGCTTGCTTCTAGCTTTCTTCCGCAATGAACGCCTCGTAGGCGGCGGCGTCGAGCAGGTCGTTGAGTTCGGCGGGGTCTGCCAGCTCGACCTTGATGATCCAGGTTTCGTGGGGCTTCTCGTTGAGCTTGTCGGGGGCATTCTTCAGCTCCTCGTTGACGGCGGTGACCGTGCCGGTGACAGGCGAAAAGAGGTCGCTGACCGCCTTCACGCTCTCCACCGAGCCGAAGCTCGCGTTGGCGGTGACCGAGTCGCCGACCTTGGGCGTGTCTACGTAGACGATGTCGCCGAGGGAGTTCTGGGCGTAGTCGGTAATGCCGATGGCGCCGATGTTGCCCGTAAGCTCAATCCATTCATGCTCGCGGGTGTAACGGTAGTTTGCGGGATAAGGCATGGCTGGTCCCCTCCATATTGAACGACATTTCAGTGTACGTCGCGGACGTTGATGGAGGGGTGAGGAAAACGGGGACTGAGGGACTAAGGGACTAGGGGACTAGAGGACTAGGGACTAAGGGACTGAGGGATTAGGGACTGGGGGACTGGAGCCCGTTTGAGCCTTATGCGGGGCCGAAGCCGGGATAGGGTGCGAGCGGGGCGATGAGCACGATTTCCAACATTCCGGCCTCGAAGATGGGCAGGCCGGCGAGGGCGGCGCGAACTTCGGCCTCGCTGGGGGCCTCCCAGAGAATGGCCGCGCCGGGCAGATCGGTGCGCCGCCAGATCTGCCGGAGAATGCCGGAAGCGTAGAGCTCGCGGACGCGCCGGCCCTCGCGGGCGACCAGCTCCGGGGTGAAGGCTTCCGGCGGAAAGGCGTCGGTGCGGCGGCGGGAGAGCGAGAGGAATTGCATGGTGAAATTGTAAAGGAAGGGACGGCTCCCTTATTTCTCAAAGAACCTGCCGTGGCCGCCGTTGGCCCAGGGATCGTAGTGCGATGCGAAGCTGGCGCGGGTTTGGACGCTGGGGTGGCTGTACTCCCAGAACTCGATGAAGAGGCTGGGATTGGGATCTTCGAGCCAGGCTTCGCCCAGGTGGTTGAAGGCGGAGACGGCGGTCTTTTGCGGGTTGGCGACCAAGCCGGGAATGGCCTCCTGTCCATAGACGTCGGCCTCGTGCTCGAAGTGGCGGCTGAAGGAGTTGCCGGCCGGTTGCAGGATGAGGCTGGCGACCGAGAGGGCGAAGAGCAGCACCAGGAAGCCTTGGCGGCTGTCGAGCGGGACTGTGCCATCCGGTCCGCCCAATTGCCAGCGCGGGCCGAAGCGGCGGGACAGCCAGGCGGTAAAGGCGGCCGAGCCCTATAAGACAAAAAACAGTTTCCTCTTGAGTAGCCTACTCTGAGAGAATCCTGCATGAAGACGTTTTTCCGAGATTTTCAAACTATGAGAAAGATTTTCTTTGCCTTCGGAAAGCGGACAGCCAATAGATCTGGTATCCGCGCGGTTTCTGCCGTTTTGGCGTTGGTCTTGCCAGTGGCTGCCGTGTCGCAGCAGCAGGCCGCGCCGGTGCTCCTCGATGCAATGACGACCGAGCTGCATCGCGCCTTTACCTCGCTGGGCAAGCAGGGCGACGACAAGCAGTTGCCGCCCTACTTTCTAAGTTACGCAGTGAGCGACGCTGACATAGTGGTCATCAGCGCGCAGTACGGGGCGCTGGTCAACAGCTCCTCCAATCATCTGCGCGTGGCCGATGTGCAGGTGCGGCTGGGCGAGCCAAAGCTGGACAACACGCACGGAAGCCATCGCAGTTCGGCGGTCAATAGCGCCTCTCTACCCTTGGCAGACGACCGGGAGGCGCTGGCGCGGTCGCTGTGGCTGGCCACCAACGCCGGCTACGGAAAAGCGCTGGAGAACTATCTGCAGGTAAAAACGGAAGCAGAAGTCCGCGCCAAGGAGGAAGACTCCTCGCCG
This sequence comes from uncultured Occallatibacter sp., assembly GCA_964595845.1. Taxonomy (GTDB): domain Bacteria; phylum Acidobacteriota; class Terriglobia; order Terriglobales; family Acidobacteriaceae; genus Telmatobacter. The sequence goes on along the minus strand of CAZQRX010000063.1, from coordinate 2,281 downwards.
GACTTCAGCCAGGAGGCGCCGCAGCAGCACATCGGCAAGCCGGCGCCGCCGGTAAAGATCGACCGCGCGGCCTGGGAGCAGCGCATTCGGGCGCTCTCGCGGCTCTTCCGCGACTTCCCGGATGTGAACCAGAACGTGGCGATGCTCTCGGTGCAGAATGAGACCGACTACTTTGTTTCGTCAGAAGGTTCGCGGGTGTTGACGCCGCACACGCAGGCGCGGGTAGTGGTGATTGCCGTGACCCGCGCCGACGACGGAATGGATATGTTCCGCTCACAAACCTTTGAGGCCGAGACGGCGGAGGGCTTGCCCGCGCAGTCGGAGATGGAAGCGGCTGTGCGCGAGCTGGGCAACAGCCTGGAGGCGCTGCGCAAGGCTCCGGTGACCGAACCCTTTGACGGGCCGTCGATTCTTTCCGGCCGGGCGGCGGCAGTCTTCTTCCACGAAGTGCTGGGTCACCGGCTCGAAGGCCAGCGGCAGCGCGGCGATGAAGAGGGGCAGACCTTTACCAAGGAGGTGGGCAAGGAGGTGCTGCCTACGTTTCTGTCGGTGGCCGACGATCCCACCGTCGCTAAATTCGGCACAACCTGGCTGAGCGGCAGCTACGACTATGACGATGAGGGCCAGAAGGCGCGGCACGTGGATCTGATTCAGGATGGCGTGCTGAAGACTTTTCTGATGTCGCGGCTGCCGATTGCCAGCTTTGCCAACTCGAATGGCCACGGCCGCGCGTCGACCGGGCATGTGCCCACCGGACGGCAGGGCAATCTGATTGTGACTTCGACCAAGACTGTGCCTGAGGCCGAACTGCGCAAGCAGTTGATCGAAGAAGCCAAGAAGCAGGGCAAGACCTACGGGCTTTACTTCGAGGACATCTCCTCCGGCTTCGCGGTCACTCAGCGCCGCTCGCCGCAGGCATTTGAAGTCATTCCGCTGGTGGTTTGGCGGGTGTATGTGGACGGGCGGCCGGATGAGCTGGTGCGCGGAGTGAGCATCGTGGGCACGCCGTTGGCGGCGATGAAGAGTATTTTGGTTACGGGTGACAAGAGCGAGATCTTCAATGGCGAGTGCGGCGCGGAGTCGGGCACGATTCCGGTCAGCGCGGTGTCCCCGGCCATGCTGCTGCAAGACTTGGAGACACAGAAGCAGTCGCAGGGCACGGCCCGGCCGCCGATATTGCCGATGCCTGGCGCGGAAGCGGTTGCACCCGCAAAGAAGGAGGCGCAATGAAGTCGATTCGTCCTGTTGCACTATTTGCCGGAGCCGGATTTCTTGCGGCCATCCTCGGCGCAGCCTGCCTGAGCGCGGCTGGACAGACTCCCGCCCAGCCCACCCGCTCCGATGCCGAGAAAGACCCCGTGCTGAAGGCCATGCTCACGGAGATGGACCGCAGCAAGGACCAGTTGCAGTTGAAGGATTTTCAGAAGCCGTTCTTCATCCAGTACCGCATCGAAGAGGTTGACGGCTTCGAGGCCAAGGCGGAGTTTGGAGCGACTAGCAGCTCCCGGCGCAATCACGGGCGCGTGGCGCGCGTGACGGTGCGGGTGGGTGACTACAAGACCGACAGCTCCGGTGGCCGGAGCGACGGCGCGGTCCAACTGGAGGCTCTGGACGACGACCCGATTGCGCTGCGGTCGGCTTTATGGGCGGCCACCGATCAGGCCTACAAGAACGCGTTGGCGGCCTACGCGCAGAAGCAGGCCGAACTCAAGCAAGTGGAGACACCTCCGCAGGCCGACGACTTCAGCAAGGAGACGCCGGTCATCTCCCTGGCCGAGCCGCTCCGGCTGAAGGTGGACGAGGCCGCATGGACGGCCCGGGTAGCGCGCGACACCGGCCTCTATCGCACCGACGCAGGCGTGAAAGCCGGCCAGCGCGACGTGCAGTACTCCGTGGGAAGTTTTTCCGCGCGGGTAACGACCATCTGGCTAGTGACGAGCGAAGGGACCATTGTGCGCAAATCGGCTTCCGGCTACCAGGAATCTTTCAGTGTAGGTACGCAGGCGGCTGACGGAATGAGGCTGGACCTTTCCTATTCGACCACCGGAACTTCGCTCAAGGATTTGGATGCTCCGGAGGTCTTCGAGAAAAAGGCGGTCGTGCTGATCGCCTCGCTCACCGATCTGCGCAAGGCTCCGTTGGTGGAGGAGGAGTATCACGGACCTTTGCTGCTAAGTTCCGACGCCGGCGCCGATACGCTGTACGCCCTGGTGGGGAGCGGGGTGACGGCGACGCGGCCCAAGCTGGGCACCGAGGCGCGCACCAACGGGCCGTTTGCCTC